>JACRCP010000383.1 GCA_016218965.1 Deltaproteobacteria bacterium | reverse complement strand
TTCGGAGGCGTGATTGCCTGACAGTGAGCCGTTGATAAATCCAGGCGTTCTCCTCGGAGAACCATGTTCGGTATATGGAGTCCTCATGGCACCTCGGTACTCCATTTCCCTCGGTTTTCACTCGGAACTAAAGAGATACAGGCGGGCCGAGCGCCCCTCACTCTCAGGTAGCCTGCAAGAGACGCAACCCCTCAACACCCTGTCGGCGAACAGGTCCATTTTTGCGCGGTTTTTCGCGATCGGTAACAACGCCTTCCTGACGTCCGCAAAACGGGGCACTGCCCCCGTCTGCCCGCGTAAGGATTCAGTCTCGGATGGGGGCCGGCTTCCCCTGCGCGTCAGTTTCCGATGCGTCATCATCTCACTTCGCCCGGCGGTTGCCGTAAACATGCCGCTCCGGGAAACCCGTCCCCCACCCAAGACTGAATGATCACCTGCCCGCAGCGGCGTTTTCCTTCCTTTCAGAGGCGGTTTTGGGTATCATCTTCCTGTGTTATCTTCCTGTTGCAAAAGGCATGGGTGGAAGGCAGAGTATGGATGACCGGCTCGAGAACGCGCCCGCGCCAAGACATTCACCCCGGAACGGTATTGTGACAACATCCTCTCCTTCTGGCAGAGTGTGCGGGGGCTTTGACTTCCCATGTTGGTTTGGAGAGAATCTTTTCGCGAGCGTGAGGTTGCGTCTCGACAAGGGGGTGCCGAATGGCCATTCGACAGATGCGAATCGCCGCCTGTTGCTTCTTCGGAGTGTTCGGAGGACTCGTCGTTTTTGTGTTCGGGCATGCCACGGGGTGCAACGACGACGACTCGATCGATTCAGGCATCGGCCAGAACTCGGAGTGCCTTTGCTGCATGCCCGAGGACGACTGCTCCGGAGGCAAATGCTTTGCGCGGACGGGCCAGGATGAGGCGTGGAAGTGCCATGCCTCGTGTCCGGTGATCGGGAGTTCCTGTCTGCAACGTGACGGGAGCGAAGGGGCCTGCTACTACACCTCGGAAGGACCGTTCTGTTTCGAATCCGGCACAAAGCAAGCCGGCGAAGCCTGCGGCGCAGCCGCCGAGTGCGTGGTCGGCGTGCAGTGCCTCGACAACGGCGGGATGTTCTGCTGGCAGGTCTGTGCGGCTGACGAAGACTGCACCGAGCCGGCCGTCTGCACAGACACCGGGCTTGGATTCAGCGTTTGCAGGGTTCCGCAGGCCGACGGCGGAAGTTGGTAGGGTCTACCCTTCCGTTTCCACAAACGCGTCGCGGAGCAACACACTTTGCCTCTCAAAAGCCTGGCGGGGGTTGCGGGGGCACTTCATGAGGGCGATCTCCTGCGAGAGCAGGCGCGCGACGTGCATGACGAACGTCGGGGGCTTGAGTGATTCCCTGACAAAAAGCGGGTGGTCCACATTGATGTAGATGACGCCGCCGTCGGTGAAGGCCTCGGCCCCCGCCTCGCCGAAGTGATCAAGGCAGAACGACACCAGCGAGTCGCCTATCCGGCTCTTTTTCACGACCGCCCCGGGGGTGATGCTCTTGACCTTCGGGTGCTTTGCCCGCCGCTTCCGGGTCTTGGCGGTGTCCGAGTCGGCCTCGACGGGTGCTGTCGCCGGGCCTCCCGTTTCGTCTTCCGTTCCGGCTTTTTCGTGTTTGGGCCTCGGCGGCGCGACAACGCCGAACGGCGAGAACTGCGGGTTTCGCGAGAGCGCAAGCTGAAGCCTTCGGATGGCCTCGTTGAGCGCCCGCGAGGATCTGATCCGCTCGCGCTTCTCGCCCATCTTCCCTATCGAGCGCCGGACGTCGTCCAGAAGGCCCACCACGACCTCGCGGAATGCGGCGTACTCGGGCGAGTCGACCGCGAACCCGCTCCTGTCGCTTGTGACCGGGAGAAAGTCCGCGTAAAGCTCGCCCGTGACGCGCGCGCCGTCGCGGCCCCATTCTTCGAGGCCGAAAGTCTCGCGCCGCACCGTCACCTGCCGGACCTTGACCTCGATTCCCTCGATCCGCCCGTTCGACGCGGATTCGGAAAGGATGAAAACCTCGCCGGTGATCGGCCCGAAGGCGCAGCCTTCCATGATCGGGAGACGCCTGCCGGAATAGACCCTGGGCATCACCCGGTGACCGTTCAGGAACACCGCGAAGTGCGCGTCCCGAAGCGGAACTCCGTCCTTGAGTATCCGCTCGATCTCGGCCGGCTCGAATGACCTGAAGAGGTTCGTGAGCGCCACCGAGGTCCCGTCGCCCTTGCCCGGGTCGGCCGGAAGTATGGTCAGCGGCAGCTCCCACGCGTCCCGGTCGGTCTGCCACTCCTGTTTGTCGAAGACCACTGACGCCGCGAAATCCCCGCGCTGGGTGAAGACCTCGAAAGTGCGCGCGGCGGCGAGCGACGCGAACTTCCCGATCCCGAATTGCCCGATCCGCTGGCGCGAAAATTTTGGCGATCGGCTCTCCGTGACCTTCGCGTCGCTCCCGATGTTGAAGTACTGCCGGAGGCCGTCAAGGTCCATCCCGCTCCCGTTGTCGTCCACCTGGATGCGGGCGTCGTTGACCGTGGCTCTCACGCTCGTCGCGTCGGCGTCGAAGGCATTGTTCACAAGCTCGCGGATGAGCTCGATCGACTCGGCGTAGAGCCGCTCGCCGATGGCGATGATGTGGCTCTTGTCGACGGTGACGCGGAGCTTCTCGTAACGGATGTCGTCGCCCGATCCCATCGAGCGGGGTTTGTATCACGGAAGCCTGCGAGCGGCAAAACGGGTCAGCAGGCGGACTTCGAGATCGCGCTGGCGGCATCGATGCCGGATTTCACGCAGTCGCCAATAGAGTTCCTGCATGCCTTCTTTCATCGACACGGTCCGGACCCGTTCGCAGACGAGTCGCCGATGTTGGCCGGGATAACACGGCCGCGTCGGTGAACAACCACGTGGCCACGGGCGAGCGCGCCGGGCGGGTCGTGCGCCGGGTGCTCTCGGACCCAGCCGAAGGGGTCCGCGCCGGGCCGCTGTGTTTCTCGTCGCGGGAGTTCTCGCTGCACGCGGCGACGAGGATCGAGGCCGGCGGAAAGCCGCCCGCGACCGCGCCTCGGTCCGCCGATACCTCAAAGGCGTTGGCCTCCCCCCGGACCCGCCGCCGATCCATTCTCCGTAGTGTACATTCTACGTATCCTTCGCGTGAAGGTTCTACATGATCACGCAACGACTCAGGTTTTCTAAGCCCTTACCGCCCGCCCGGCGGCAAGCATCGCTATGGATTTGCCATCTGACTTGCGGCAATATCCGGCTCGGCCAAGAGTCGTACCAAGAAGCCGATGGGCGAGGAATGAAACGGGTCGCCAACGCGGTTCGGAGAGAAGGACATGGGGTTGAACCTCGACAGGCCCGAGCGATGGAAGGCGGACATTGCCGAATCGGTGGATATGTATAACCAATGGTTCATGCAGTTCGCGCCACAGGCGTTTCGAGATACGAGAGTCAAGACGACGAAGGCAGTAGAGGCGGCACTTCGAGACTCAGGGAACCTCACCGACATTCGAGCCTCTGTCATACGGGAACACCCAGAGATCCTTCCAACCCTCCGGATGTCAACCTGTCCCCCACTAGCCGTTGATAGACTTATTGGTCTTGCGGGAGTATCGCCCAATCTCGTGAAGTGCATGGAACTCGAACAGAAGATCCCACCGCGCTGTCCGACAGCGACGGTCGACCGGGAACTTACGAAGATAGCGGTGATCATCAAGAAGATGGTATCTCTTTAGTTCCGAGTGAAAACCGAGGGAAATGGAGTACCGAGGTGCCATGAGGACTCCATATACCGAACATGGTTCTCCGAGGAGAACGCCTGGATTTATCAACGGCTCACTGTCAGGCAATCACGCCTCCGA
>JACRCP010000377.1 GCA_016218965.1 Deltaproteobacteria bacterium | reverse complement strand
CTTGCCAAGGAGTGTCCGGGGAACGTCGAGAACGGTCCCGAGTCGGTCGTCCATGGACGACTGTATGCCACAGTCACGACCCTGTGTCCAGAAAAATCTTCAGCCAGCTGCGGTTGGGTAGATGTGTATAACGTTCAGGGTTTACACCCTTTCCACGGTTTCGAACCCCAGCCGCACGGGAGCACTTGCCCTTGTCCCCGACGGGGCCAAGGACTGCGTGGCTCCCCTACAAATTCGATCGCGCCTCATCCATCCCAAGGACCTCGAACACCTCCACCGGCTCGTTCTTCCCCTTCACGTTGAGCACGGCGGTCTTGCCGGTCCGCACGCCCGCTCCGACCTGTTTGACGGTGTCTGCGCTTGCGAGGATCACGCACTGCATCTCCTTGGTCTTTCCCTCAAGCCGCGACGCGGTGTTGACGGTGTCGCCCACGGCCGTGAACTCCATGCGCTTGGGCGAGCCGACGTTTCCCAGCACGGCCTCGCCGGTGTGGATGCCCACGCCGATGTTGAACTCCGGCAGGTCCCTTCCGGCAAACCGCTTCGCCATCCACCCCTTAAACTCCTTCGCCGTTTCCGCCATGGCGATGGCCGTGCGGATCGCCCGGGCGGCGTGGTCTGTGTACTCGACCGGCGAGCCGAACACCGCCATGATGGCGTCGCCGATGAACTTGTCGACCGTCCCGCCCTCCCGGTAGATCTGCTCGCACACGCGGCTGAAGTAGGTGTTGAGCATCTCCACCACCTCGGGCGCCTTGAGTTTCTCGGAAATGCTCGTGAAGTTCCGGATGTCCGAGAAGAGGACCGTCACCGGCTTCGACTCGCCTCCGAGATTGGGGTGTCCCTTTGACAGGAGAAGCTCGACGACGTCGTCCGAGACGTACTGGCCGAACATCTTGCGCAATCTCGCCCGCTCGCGTTCCTCGCCCGTGAGGCGCAAGGCGAGCGTCGCGAGGTAGCTTAGCGCCAGCCCCGCCTGCGGGACCGCCGTCGATAGCAACTTGTCCCAGCGAAAGCCGAGGTACGAGAGCAGGGCGCACGCCGCGGCGATCGCGGTACCGGCGAGCAGTCCGCGAACGGGACCCAGCGAAAAAAACAGCGCCGTTCCGAGAACCACGGCGGCGAGGACCGCCATAGCACGGAGCCAGGCGTTCACCGGCCGCGGGTTGCGGCCGGACAGAAGTGACTCGACGATGTTCGCGTGGATCTCGGCCCCGCTCATCATCCGCTCCCCGCGCCGGAATGCGGGGAGCGAGTACGGCGTGAGGTGGACGTCCTGGTTCCCCACGTGCTCGGCGGCGATGATCACCACCTTGCCTTTGAGCACCTCGATCTCCCGGGTGTTTTCGGCCCCCTTGGGAAGGAGCTGGCCGAACGGAATACGCGGGACGGTCCCCGGCCGGCCCATGTAAGCGATGGTGCGCGGCGAAAGGCCGTTGTCCAACCGGACGCCCCCGATGTTCCACTCCCGGCGCGAAGGGTCGATGCCGGCCGCCTTGGCCGCGAGCAGGGCGCCGAACGTCGCCGCCGGCTGCGTCCCGTCGTCGAACACCGCCGTGACGTACCTGCGCACCACGCCATCCGGGTCGGTGTGCAGGTTTGCCAGACCGACGTCGTTGCGGCCGCCGGGAAGGACGTACTGGTAGTCGTCGATCGGGAGGAGGAGCCTGCCGACATCCGCGGCCTCGCCGGCCAAAAGGCCTATTAGCACAATGCCGCCCGGGGCGATCTGCTCGCGGAACGGGACATCGTAAGTCCGGCTCTTGTCGCTTTCGGGGAGGTCGAGTCTCTTGAGCCACGACTCGGCCGAGACCGAAAACAAAAAGTCGACTCCTATGACCTTTGCCCCGGCCTTCCTGACGACCTCGATGACCCGCGCAAAGTGCGGCCCCCAGAAAACCAGCGGCTCGTCCTTGTGATCGAGCAGGGTCTGGTCGTCAATCGAGACGATTGCCACGTGCCGCGGCTCGGCGCGCCTGCCCGCCAGGTTGTGCCAGAGGTCGCCGTAGGCGCTGTCGATCCCCTCAAGCCAGCCGGCAGCCGCAAAGGCGACCCCCGCCGCCGCCGCGGCGATGAAAAGCGTTCGCGCGATGGGTCCGCGGCGGGGTTTCATGGCATGACCGCGCCCTCCGCGTCAGAACAGGTGCTCGATGCCTATACCGACGCCGAAGCCGAACAGGTTGCTGTCGGCCAGGCCGTTGTAATAGAAGTACGTCGCCTTGGCTTGGAAAAACGGCGACCACTCCGAGTCCTTCGGGCGGTAGCGGATCAGGGCGCCCAGCTCGCCGGTGAAGCCCCAGCGGTAGTGCCACGTGGTCTGGTCTTCGAGAATCGCGTCTGTGAAGTTCTCGACGACCAGCGCCGGGCCGAGCGACAGGTAGGCCGACGGGATGAACGTCTCGCTTTTGCCGAAGAACCGCTCGTAGCCGAGGCCGAAACCGTTGAAGATCACGTTCTGCAGGCAGGTCCCCTTGCAGAGGTCCTTTTCGTAGAACAACCCGCCAGCGTTTCCGAGCGTCAACCGGACGCCCGAGTCAACCTGCCAGCGGTATGTGAACGTCAGGATGTCCAGGTTGACACCGAACTTGCCCGGCGTCGAGGAGTCGTTGTAATCGGGGGCCGCCAGCGGGAACCAGACGTTGGCCGAGCCGAGGTACTGCGTCTCGGGGAACTTCTTCTCCTTCTTCGGAGACGGCAGCGCATGGTCGGGGGCCTTCCACTTCTTGTCGTCTTTCTTTCCGTCCTTCTTGTCGTCGTCCTTGTCGTCGTCCGGCGGCTTGAACTTCTTGTGCTCCTTCCCGTCCTTCTTGTCTGACGGTTTCGCGGCCTTCTCGGGCGTGTCCGGGCTCTCCGCGAGCGCGGGGATCGCCCACGCCGCCACTGCCAGGCATGCAACTATTGCAACGACCATTCTCATGTCTCCTCCTCCTTTTTGCCGGCGGGTCTTCGCCGCCGGAATGCTAGGCCAACTCTACCCCCTTGTAAAGCACCCTGTGCGTGTCACCGAATAATAATCATTCGCCGAAGCATCTCGTCCGCGGGTATGAACCCGTTTGCGCGCAGGTCGGGGCGAAGCTTGCCGCCGGGTTCGATGAAGATCACCGCGGGCAGGCCGGGGACGGCGTACTTCTCCTGCAGGCCGGTCACCGCGTCGTCCCCCGATGTCGCGTCTATCTTGATCATGACGAACCGTTTTGACTCCTCGATGACGCGCGCGTCGCTCCACGTCTTGTGGTCGAGTTCCTTGCACGCGGCGCACCAGTCCGCGTAGAAGTCGAGGATCGCAGGTTTGCCATCCTGTCTTGCCGCGGCCAGGCCTTCGCTCTCGCTTCCCACCCACTCCGGCGAAGGGAGCTTGCCGCCCGTCGCGGCGGCGACGAGCCCGAACAGCCCGGCGCCCACGAGAAACGAGGCGACGGCCTTCCGGAGTTTCTTTGTCCACGGGGCGACCGTCACGTCGAGGTGGAGTCCGCCCGCGGCCGCGCCGATCACAAAGATCGCCGCGGCGGCAAGGTAGCTCCACGGCGGCCTTTCGAACAGCGCGCCAACGACGGGGAGGATATTCCTCACGAAGTAAAGCGCGGCGCCAAACAGGACCGCGGCAAAGACTGAGCGCACAACCTCCATCCAGCGCCCCGACTTCGGCAACGAAGCCGCCAGGCCGGAAAACGTACCTATCACGATGAACAGGAGGCCTATGCCCAGCGCGTACGAAAAGAGTATGGCAAGACCCGCAGCCAGCGAGCCCGAAGTCGAAACGAACGCGAGGATCCCCACGAGGATCGGCCCGGTGCAAGGGGCGGCGATGAATCCCGCGACAAGCCCCATTGAAAACGCGCCCAGGAATCCCGCCCCGCCCACCGACGAAAGCCGCGCCTGGAGCGAGGGCGGCAGGCCAATCTCGAAAAGCCCCGCCATCGAAAGCGCCAGCGCCCCGAACACGACCCCGATCGCGCCGATGACAACCGGATTGGTCATGAAAGACCCGAACAGCGTGCCGGTGAACGCGGTGAGCGCGCCGAGGGCCGAGTACGTCGCCGCGATGCCGAGTGCGTAGCATACCGAAAGGAGGAAGGCGCGAGACCTCGTGGTCTTGCGGGCACCGAAGATGCTCACTGTCACGGGTATGAGCGGGTAGACGCACGGCGTGAAGCTCGTGAGGACCCCAAGACCGTACGCGATCGCGAGCGTCAGGACGAGCCCGTGCCTCTCGATGGTGGCCTTCACGTCGAAGTCACCCCCGCCGGAACACGAAGACAGCGCCATCATCAGCAGAACCGGCGCGGCGATCCGAGTCATTCGTCTCATAGACAACTTTCGGAATTCAGCCACAGAGAGCACAGAGTTCACAGAGGTTTCGGACGCCATTGATGGTTCACACTCTGTGATCTCTGTGGCCTCTGTGGCAAAAAGGTCTGTGCGGGAGGCTTTCATGTATCACGGTTCTTCTCAGATCAGCCACACCGCGTCAAGGGCCGCGCGGAGTGCCTCGACCGAATGGTACTCTCGTGCGGCGTCACGACCCAGTGCGCCGAGCTCGCGCGCCCTGTCCCGAGCGGAGAGCAGCCCCTCGACCGCCGCCGCGAAAGCCGTGGCGGTTTCGGCCACGACAAGCCCTTCTCCGTCCGGGACCCGGATCCCTTCTGCTCCCACCGGTGTCGCGACAACCGGCACGCCCGCCGACAGCGCCTCGACCACCTTGAGCCGCGCGCCGCCTCCCAGCCTCATTGGTGCAATCGCGACGCGCGCGGACCTCAAGTGGCGCCGCGGGTTTGCCGACTGCCCGGCGAGCGTCACGCCCTGCCTTGTCTTGCACAGGCGCTCCGCCGCCGGGTCGAGTCCCCCGCCGACGACCAGCAGCGTGCGGCCGGGCAACCGGGGGAGTATGGCCGAGAGCGTGAACGACAGCGCGTCTGCGTTGGGAAGGTGGGCAAAGTTCCCCAAAAACACCATGTCATGCAAGGTCCCGGAGGCGGCAGGCGGTAGGCGGTAGGCGGTGGGTCGCGCTGCACGGCCGCCGAACTCGACAGCCACCGGGATCGTTTCGACGCGCGTCCGCCGGAACACCAGGCGGAGGAGCCGCGCTTCGACGGGGTTGAACGTGAGCAAAGCATCAAACCCGCGGAGGTTGCCGAAGTCCCAGGCGAGCGAGCGCACCGCCTCGACTGCATGGAATGGTCTCTCGCGCAACGCGCCATGGCGCGCCCGGCGCCAGCGCATCAGGGCATTGAGTTCGTGAACGGTGACGAACTTACGCTTGCCGCGTGCAAAACGGCCGAAGGGCGCCATGCATTCGAACTCGACGTGAACCACGTCGTGGCCGTGCCTTGAAAGCCGCGCGACTGCCGCCTCCATCTCGGGCGTGAAGTAGGCCGGCAGGTCCTCGGGGCGCAGTGTCAGCCGGTTGTCGCGCCAGCGGCCATGAAAGGGGACCACGACCGCGTTGCGCGCGCACTTCTTCAGAATCCGCGTCGCCGACGCCCTGCCTTTGGCGTCCATCGCCGGGAGGTCGTAGCAGACGTAGTCGGTCTCACGGTCCGGCGCGAGTGCGCGGAGCAGCGAGGCGAGATGGGTGCAACCCCCGTTGACCCCGTCCGCCGGCAGATACGGCGCGATGACGAGCACGCGCATTTTCACCCCGCCACCATATCACGTTTTCGGCAGGCGAGCAGGAGTCGTACCGTTCGGAAAACTACGTTGTCGCGACGAAGCCATGTCTCAGATCTTCGAGATCTCTTCGGGGGCCTCTCCGATCTTCCATGTGACCCTGAAAAGTACGAGCAGGTAGGCGGGGAACTCATCGCTCAGGTTGAACTGCGAAAAGTAGTCAACCTCGACGCCCCCGAAGAGAGGGCCCGAAAGCGGGAACTCAACGCCGGCGCCCGCGAAGTAGCCGAAGTCGTTCCGCGTGTCCTGATAGAGATCGCCGTGGTAGAAAGTCCCGCCCAGCGCGATGACGGGTGACACGGGGCCGACGTCAATCATGTACTCGAGCCCGGCGCTCCCGCTCAGGATGAACGTTTCAGGCGCCATGGTCTCGTCGTACTCGACGAGCTCCACGTGCCTGCTGACGAAGCCCGATGCCCGGATGCCTAGATCCTCAAGGAAAAGGCAGCGGTAGTGAAGCCCTATGCCCGCGCCGCGCCTTCTTGCCGGCACGAGGTACGAGCTGTAGCCCGCGTCGAGCCCGATGCCGTGACTGGCTGCAAGTCCGTCGGCCTCGGGCGCGAGCGTCGCCGCGGCGGCAAGGACGGCAAAAACGATGCGCCAGCACATACAGGCACGATACAGGCCGCCGGGGGAGGCAGTCAAGCAGGACCGATTTCTACCCACGGCCTCGGACGAAGTCCTCGGCGGCCATGGGGCGCATCCCCGAAACTGGGGCGCCGGGCCGGCCGCCTGCCGGGAGCGCGGCCTGCCTGTCCGGCGCGCGCCCCCGGGAGTACCCGAAAACACCGACCGCGCGGTTCAGGCCGCGCGACTGGAAAGGGGTCGGCCCGGCGACGAAAACCCCAATATCGGGGATGCACCCGCGCCATGTTGCCGGTGGCGTCGCGCGCGGGTCTGTGGTAGAAACTCGCGCGGAGGGATCATGCCGCAGCCGCGAATTCTCCTCGCCGACGACGAGGTCAACATCCTCAAGGTCCTTTCGGCCATGCTCAGGCGCGAGGGGTACGACGTCCACGCCGCGCAGGACGGCGTTGAGGCGTTAAAGGCATTTGGCCAGAAGGTCTTCGACGCCGTCATCACGGACCTCAAGATGCCAGGTATGGACGGCATGACCCTTTTGCGCGAGATCGCAAAAAAGGACCCGGACGTCCCCGTCATCATCATCACCGCGCACGGCACCGTTGACACAGCAGTCGAGGCGCTCAAGACCGGGGCGTTCGACTACATCACGAAGCCGTTCGAACAGGACGACCTCAAGGCGGTCATCGCCAAGGCGCTCAAGACCCGCGAGCTCCGCACCGCCGACCAGCGCGTCGAACCCGCCGAGCGCGGGCGCGTGCCGATCATCGGGACGAGCGCCGCCATCCGCGAGGTCCATTCGCTCATCGCGCGCGTGGCGGGCTCTGACTCGACCGTCCTCATCACCGGCGAATCGGGGACCGGCAAGGAACTCGTCGCGGCGGCCCTGCACGCCGGCAGCCCCCGCGCGGCCCGGCCGTTCATCAAGATCAACTGTGCCGCCATCCCGCGCGAGCTGATGGAGTCCGAGCTTTTCGGCCACGAGCGCGGGGCGTTCACGGGCGCCGTCGCGAGCAAGCCCGGGCGCTTTGAGCTGGCCGATGGCGGAACGCTGTTTCTGGACGAGATAGGCGACCTTCCGCTCGAAATGCAGGCGAAGCTCCTGCGTGTCCTGCAGGAGGCCGCGTTCGAGCGCGTCGGCGGGCTCAAGACGATCAAGGTGGACGTCCGGCTGATCGCGGCAAGCAACCGCGACCTCCAGAAAGACATCGAGGCCGGGAAGTTCCGCGACGACCTCTATTACCGTGTCAACGTGGTGCCCATCGAAATCCCGGCGCTTCGCGAGCGCCGCGACGACATCCCGCTTCTCACCGAGCACTTCGTCGACAAGTACAACCGCAGGCACCACAAGATGGTCCAGCTCGTGACGGCCGAGGCGATGAACTATCTCGTCAACTACCCGTGGCCCGGGAACGTCCGCGAGCTCGAGAACCTCATCGAGCGTCTAATCCTGCTGGGCGGCCCCGACACGATCGCCGCCGACGACCTGCCCGAGGAGATCGTATCGCGCCAGGTGCCGCCGCCGATCCCCAAGATGGAGATCCGCACGGGATCGATGAAGGACATAGTCAAGCAGGCCACGGCCGAGCTCGAGCGAGATCTCATCACGCGCGCACTCGACGAAACCGGCGGCAACGTCACCCGCGCCGCCCAGAAGCTGGGCATCTCTCGCAAGAGCGTTCAGATCAAGATGAAGGAACTCGGACTTCGCGACACTGAGCCGCAGGCGTGACCCCTGTCGCCCGCACCGACCTCGAAACTCGATTGCATGACTGACGCACGATCAAGGTTTCTTGTTGGATGGGTGCCACGGACAACCGGAGGTTGTCCGTGTCCCGTCGACACGCGCCCCGCACGGACAAGCGCTGCTTGTCCGTGGCACCCCGGAACTCCGCGTTCGGCCTGCCAGTTTCGTCCACCCGGGTGCGCACAGCACGTGGCGATTCACTTCTCGCACTTCGTCGTGACGGTCCCCTCGTGGTCCACGCATGTGGTGCAGGTTTGGCCGGTTGCCGGGTCGTATTCGCTGGTGCAGGTCCCCGGTTCGGGCAGGCAGTCCCACGCGCAGAACCCGTCGAGGCACGCCCACGACCCCGCCCCGCCGGGGCATTCTTCGTGCGGGATGCCGGCGTTCTCGCAGTCGGCGTCCGCGGCGCACGCGACTCCGCCTCCGCACTCCCAGCAAAGGTCGTAGCATTTGCCGGCCACGCAGGCGGCGCCGCAGGCGCAATCGGCGGCCGGCGTCCCGCAATCGGTGTCTTCGGCACAAGCCGGGGCCGTCTCGCACGCGGGCTCACAGATGGCGTCGGGCGGACAACCGGACTGGACCGCGCAGACCTCACCGGGACCGCAGTCCGCGTCGTCGGCGCAGTCCGACGGGCAGGGCCCGCCAGATTGGACCTCGGCCCCCGCGCACGAGGCGTGGCACTCGCTCGCGTAGGTGCGACCGTCCGAGCCGCAGACGGCATCGCCCTGCTTGCAGCCGCAGTCTATGCACTGCATCCCGAGCGGACAGCCGAGACTGTCCTCGAGCGGGATCTCGACGCCGTCCGTGCAGATTGACGGCGTGCCCGAAGGCGGAGCGCAGAACCTGCATTTGTCCTCGTAGGCCACCACGGCGCCGCCGCATGCGGCGCAGTCCGGATTGGGCCAAGTCTTCCCGTCGGCGCCGCACACGGGCGACCACGATGCGGGGCACTCGCACTGGTTCTGCTCGACGCACTCGCCGGTTTCGGCGCCGTCGGCCTTGAAACACGACCAGCCGGCCGGGCAGTCGGCGTTCGAGATGCACTCGGTGTTTGTCTTGGCGCACTCGTAGCCGCACAGGTTGTTCTTGCACGTCCATGCGCCGTCACACCCGGGCCTGGACAACCCCTGTTCCTCGCAGTCCGCAGGCTGTTTGCACCAGCCCTTTTCGACCCCGCCGGCGCACTCCCACTCGCAGGTCCCCTCGACGCAGGCCCAGGTGCCCTCGCACGGGCCCTTCTCGAGCCCCCGCCCTGCGCATTCCACGGCCTCTTCGCAGGAGGGATCAGGTTTGTCCGCGGCGGTCTTCGTCGAGACGTTGCAGGACGAAAACGCGAACGCCCCAATCGTGACGATCAACAGGTACTTCATGTTCGATACCTTCACTCCGCACGGCCCGCCGGTGAAACGCCCGTGCGCACTTCGTGCCCGCAGTCAAGCCTGCGGGCGACAAGGCGGCGTCAAGCCGCCGCACTCCAAGACCGCGCCTAGTGCTTCCCGTTCCTCAACGTAAGCGTGTACAGCCCGCACACGGGAGCGGCATTTGGGTTCTTCGGGAACACACGCACGTAAAAATAGCCCGAGTTGTCCCCGCCGCCGCAGCAGAAGATCGGACAGTCGTCTTCCCAGCCGTCCGCGGTGGTCGTCACCACGCTCTCCGTTCCGGTCCCGCTCTTGGTGGACCAGCGGCAGTCAGTCGGCGGGCAGGTCTCGGTCTTGCTCTTGCAGACCATCAGGTCGTAGTCCTGGCCGCCCGGGTCGAGCGTGACCTCGATGTGGAAGCTGTCCTGGCAAATCGGATCGGACTCGTCCTGCGCAAAGAAAACGAACCAGTCGTCGGCGCCCTGCGGGACTATGTTCCCCTGAATCGCCTGCTGGTCCTTGTTCCGGTCGACGAAAACCCCCGCATTTTTCGCTTCCGCACACGTGTTGTTGGGCTGGTACGCGTCGAGCTGGCATTCGCAGCCCGTGCCGCCCGCCGAGTTGAGGTCGCCGTCGAGATCCGCGTACCCGCTCTTGCACGAGTACGCGCACAGGCCGGTCTGCTGGTCGCACACCCCGGTCGCGTTGGCCTTGGCGACGCAGCAGTCGACGCCGTTGCCCTTGATGTTCTTGGTCACGGTCGCGTACTTGGGGCTGTCGGTCTTCATCTCGAACGCGCCGGTGATGGCGCCCATAGTGGCCGGTTTGAACTGGACTTTGAAAGAGAAGTTGTCCTGGTCGTTGACGAGCGTCACCGGGAACTGCGGAAGGTCCGAGAGGACATATGACGCGTTGGTGCCGGCCGTGAGCGCGACCGAATCCACGCGCACCTGCCCTTCGCCGACCTTGGTCACGGTCACGTCGACGGGTTGGGCGGCGTTCCCGACCGGGACGTCGCCGAAGTCGACGTCGCCCTTGGGAGAAATGTCCAGAATCGGGTCGATCCCGCGTCCCGAGAGCTGGACCTCGACCTTGGGGTTTGCGGGGTCGTCGCTCTCGATGGCAATCCTGTCGAAATCGTCCCCAGTCGTCGATGGCGTGTACGTGACGGTGACGTCGACGAAACCGCCCTGCGGCGCGATGGCGTTGATTTGCTTGGGCGCAAAATCGAAGTCGGCGTTGCCCGCCTGGAGACCGATGGATTTGATCGCGAGGTTCACGCTCCCCGGAGACACGTTGCTTACCTTGAACACCTTCTGGACGGGCTGGGCAACCTGAACGTGGCCGAAGTCGACGGTGAGCGGGTCGACCAGGATCTGCGGCGGGACGACGGCGGCGTTCACCTTGACCTCGAAGACGCCCTTGTCCTCGGTCGCCGGGTCGTCGTCGGCGTCCAGGTCCGAGCTCGTCACCTGCACCCCGCCCATGACGGGGTTGTTGTTTTTGACGTCATAGGCGATCTCGACGTCAATCATGTCGCCCTGGTTGAGGTACGCCGGGAGGGTCTTCTCGTTCCCAAGCTCTTTGGCGACCACGGTGAAGTCCGGACCCAGCGACACCTTCTCGACCTTCGAAATCGCCAGCACCGACCCCGGGTCGCCCAGGTTGGCGAGCGTGAACGTCTTGACCGCCTTCTGCCCGACCGGCGGCGTCCCGAAATCCACCAGCCAGTTGGCGACGCCCTGCGCGGGCCAGAGCACCTCGGGCGGCTGTTGCGAGGCATCCACGACGGCCACCTGCACCGTCCCCTTCGGTTCGCTCCTGAGAAGGACGCGGACCGTCGGGTGCGCAAGGTCCATGCTCGATACGATGAGGCTCCCGTTGTCGGGCAGGTTATCGTCCTGCTGGTACGTGATGGTGATGGCGAACCCGTCGGACGGCGCAAGGTCGTGCTGTTTGACGAGAGCGGGGTCGAGCGAGAACGTGGCCGAGCTCCCGGATTCGAGGTACACGTCGGTGACCTTGAGCGTCTCCGTGCCGACGTTTTTGACCGTGACGTCCTTCTGGATCGTGTCGCCGTACTGAACCGACCCGAAGTTGAGTTCGCCGCAATCGGCCGGGGGCGTACCGCACGTCACCGAGATGACGCCCGCCTTCTTGACGCACACGCCGGTGTTCGTGTCGCAATATTCGCCTTCGCCCTTGCAAAAGGCGTCGTTTTGGCAGCCGGTGTCGGGGACATCTCCTACATCGCCGGCTCCCCCCGCGTCTTCGCCGGCTTCGGCAACGCACTTCCCGCCTTCGCACTTCTCGCCGGCCTTGCAGTCCCAGTTGTTCTTGCAGGTCGTTGCGGGTTTGGTTCCGCCGTCTTTGTCATCGGGAAGAACGCCCCCATCGGCGATGATGTCCGAGAGCGAGTCGGAGCACGAAAAGACGGCGGCAGCGGCGGAGAGCGCAGCCGCGACGGCCAGGACGTGGAAGGGGTGTTTCATAACGCCTCCGGGGGTTCCGTCGATCCTTTGTGGTATTGTACCGGGAGCGCGCGGCAAAATCAAAGAGACAGGGATCACACGTCCGCAGGTTCTAGTTTTCGATCACGCGAAACTGGAGATATTCGCCGTTCCCCTGGGGCACCTTGGCGCGGTTTGCGCTGGCGTCCTCGGCCTCGACGAAGTAGCGGACCCGCGCCCCGGCGGGAAAGCCCGCGATCTCCCCCGAGTAGAGGTCGTCCTCCACCTGCGTCATGACGGCGGCCTTGAACGTCGCGTTCTCGGACGTGTCGCCCGTGTAGTAGAGCGTGACCGATTCGACGCCGCGGTCGTCGCGCGCCACGGCCGTGACGGTGTAAGGGCCGACGGTGTCCGTGGTGTCGGGAAGCTGCGTGACGTCGAGCAGCGCGGGGGGTTCCGTGTCGGCGCAGGCCGCGATAAACGCAATCGCCAACAGCGATGACAACGTCGCCTTCATCCGTCCTGCTTCTTTTTCTTTTTCTTCGCCGGTTCAGGCTCGGGGACCTTGATGTGGGGCCCGTACCAGAGCAGGAAGCCCCCTATGGCAAGCCCGGCAATCGAAACCCACTGCGCCTGCGAGAGTCCCAGCGCGAGCTTGGGGTTGACCCGGATGAACTCGACCAGGAACCGCATGACCGCGTGGATGATGACCATCTGGGCGAAAACGTACGTGGGCGTCTTGACGCGGCTTCTGATGTACTGGAGATACGCGAAAAGCGCGATGGCGCCGATGAGCTCGAAGATCGGAGTATTGATCACCGCCACTTTCGTCGCCACCGCGCCCTTGGGAAAAGCCATGCAGAACGGCACGGGCCAGTGCAGATCCAAAGAGGCGCAAGGCTGGCCGTAGCAGCCGTCGCCGGCCAGAAAACACCCCACGCGGCCGAAGCCGTAGCCTATCGCAATCGCCGGGGCGGTCGTGTCCACCATGTCGGTCCAGCGGATCCCCCGGCGGTGCGCGGCCCACAGGATCGCGATCGCGGCAAAGACGAACCCGCCGTACCAGGAAAAGCCCGATCCCGAGAAGATCTTCCAGAAGTTCGCGCCTTTGTACGCGCCGAGGTGCTCGAAAACGTGGAATACCCGCGACCCGATGATGGCCGAGAACATCCCGAGCGTGATGACCGTCGAGGCGAACTCCTCGTCTATCCCCCTTTCGCGGAACTCGCGCCGGACCAGGAAGAACGCGTTGAAGAACCCCAGAACCAACAGCAGTCCGTACGAGTTGATGGGGATCGCGTCGAACCCGAAGATCGAAAACGGAAGCGGTATCTTGAAGAGCACCGGTATCATGCGGGCGCATCTTACTTCCGCAAGACCGGAAGTCAAAT
>JACRCP010000393.1 GCA_016218965.1 Deltaproteobacteria bacterium | reverse complement strand
GTATACCTCTCCGCGGTCGTGAACGCCGAGGCGATCGCCGCGTGGATGGACGAAAAAAAGGCCCGGGGGGCGCCCGTGCCGCTAACGGCGATCCTGCTCAAGGGACTGGGGCTTTCGGTGCGCGAGCACCCCGAGGCCCGAACGCTCTATTACAGCCCCCCGCCGCGGCTGGTGCGTTTTGACGACTGCCACGTGACCATACCCGTGGAGCGCGAAGTCGAGGGCGAACGGATGGTGATCTTCGCGAACGTCAAGGACTGCGACTCGAGGTCGATACGTGACCTGACGTACGAACTTCGCAAGCTGCGGGACGCCCCGATCGACGAGATCCCCGAGTTCGCGTGGTGGGTGAAAATGGCGAAGTTCCCGCGCCTCGTTCGCAAGGCGATCTACCTGCCGATGCAGTATTTCCCGGCGATCCGCGCGACCGGGTGGGGCACGTTCGGCCTGACCAATATCGGGTCGGCGGGCGTGGACGACTTCCTTCCGCTCGCGGCGGCGACGGTCACGTTTGGCGTGGGTGCGCTCAAGGAGCGGCCCGTGGCCGAAAACGGCCTGGTGGTCGCGCGCAAGACGCTGGCGCTCACGCTCATGTTCGACCACAGGGCAATCGACGGCTACCCGGCGGCCCGCTTTTTCCAGGACTGTGCCAAAAGGCTCGAAAAGCCGGATTTTCTTGAATAGCATCACCCGACTTCATTGAACTCCCTCACCCTGAATTCCACGCCCAGCTCGTCTTCGGCCGCGCGCCGGATCGCCTGGATGTCCAGGCGCGGGAGGGCGACAGCCGTCGCAACGACGTGGGCATTGCGTCTTGCGGCCAGAATGAACTCCCGGACCGCCGCATACGCGCTTTCACCGTATTCCGAGGGACAGATGCGGGCGTAGGTTTCAGCGTCGGCGGCATTCAAACTTACCGAATAGACGTCGACGAGTCCGGCGAACTCGGTTGTGACGTCGCGGCCGTGGACCAGGTTCGCGAGGCCGTCCGTGTTGACGCGCACGGGCACGCCGCGCTTTTTGAGTTCGGCCGCGACCTCCTTGATGAGGTCGATCCTGAGCATCGGCTCGCCGAAGCCGCAGAAAACGACCTCGCGGAATCCCCCGGCCTGCGGCCCGACGAGCGCCAGGACTTCCTGCGCGGACGGCTCGTCGTCAAGGCGCAGGTAGTGTCCCTTGACAGTGTAGTCCCTTTGCTTTGCACAGAACTTGCAAGCGAGCGTGCACCGGTTCGTGATGTTCAGATAGAGGGAATCGCGGATGGCGTATGCGATCGCCGTCGGTCCGTGGGCCCCGAGTCGGAAGAGGCGCATCGCGTTGAGCGTCGTCATCCGCGCGACGTCATCCAGGCTCAACCCCTTGAGTTCCGCAACTCTCCGCGCCGTCTCGACCATGAACGCCGGTTCGTTCCGCCTGCCGCGGTGCGGGATGGGCGCAAGGTAGGGGCAGTCGGTTTCCAGGAGGATCCGCTCGACGGGCACGGATCTCACGACCCCGTGGAGAACGGCGGCATTCTTGAACGTCACGACGCCCGGGACAGAGATGTAAAAGCCGATGCCCAGGACCGCTTTCGCGAAGTCCGCGTCACCCGAAAAACAGTGAAAGGTCCCCGAAAGCCCCGGGCGCAGGCGGTGTTTGACCAGTTCGTACGTGTCTTCGTGGGCCTCGCGGTCGTGGATGACGAGCGGTTTGCCTGTTTCGTTGGCAAGCTCGATCATCCGCTCGAGCATCATCTTCTGGACCGCGTGCGGGGCGAAACGGTAGTGGTAGTCGAGACCCGCCTCGCCGATGGCGACGACCTTGGGATCGCACGCGAGCCCGCGCAGCTCACCCACGATACGGTCGGCCTTGGCGTTCCACTCCGCGAGGAAACCGGTCTTGGGTTCGGCCTCGAACGGCGCGCGGTAGTCAAGCCCCAAAAGCGCGTCGTGCGGGTGGACCCCGACCGTGGCCCAGATTCCTTCCTCTTTTGCGGCGAGTGCGACCGCTGCGGCAGGGTCGTACTTCGGTCCCGCCAACCCGATCGTCACGATCTTCTCAACGCCCGCCGCGCGCGCGCGGGAGAGCACATCAGGGAGTTCCGGACGGAAGTCCTCGAAGTCAAGGTGGGCGTGCGTGTCGAAAAGGGGTTCCATGACGGCAACAGCTTCGATTGGCGAAGGATGGCGTGCCATACGAAGCTCGAAGAGCGAAGTATGGTGGAGCAGAAGGGATTCGAACCCTCGGCCCCCACGTTGCGAACGTGGTGCTCTCCCAGCTGAGCTACTGCCCCACCCGCAAAAGGCGACGCATCCTACATTACGCGGTCGGGGTTGTAAAGAAAAACGAGCCGGTACGCGTAAGATGAAACCTTCACGCGTCGGTTGCCCTCCGATGCCGATTTTTCTTTTCCCCTTCAGTGTGGTAGAAGGACCTCATCAACTGTCCGCAAGGGGTCGGGAACATGAGATCAAGACATCTCCCCGTTATTGCCCAGTGGCGCCCGCCAATGGCGGGCTTGCGTGGATGCGGGGGGCGGCGCGACACCACGCGCTCACGCACGCGGCTACCTCTGTTCCGCCCGCCGTGGGCGGGCTTGGGTCTGGAAAATCGGGTCTGGAAAATCAGGCTTTTTTGCGGGGAAGCGATCGTGTATCATCTCGTTGTTTCGCGAACTTCGCTAAGGAGGTGCGCCCGTGTCGAGGCGAAGGACCGGGGATGGTCTTGGAGCGATTCGGCGCGTTGCGAGAGTGCTCGTTTGCGTCCCTATCTTCCTCGCCTGCTACGATGTTGTCGACGAGGGCGGGGCGGGGAAGGACGGCGGGGCGCGCGACAGTTCGACAGACCGAGGGACACCTGACGCGGGGACAGCGGACACGGGAACAGATGCGGGGACGATGGGGGACGCGGGGACGGTAGACGACGCGGCGCAGGATGCGGGCGGGCAGGATGCCGGGGCGCCGGACGCGGGCGGCGACGCGGGCGCGGACGCAGGCGCTGACCCGTGCGCGAATCACTGTTTCAACCAACAGGCCGACTGCGGCGAAACGGGTGTCGACTGCGGGGGAGGGTGCGTCGCCTGCCCGGATTCTTGCGCGAACCACTGCACGAACCAACAGGCCGATTGCGGCGAAACAGGAGTGGACTGCGGCGGGGACTGCGCGCCGTGCGGCGACCCGTGTGACGGCCACTGTTTCAACGCAAAGGCCGACTGCGGCGAGACGGGAAAAGACTGCGGCGGCGAGTGTTCGCCGTGCGGCTCGGGCGGGTGCTCTTTCCCGCAGGGCGTGCCCGAGGAGGATTTCACGGGGGGCGTCGGGAACGACGCGGCGATAGCAGCGGCGGTCAACACGACGATGGAAGGCCTTTCGGGCTGCAACACCGGAAGCGACTGTTACATCGGCGATCAGTACCCGGACGCCCAGCAGTGGTTCGTGGCGGTCGCCCAGGCGCTACGGGACCAGGGCTTCTGCGCCGGGCAGCACGAGTTGGGCTACACTGACGAGATCGCGGTGAGCAACACAGGCTGCACGGGCCGCTGGTACGGCTACCACATCTACAACTACGGCGGAAGCAAGGTGGTCTGGAACCCCGGTGCCCAGCGCGGCTGGTGGAGCATCGACCCGAAGTGGTGCGCGGGACGGTAACTATTCGCGATGTCATAGGTCCTTGGGCACGCGCTGTTTAGTCCACGCAGAAACCGTCGGGGTTGTGGTACATCGAGATGACGAAACCCTTCGGGCCGTCGCCCACCAGCAGGTGGAGGTCCTCCTTGCACATCCGGCCGCGGCGGACGGCGCCGTTCTCCAGTTCGAAAGAGGCGTGGTACCTGAATACGTCCTTGAGTTGGTCGATCAGCCGATCCTTGAACGGGCGGCTCAGGTTGGGGAAGCGGATCTGGACCTCCGAGAGCGACCCGGCGATGGTGTTGAAAAAGTACGTCACCTCCGCGCGTCTGAGCATGAGGTCTTTCCGGGCGCGCAGGCCCTTGCCCTTCGCGGTCTCAAAGACCCAGCGATCATAGTCCGCGTCGGCGTCGTTGAGGTCCGGCGGCAGGATCCCCCAGTCGATCTCGTTGCCGAGCCCCAGGAACACGGGCGGCTTCGAACGGCCGCCGGGGATCACGAACGGGATCAGTTTCACGACCTGCCCGTCGCGGCAAATCGAGGTCTCGCGCTTGAAGATGTTCCAGTAGAACATCGTCATCCGCCCGTCGCCGGACCCGAGCGAAACGACGTGGTGGCCGCCGCACCAGTCGCTCTCGCCCCGGGAGGGCTTGCCGTAGCGCGAGTCGAAATACGCGCGAGTCGCGTCAACGATCTCTTCGGGGGCGTCGTCAAACGCAACGTTCACCGACTCGATGAACGACTCGGTTTGTCCCTGCGCCACGGTGACGACCACGCTTGCCTCGGTGTCTCCGTAACGCTCGATGCGCCTGCACGACGTCGCCCCCGGCGTAGGTTCCGCGCATTGCGCGAGGGGTTTTAGCTTTGCGACCGCCTCGTCCGCGGCGTAGGTTCCCGAAAACGAAAGACCCGCTTCGTCGAGTATCGCGAGCCACGGGTCGAGCAGCACGGCGACGGTCAACAAGGCCAGGAGCGGTGTCATGGGTGCCATTCTAGCCGATTGCCCCGCCGATCCAAAGTCCGGGACGGGCCGTAC
>JACRCP010000387.1 GCA_016218965.1 Deltaproteobacteria bacterium | reverse complement strand
TCGCGCAAAAATAAGTTCGCATTTATGGGCGTCGAGGCGCCCGGCCGGCGAGGCGTGCGGAGCGCCGCGTACCAGAGGTACGTAAGCGACGCGCAACGAAGCCGGACGGGATGCATCGGCGGTCAGAAATGTGAAGTTATTTTTGCGCGAGCCCTAAAGACTCGCAACCGCCGATTTTTATTTGGAGCGGAGCGTCCGGATGCGGGCGATCTCTTCCTGATAGCCGTAGA
This sequence comes from Deltaproteobacteria bacterium, assembly GCA_016218965.1. GTDB lineage: Bacteria > Myxococcota > SpSt-1050 > SpSt-1050 > JACRCP01 > JACRCP01. The sequence goes on along the minus strand of JACRCP010000387.1, from coordinate 17,479 downwards.
GGTGCGCGCCCGCGCTGTAGGCGTAGGTGGGGCCGGTGGCAAGAGCGGTTTCCGAGGCGACGTACCGCTTGAGCAGCTCCAGTCCCCCGAGGTTCGTCGGGAAGCCGGCCCACAGGTCCCACGAGCGGAAGTAGACGCTCAAGGAAAGCAGCAATCCGTTGTGCCCGGGGATGGCCTTGAAATCGATGAGCCTCAGACACGGCGGGTCGAGCTTGCCGTCGTTGCCGATGCACACGTCATGGTCTTCCGGCGACCCGATCTCGACTATGGCCTGGTTCGTAAGGGGCGTCTCCTTGAGCATCCGTACGACGCGGTCAAGCTGTGTCCCCCCCTTTGGCATGGGATGCATGATCCTGCTCGAGTACCTGTACGTCTCGTTCGGGGCGAGCGCGGGGTCCATCAGGTAGTTGACGAAATAGTCCTCGATGTACTCCATTGTGGTCGGCGGAGGGATCCCCAGCGCGGGGGGGATGACGGGTATCATGTCCTCGCCGGGGTACTCTATGAACACCGAAAGGCCCGGGTACTGGAGCCGGTGCTCCTCGTTTTCGAACGAGCCCTTCTGGACCTTCTGGACGTACGAGTGATCGAATATGTTGTAGATGAGCTGAAACCACGCGTCCGAGATGGTCTTTGCGCGCAGGCAGAACGGGAACATCGGGGCGGTGGCTTTTTCCTGGTCGGTCGTCATTTCAGGGCGCGTTACATATCATCCCCTGCGGCGGTTGGCAAACGCAGCAACGCAGCCCGATCTGTTGCCGCCCGCCGTTTGCGGTGTTAGGGTGAGCCTGGTCCCTGACATGGGGCCGTGGACGTCCGCAACCCGGAGAAGCGCACATGAGACACGGGAAGATTGCCCTCATCGCCCTGACCTCGACACTCGTCATCGCAGCGTTTAACGGTTGCCTCGATTCGCAGGACCGCAAGGACGGCGACGGCACGGCCGACGGGTCGGCGGGCACCGGCGAAGACGGGGGGACGGCGGCGGACGGTGGGGCGCCGTCCGGGAGCGAGACGGGACGGATGGTGGGGATGACCGAGGCGCACAACCGCCACCGGCGGGCGGCCGAAACCGACACGCCGATCCCAGATCTCGTCTGGGCCGAAGAGATCGCCGCGGTCGCGCAGGCCTACTCCGAGAAGCTCGCCGCGGAGGGCTGCGACCTTGTCCACTCGAGCGGCGACTACGGCGAGAACCTCTACTGGCAAAGCGGCTTGACGGTCACTCCCGCCGACGTCGTGAAAAGCTGGCACGACGAGATCGAGTGCTACACGCACGGCACGTTCATGGAGGGCGACAACTGCGACGAGGCCTGCGTGGCCGCGATGAACAGCAGCGGGTGCGGCCACTACACGCAGGTCGTCTGGCGCGACACGCACAGGCTCGGCTGCGGGATGGCGGCCTGCGACAGCGGCGCCGAGATCTGGACCTGCAACTACGATCCCCCCGGCAACTACGTCGGCGAACTGCCGTTCTGAAACCTGCCGCCCTCTTGTGCTCATCGTGGCATGCGGTGTAACATCATGCCGATGCCTCGCGCCATGTCCATCGCCGGCGGTGTCTTGTTGCTTGCACTGTGCGCGGCGGCGGCCGCGTGCTCTTTCTCGCCAAGCTACGAGGGGAGCAAGCTCGACTGCTCCGGGGGGAAGGCCTGCCCCAAGGGCTGGTACTGCCCCGACGAGGGCGAAAAGGTCTGCCGGCAGGGCGAGCCGCCGAAGGACGCGGGCGATCTGACCGATCGGTCCGATCCGTCCGATCGGTCCGATCCGGGCCCTTCCGACGCCGGCCGCGACGGCGGCGCGCGCGATACCGGGGGGACATGCAAGGATGAGTGCCTTTCCGAAAACCAGGTAGAGTGCGCAAGCGAGTCGTCGTACCGTAAGTGCACGTGGGGCAGCGAAGGCTGCCTCGTCTGGGGCCCCGAGCAGTACTGCACGGGGTCGTGCGAGAACAACGAATGTTCCGGTTGTTCCATCGACTGCACAGGCAAGGACTGCGGCGACGACGGCTGCTCGGGTTCCTGCGGCTCGTGCACGAAACCCCCGGCCGCAACATGCAAGGACAACCGCACCCTTTCGACCTACAACGCGGACGGCACATGCTCCGGCGACCAGAAGTGCGTGTACACGCCCGCCGAGGTCGAGTGTACGTACGGCTGCTTCAACGGGGCGTGCGCCGACTGCACGCCGAGCTGCGGCGGAAAGGAGTGCGGCGACGACGGCTGCGGAGTGGACTGCGGGGCGTGCGACAGCCCGCCGCAAAGCGCCTGCCTCGACGCGACGAGGCTCAAGTACTACGACAAAGGCGGGTCGTGCCAGTCATTCAAGTGCGTCTACACGTCGCAGGAGATCTCGTGCCCGTACGGCTGTGAGAACGCCGCGTGCAAGAACTGCCAGAAGAACTGCGGCGGAAAGCAGTGCGGGTCGGACAACTGCGGCGGTGACTGCGGAGCGTGCGGGGCCTACGCCGTCTGCAACGCGTCGTTCGCGTGCGAGTGCACCGACGGCGTCCACATAAACTGCAACAGCACGTGGAGCGACGGGTGCGAGGTCGACCGGAACAACGACGCGTACAACTGCGGGAACTGCAACAACAACTGCAGCGGGACGCTCCCCAACACCGCCGTCGCGGGCTGCCAGGGCGCGCAGTGCAAAGTGGTGACCTGCGCCCAGGGGTTCGGGAACTGCAACGGCACCGACGCCGACGGGTGCGAGAAAAACCTTCAAACCGACAACGACAACTGCACGCAGTGCGGCAAAAAATGCCCGCAGAACTCGCACTGCGCGGCCGCGGGGTGCGCGTGCGACGCCGGCGCGGCCGCATGCGGCGCCAACTGCTGCGGGGCCGGCGAGATGTGCTGCAACGGGCAGTGCACGCAGCCGCTCTGGGTATACCGCGAGCCCAACACCACCGGCTGGGGCGCGACGCTCCTTGCGACGACCAACAACGTCTACGCCGCCGGCACGCAGGGCGCGGATGCGTACGTCGTCAAGATCGACACCTGCGGGCTGAAGGCCGCGTCCAAAACGATAGACTACGGCGGGTTTGCCGATGGCGCCATGGCAATCATGTTCAGGGCGCAGTTTTTCATCGGCTCATACGTCTACCTCGGGGGGACCACGGGGAGCAGCGGGAACGGGACCGACGGTCTGGGCGTGCGTCTCACCGAGTCGGGGCAGACGTTCGACGAGAGCTGGAAGACGCCCTACTTCGGGAGCAACAACAACGAGGAGATCTGGGATCTGGGGATGGACACGTCGTCGCGCGTCTGGTTTTACGGCGCGTCCAACATTACCGCGGCGGGGACGACTCAGATTGCCGACTGGCTGGTCGTCGCCAACAGCTATTCGGGCGGCGGGGCCGGGTACGCGCCTGTCGCGCACAAGCTCGGCTGGTCGGGGACGGTGGTGGGGCGGAGGATGGACATCTACGGCGACAAGGCATACACCTGCGGGGCGCTCTACAACTCGCACGCCTATGTCGGCGTCATCCCGACCGCGAACTGCGACTACACGACCGTGACGACCTGCATGGCCGACGCGGTGTTCGAGGTGAACGACAGCCAGTACCAGACCGAGTTCCGGGACATCAAGGTCACGGGGAGCTGCTTTTACGTCGCGGGGTTCCGATCGCTTGCCTCGGACGCCTCCAGCACGCAGGCCGCCGTCTGGCGCCTCGACATGGCAAACGGTACCGTGCTCGACACCTTCTACCGCCCGGCCACGGGAAAGGTCGACGCCTTCAACGCGCTCACGCTCGACGCGGCCGGAAACGTGTACGCCTGCGGTTTTGAAAACTACGGCGCGGGCTCCAACACCGCGGCCATGTGCCAGAAATTGAGCGGCACGCTTGCCGCGCAATGGGAGTTCAGACACGACTCGGCGGGCCTGGATTTCTTCGCCACGGTCGACGTCGGCCCGGACGGCAGCGTCTACCCCGCGGGCACCGAAAACGATTCGACCATGCTGGTCAAGAAGTGCGACTCGGCGGGGAACTGCGGGAACTGAAAGGGCACCGGAAGTACAACATGGCCGGCGAGTGTTCCAAAGTTCGCGCATGCCTCCCCGGTGCGGCCCTCCGCGTCACGGCGCTCTTCCTTGCCGCAGGATGTTCGTTTGACCCGAGTTACGAGGGAAGCAAGCTCGACTGCACCGACAAGCCCTGCCCCGAAGGCTGGTACTGCCCGGCCGAGGGCAAAAAGGTCTGCCGGCAGGGTATGCCGCCGTCGGACGGCGGCGATCCGTCCGATCGGTCCGATCCGTCCGATCGGTCCGATTCAGGTTCTTCTCCCGACGCCGGCCGCGACGGGGGCGTGCGCGACACCGGCGGGGCCTGCTCAAACGAGTGCGCCGAAGACACGCTCGTCGAGTGCACCGGAGAGCACGGCTACCACATGTGCGGCGACTGGGACGGGACCGGCTGCCTCGTCTGGGGCCCCGAGCAGTACTGCACGGGGTCGTGCGAGAACAACGAATGTTCCGGTTGTTCCATCGACTGCACAGGCAAGGACTGCGGCGACGACGGCTGCTCGGGCTCCTGCGGCTCGTGCACGAAGCCCCCGGCCGCCACCTGCAAGGACAACCGCACGCTCTCGACCTACAACGGAGACGGCACGTGCGGCGCGGAGCAAAAGTGCGCGTACACCCCCGCCGAGGTCGAGTGCACATACGGCTGCTTCAACGGGGCGTGCGCCGACTGCACGCCGAGCTGCGCCGGGAAGGAGTGCGGCGACGACGGCTGCGGAGTGGACTGCGGGGCGTGCGACGGCCCGCCGGCCAGTGTCTGCCTCGACGCGACGAGGCTCAAGTACTACGACAAGGCGGGGACGTGCCAGTCGTTCGCGTGCGTCTACGCTTCACAGGAAATCCCGTGCCAGTTCGGGTGCGCAAACGCCCAGTGCGTCAACTGCACGCCGAGCTGCGCCGGGAAGCAGTGCGGGTCCGACGGGTGCGGCGGCGATTGCGGCGCGTGCGGCGCGTACGCCGCCTGCAACGTCTCGGGCCAGTGCGCCTGCGCGGACGCCGATCACCTGAACTGCAACGGTCAGTGGACCGACGGCTGCGAGACGAACCGTGCAACCGACCGGTTCAACTGCGGGTCGTGCGGCGCCGCGTGCACGCTTCCGAACACCGCGGTCACCGGCTGTTCGGGCGCGCAGTGCAGGGTCGTCACCTGCGCGCAGGACTACGCCAACTGCAACACGACCGATTCGGACGGCTGTGAAGCCAATCTCAAAACCGACCCCCAAAACTGTACGCAGTGCGGAAAGGCGTGCAACAGCCCCCCTTCAAATTATTGCCTCGCCGACGCGAAGACTCTGCGCGAATACAACGCGCAGGGAACTTGCGGCGGAACCAACTGTTCATACACGTACAACGACAGGACCTGCCCGTACGGGTGCGCAGGCGGCTTGTGCACAAACTGCACACCGGACTGCGGCGGCAAGGAGTGCGGCGACGACGGGTGCGGGGGGTCGTGCGGGGCTTGCGGGCAGAACGCGGCGTGCAACGCCAACCGGTGCGCCTGCCAGCAGGGGTTCGGGGACTGCGACAACAACTGGGCGACCGGGTGCGAGCGCGCCACTTCAAGCGACCTCAACAACTGCGGCGGGTGCGACAAGGTCTGCAACCCCCAGCACGTCTATACCAAGCAGTGCTCGAACGGGACCTGCACGTACGACCTGTGCGAAACGATGTGGGGCGACCTGGATGGCGACCGCGCGACCGGTTGCGAGGCGTGGGACTATTTTCCAAAGGCATACGGCGGCCCGGGCTTCGAGAGGTCGCATTTCATCGGGGAGACCGCGGATGACGGCTTCATTGTCGCGGGCTACACCGACGAGTGGGGGGCGGGCGGATGGGACATCTTCGCGATGAAGCTTGATGAGAACGGCGGAGTCGTCTGGCAGGAGGCCATCGGCGGCGTGCAGTTTGACGAGGCGCACGCGGCGGTGCTCACCGACGACGACGGAGTCGCTCTCACGGGCTACACCGCCTCGGCCGGCGCGGGGAACACCGACATCGCGGTGGTGAAGATCTCGGCGACCGGCTCGGTCCAGTTCCAGAGAACCTTCGGCGGGTCCGGAGAGGACAAGCCGTACTCGATCCAGCAGGCGTTTGACGGCGGGTACATCGTGGCGGGCAAGACAGCGACCGGCGGCGGAAACGGCGACGATGTGGTGGTCGTCAAGCTCGACAGCGCGGGCGGCGTGCAGTGGCAGAAGACGTACGGGGGGGCTGGGACGGACTGGGGGTACTCGGTCCAGCAGACCTCGGACGCCGGGTTCGTCGTGGCCGCAAGGACCGAGTCGTTCGGCGCCGGGAGCTCCGATTTCTGGGTTCTAAAGCTCGACGGTGCGGGTGAAATCGAGTGGCAGAAGACCTACGGCGGCGCGGGCGACGACAGGCCGTACTCGGTCCTGGATGCATGGACCGGCGGCTACATCGTGGCGGGCGTCACATCCTCGTTCGGGGCCGGCGGCCGCGACTTCATGGTGCTCAGGCTTGACGGTTCCGGGAACGTGTCATGGCAGAAGACCTACGGGGGCGCGGCCGAAGACCTCCCGGCCGCGATCGTCGAGGCGTGGGATTCCGGGTTTGTCATCGCGGGCTACACGTTCTCCTTTGGGGCCGGCGCGGCGGACGTATGGGTGGTCAAAACCACGGAGACGGGAAACGCCGTCTGGCAGAGGACCTACGGGGGGGCCGCCGACGACATGGGGTTGGCCGTCGGCTACACCTGGGACGCCGGGTACGTGGTCGCGGGGACGACAAAGTCGTTCGGCGCCGACAACGAGGACACCTGGGTTTTAAAGATCAACGCCGACGGAACGGTGGCGGGCACGTGCGCGGCAGGTTTTGGCGCCGCCTCGTCGGGCCAGACGGGGACGCCCTCCGTGGACACTGCCGACACGGCGGTCGCGGCCTCGGCCGCCTCGCTTTCGACCCAGTCGGTGTCTTTCGGTCTAGCAAACGCCTCCGCGACGGCGAAGCGCCAGTGCACTGCCCCATGACATAAGTTTTGAGTTCCAAGTTTTGAGTTTTGAGTTAATATCGGCGCGCGCAGTAACATGTACCATTGATGGTCGTATGAAAACACTCGCTGCGATCGCACTCGTTGCCATTCTCATCCCGGCGCTCCCCGCGCGCGCCGCCGAGGGCCCCGTTTCGATGGTGTTCTTCGGTGTCCGCGGGGTCCACGAGGACCAGCAGGTCGTCAAGGATGCCGCGCGCCTGGTCGAGATGGCGGCCGAAGAACGGAAAGTCACGCTGTTTTCGGAAGACGACGTCCGAAAAGAGCTCGAAAAGGACCCCGCCTGGCAAAACGTCCTCCAGGACGCCAATCAGTCGCTCAAGGAGGCGCGCGACAAGTACGTCGATCTCGACATGGAGGGGTCGCTTACGCGCGTCGAGCGCGCCCAGAAGTTTCTGGCGAACGTCTGCGGCGAGGTGCTCTACCGAAAGGCCGTCTACGAGGCGCTGGCCCTGCACGGACTCCTGCTCTGGCAGAAGGGCGACAAGTCGCGCGCGGTCGAGCGGTTCCGGCAGGCGGTGCTCATCGCCCCCGAGGCAAAACCGCCCTCGGGCCTTTTCAGCCCTGACGTCGAGCTCGCCATGGAGGAGGCCCGCATCTCGAGCCTGGGGTCGCAGAAACCCGCCGCCACGTACGAGCAGCTCTGCGAGTGCGTATGGAAATATGGATCGCCTTTCATGCTGTTCGGCCACATCGTGTCGTCGCCGAAGGGCAAGGGCATCGCGCTCATGCTCTACGGCGCCGAGCGCGCCGACATGCTGGCGTCGCGCAACGCCCCGCTCGAAGGCTCCGTCGAGGAGATCAAGCAGGGGATCACCACCGCCGCCACGGCGCTTTTCGCGTCGGCCGAGGACGCCACCGGGTCCAAAAGGTATGTGTCGCGCGAAAAGCCCAAATCGGGCGGCGGCGCGCCGTTTTCATGGGCAAAGGTCTTTCCTCCCTTTTCCGAAAACCCGTGGGCGTACTCGCTGGCCGGCGCGTCGGTGCTGTGCCTGGGGACCGGCATCACATTCTCGGTGCTCACCGCGCAGGCCGAGGCGGACTACGAGCTTCTCATCGCCCCCGAACGCAACGCCACGCCCGACCCCGGCGCACTCGAGCAGGTGAGGAGCGCGGGCGAGGTGCGGGCCGCCGTCGCGACCGTCGCATACGTCTCGGCCGGCGCCCTCGCGGCCGGGTCAATCTACTTTTTCCTGTGGCCCCGCGGCGGCGACTCATCGGCGTCAAATGACGCCTCCGGCGCCCCCGCCCCGCTGGTGCTCGTCCCCCTCCCCGGCGGCGCTGCGCTTACGTACGGGACGACATGGTAAACCATCGAGCAATGGGGGCCTGCCACTCCTTCATCCAGTCAGCCGTCGGCTTCGTCGCCCCGTCCTTTCTCAATCGCCTTAGCCGGATTTTGAATCGTATCGGTGCCAGTCGCGATCTGAACCGGCGCCAGTGCCAGGTGCACTTTGAATGGCCCATATCGTCACGGGAGTAGGCACCCGCAAAGACACCCGCAAAGAAAATCCCGCAAAGAAAATCCCTGACGCGTACATACACGCGTACATATAGTTGATACATGGGGGATGGACTGTTTCGGCCGGATCCTTGTCGTGGCGTACACATGCGCGGGGAGACCATACGGATTATTTCGGCCAGAAAAGCAACACGTTCAGAGGTGAGGCAATATGAAAACCAGCCATGATTTCAGCAGGGCACGGCGTGGAGCGGTAATCCCGCTCCCTGCTGGAAAGGTCAGGATCACCATTCGGCTCGACCGGGACATCATCGATTGGTTCAAGTCAAAAGTGGAGGAAGCAGGCGGGGGCAACTATCAGACGCTCCTCAACAACGCCCTCCGGGAGTACATGGAGCATCGAGATGAACCGCTCGAAAAGGTCCTTCGTCGCGTTGTCCGGGAGGAACTGCACGCCACCCGTTGAGTGTCGAACAGAAGGTTCCTGAAACCGGGGGGCAGACACCGTCACTTGATGCACATACACGATGGGGAAGAAGACGGTGCCGGCTGTCTCCTGGAATTGCATCGGTGCGAGGCCCGATTGCGTCCCTTTGCGCCTCGGCACCTTTGGGCCTCCCGAACAGCCGCTTCATAGACGACCCCCAGAGATCTCCTTTGTCAAATCGTGAAGCCGCCCCGTTCGGCATCGTATATGACGGTCCCGGTGCGCTTGATCTCGTAGCAGAAGTCGGCGGGGGTCGCCTCGTCGAAGTCCTCCGGCCTGAAGGCCTTCGGTTCGATTGAAGACGACACATCAGTCGCCAGATGGACGAGCTCCACGTTCGCCGCCGTGCGGTTCGTGAAATCGGGCGAAACCACGGCGATGTCGATGTCGCTCCACTCATTCGGATTTCCGCCGGAATAGGAACCGTACAGGTAGATGCGGGCGACACGCCATTGCCGGCATGCTTCTTCGGTAAAACGGCGGAGAATGGGGGCTACGTATTCTTGGTTCGCAACCATGCGTATGTCCTTTCTGTCTCGGCGAGCAGGCGGCGTGCAACGTCAACCGTTACATGTGCACCGAAGTCCGGGTCGAACCCGGGGTAACGTACCTCGGTGTAGTAACTCTGAAGCTCCCAGCGCGATGCGCGACATGGACAAACAGATCGGCGAAACGCTCGAACGCCCCGCGATCGTCCGGAGGTCGAAATCGGACGCTGCGGTTCGCCTGTTCTACGCCTTCCGCGAAAAGACGCTGGTGGGTGGAAAGTGGCTGTGTGTTGTGGTCAAATACAGGGAAGACGACGCGTTCGTCGTCACGGCCTACCTGACCGACAGACCGAAGGAAGGAGAAGAACTGTGGCCGACAAGATAAAGATCTGGTTCGACGCCGAGGGGGACTTCCTGGAGGTGAGGTTCTCCGACGCGGCGGGTTTCGAGAAGGCGACTGCCAACGATGCGATCATGGAGCGCGTTGACGCTCACGGAAACGTCATTGGCTTCAGCGTTTTGGGCGTGAGCAGGCTCCGAAAGGAACAACCCCTCGAGGCCGAACTCCCCGCCGCATAGCCCTTCAGCGCCCCCGCTTAATAGATGACCTCCGACTTCCGGCCTCCGGCCTCCCGCCGCCCGTCGCCGTCCACAGGCGACCGTATGCGACGGTGTCTGACACCCAAAGGCTTCAGAACCCCACCGTCTTCCTCGCCGGCTCGCGCTTGGCGCGGCATTCGAACTCAAGCATTTCGAGAAAGGCGCGGGGGTCGGGTTTGACGGCCAGCATCCGCGCCTTGCGGCGCACCGTCGCAAAATCCCCGGGCGTGAGCGTCGCAAGCGACGAAATCTCCCGCAGGAGCCGGGACATCTCTTCGGGCGCGGGCGTCGCGAGGCCGAAGACCTCGACCTCGTTGCGGAACATTTTGCACGACTGTTCCGGTTTCATGTAGTCGAACCGCACCTTCACGGAGAACCGCCTGAAAGACGCCTGGTCGAGGTTGTCGATGAGGTTCGTCGAGCAGACGAAAAGCCCCGAAAACTCCTCCATCTGCGTGAGCATCTCGTTGACCTGCGTGACCTCCCACGGACGCTGCGCGCAGCGCCGGTCCTGCAAAAACGAGTCGGCCTCGTCGAGGAGCAGGACGGCGTCGTCGTCGCGCGCCTCGGCGAACATCTTGGCGATGTTGCGCTCGGTCCCGCCCAGCCACATCGAGAGGATCTCCGAGGCCCGCTTAAAGACCAGCGGTTTTTTGAATTGCTCGGCGAGGTAGTGGCCGAACGCGGTCTTGCCCGTCCCGGGCGGGCCGTAGAGAAGCATGGACCCCCTGGGGTTGCGCCCGAGCGATTCGGCCAGCCGCTCAAGGTCGCAGTCGGCGTTTAGGTACGAAAGGTCGTATGTCGCGGGGTCAATGTGCTGCACGGGGAGCGCAAGCCGCTCCCCGCGGGCCAGAAGCCTGTCCTTGAGCACGCCTTCGAGGGTATGTTCGAGCGACGCGCCTTCGGGCCGGCCCAACATCCGGACCACGCGCGAGGCGCTCTCGATATCGGCCGGCGTGACCTCCTCGCACGAGGCGATCCGGTCCTTCCAGGCTTCGCCCGCGGCCCCGGCGGCAACGTACTTGTCAATGACCCTGCGGCGCACGGACCTCGGAGGGGGCTTCACTTCGAGATGCACGTCAAAGCGGCGCATGAACGCCGGGTCTATCTGGCCGACGGCGTTTGAAATCCATATCGCGGGCACCGGGTTCTCCTCGAGCAGTCGGTTGGTAAAGCCCTTCTCGCTTCCGCTTCTGCGGCGGATGCCGAACAGCCCGAACTCCTCGCACGGGAACACGTCCTCGCACTCGTCGAAGAGCACCACGGCGTCCCGGCTCCGCTCGAGCAGGCGCTGGCAGAGCTGAAACGACGAGAACCGGCGCGAACCCGAGATACCGTCGTCGTCGCTGTCTGTCACGCGCACTTCGTACATCCCCGCCCCTGCCGCCCTGGAAAGAAGCCGGGCGAGCTCGGTCTTGCCCGTCCCGGGCGGGCCGTAGAGCATCACGTTGATTCCCTTCGACCCCTCGCGAAGCGCCGAACCAAGGAACCGGGCCAGCAATTCGATTTTTTCGCGGAGGTGCGGGAAGTCGTCGGCCGAAAGTTTCGGCTCGGGCGACCGGCGGAAGAAGTTGTCGAGGAGTGCGTCGGCGTCCGGGTATTCCTGGAGGAGGACGTTTTCGAACCCGTCCATCACATCCATGAACTCGACGCGCTCGCCGTGCCCGTCGCCCACGAGCCTTATGACGCGCATCTTGACCAACGGGGCGCCCCGCGCGATGGCGGCGCCGACCCGCGCCGGGTCGCGCCCGATGACCCTGGAGAGAAACCTCGAAAGCCTGCTCCTCGACGCGCCCCCCGCCACGTGGCCTGCGACCTCTTTGAACACGGTGTCTATCTTGCAAAGCACAGCAAACAGCAGGACCTCGGCCTCGGCCTCCGAGAGCGCAAGTCTTCCGCAAAACATCCGTACGCTTGACGCGGGGGGCTCTTCCCGGCCGGCGCCGCGTTTTTCCATCTCGGAGAGCCTGTCCTCGATCATCCGCATGAACGCGTCGGCGGAGATCTCGTCGGGATCTCCCTTGACCTGCGGGAGGCCGAGGAACAGGAACAGGTCGGGAATGTGGACCGAGGGGACCCTGTTGATCTCGGCGGGCGACCGGCCGCTCATGTGAAGCATCCGCGCAAGCCACAGCCTCTCGATGTCCCAGCACTTGCCTTCGCGTCCGCCCGGGCCGTCCCAGCCCGGCATCGGAAACGGCCTCTTCCACGCGCGCCTGCCCATGACGCCACCTCCTGCGGCCATCATGGCACAGGGTGGCGACAATGCCTGTCGCATGGGGTCTTTCGCCCTCTCGTGCCGTTCCGCGGCGACTGCCGCTTGCGCGGGCGGGTCAGTCTGCCTATACTGCGCGCCGTGCGCCGGAATTCCGAAAACATCTCCTTTCGATCGCCTCTGGCGCCGGGGCTCACTGCCGCCGCCCTCGCGCTCGGCGTCCTCTGCGCCGGGTGCTCGGGCATGATTGCCAACCTCGTCGCCGATTCGCTGGGCGGCGAAAGCGGCGTGTTTGCGTCGGACGACGACCCCGAGCTCGTGCGCGAGGCCATTCCGTTCGGCTTGAAGGCGATTGAATCCCTCCTCGACGGCTCGCCGGACAACCCGAAACTTCTGCTCGCCGCGGCATCCGGGTTTGCGCAGTACGCGTACGGTTTCGTTCTTGTGGACGCCGAGGAGATGGAGGGTGTTCAACCGGTTTTGGCCCGCGCAAAGAAGGCCCGGGCAAAGAAACTCCTTGTGCGCGCCGTCGAGTACGGAATGCGGGGGATCGAGGCCCGGCACGCCGGGTTTCGAGCGCTCTTCGCGGCGGATCGGGCAAAGGCCATGACGGGCTTCGACAAGGGCGACGTCCCGCTCCTTTACTGGACGGGCGCGGCGCTCGGGGCGCTGGTGTCGATATCGCAAAACGACATGGCGATGCTAGGGAGGCTCCCGGAAGTCGAGGCGCTGATGGGCCGCGCGCTCGAGCTTGACGAAGGCTTCGGCGGCGGGGCCATTCACGAGTTTTTCGTGAACTACGACGGCGGCCGATCGGAGTCGATGGGCGGGAGTTTCAAGAGGGCGAAGGAACACTTCGAACGGGCGCTTGCGCTTTCGAACGGCAAAAAGATAGGCGTCCTGGTCGCGTGGGCCGAGGTCGTCGCCGTGCAGAAGCAAGACAGGAGGCTCTTTGACGAGATGCTCTCTCGCGCGCTCGAGTTCAATGTCGATGAAGAACCGCGCTTCCGACTTGCAAACCTGATAGCGCAGCGCCGCGCGCGCCTGCTCAAGTCCCGCGCGCCGGAACTCTTTGTGGAGGATTGATCGGATGCAGACGGAACAGGACGGTTTTTGCCACAGAGGACACAGAGATCACAGAGACGTCTCATGTCCGGACAGAGACTCAGTGCCCTCTGTGCACTCTGTGGCAAAAGCTCCGTGGTTTTTGCGGCTTGCCTCCGCGCTTGTCGCGTCATTCTGCCTCACCGCGGCGTCGGCGGAGGTCGTCACGGTCAAGCTCGGGACGCTCGCCCCGGACGGGTCGGCGTGGCACCTGCTCCTCAAGGAGATGGCCGAAAAGTGGGCCGAGGCCTCGGGCGGCAAGGTAAAGCTCAAGATCTACCCCGGCGGCGTCGCCGGCGACGAGGGCGACATGGTCCGCAAGATGCGCGTGGGCCAGCTCTCGGCCGCCGCCGTTTCGGTGATCGGCCTCCACGACATAGAGCCCTCCCCGCAGGCCATCGCCACGCCGGGGCTCATCGGCAACCAGGCCGAGTGGGACCACGTGTTCGAGAAGATGACCCCAGTCTGGGAAAAGCAGTTCAGGGACAAGGGGTTTGTCACGCTCATATGGGGCGACACCGGCTGGGTGTACATGTTCTTCAAGAAGGAGGTCAGAACCCCGGCGCAGGCAAAGGGGATGCGCGTCTTCGCCTGGGCCGGCGATCCGGCATCGGCCGACGGGTGGAAGCTCGCGGGGTTCCAGCCCGTGGTGATCTCTTCGACCGACATGCTCCCATCGCTCAACACGGGGATGATCGAGGGTTTCGCAACGACGCCCATAATGGCGTTCACCGCGCGCTGGTACGAGCAGGCAAAACACATGCCCGACGCGTCCTGGGGCCACCTGCCCGGCGCGACGATCGTGTCAAAAGAGGTCTGGGACAAGATCCCCCCGGATACCCGGGACAAACTCCGGGCGATCGCCCGCGAGTACGGCGTCAAGGTCGCAAAAGAGGTAAGCAAAATGCAGGCCGACGCCATCGCCCAGATGAAAAAGAACGGCCTCAAGGTCCTTGCGCTTGACGAGGCCGAAAAGAAGGCGTGGGTCGAGGCGTCCGAGAAGACCTGGCCGCTCGTGCGCGGCCGCATCTGCCCCGCCGAGGCATTCGACGAGGTCAAGCGCGTGCGCGACGAATACCGCGCCGCCAAGGGCAAAAAGTGAGCGGCGAGATCGACACCGTTCCCGCCGTCGGATCGCCGCCGGGGTCGCGGGGATCCACGCCCACGGATACGCTGCGTTCGCTCGTCGGCGGCGCCGAGAAGTGGGCGGCGATCGTCGTCCTTCTCGTAATGACGATTCTGCCGGCCGTCGAGAGCATCGTCCGGCTCGTCCTCCGTTCGAGCGTCCCCGGCGCCGTGCTATACGTGCAGCAACTCACGCTCTGGGCCGGTTTTTTGGGCGCGTTGCTTGCGACGGCGGGCGGCAAACACCTTTCGCTCGCAACCGGCAGCATGATCCCCGAGGGCGGGCTCCGGCGGGCGGCCCAAATCTACACAGGCGCCCTTTCGGCGGGGGTATGTGCGCTCCTCGCCTACGCCGCCACGGTGCTTGTCTACAAGGAGTCGGCGCAGATCCGCACGCTGCCCGGCGGCATCCCCGAGTGGTGGAGCGAGGTCGTGATGCCCGTGGCACTGGGCCTCATGGCGGTGCGTTTCTGCTGGCGGGCCTCCGATCGCGTTTCGGGCAGGTTGATCGCGCTCTGCGCGGCGGGCGGCCTCTGCCTGCTGGGTTTTTTTGGCTCGAACGCGGGACACCTTCTCGTGCCGGGCACCCTCGCAATCCTTCTGGGCGTGGTCCTCGGCGCGCCGGTCTTCGTCGCGATGGCGGGGCTGGCGATGCTGCTCTTTTTCGCCGACGGGACAACGATAGCCGCGGTGCCCACCGAAACCCGGCGCCTCGTCGCGTCGTCCACGCTCCCGGCCATCCCGCTTCTGACCGCGGCCGGTTTCGTCCTGGCCGAAGGCGGCGCCTCGGGAAGGCTTCTGCGGCTGGCGCGCGCGTTCGTCGGCTGGATGCCGGGGGGCATGGCACTCATGGTCGTCGGCGTGTGCGCCGGGTTCACCGCGTTCACCGGCGGATCGGGCGTCACCATCCTGGCGCTCGGGGGGCTGGTCCTCCCGATGCTCGTGTCCGGCGGATACCCCGAGAAATTCGGCATCGGCCTTGTGACCACGGCGGGGTCGCTGGGACTCCTGTTTCCCCCCAGCCTGCCGGTAATCCTGTATGCCGTGGTTGCCGGCGCGAGCGTCGCGGACTTGTACATCGCGGGTTTCGCGCCGTGCATGCTGCTTGTGCTGGTGATCGCCGCCTACGCGATTGCGGCGGGGGTCAGGCACAAGGTGCCGCGGCAGGAGTTCCATTTCGGGGAAGCCGCAAAGTCATTGTGGCTGGCCAAGTGGGAGCTTGCCATCCCGACAATCGTCATCCTGTCGATCCTCACGGGGTTTGCGACCATGGTCGAGGCGGCGGCGTGGTCGATGGTCCTGGCCGTGGTGTCGCAGAGCCTGCTGTTCCGGGACCTGCACTGGCGCAAAGAGCTCCCAGACGTGCTTGCGCGCGGGGCGACGCTTGTCGGGGCGGTGGTGATACTGCTGGGTGTCGCCATGGGACTCACGAGCTACCTTGTCGATGCCGAGATCCCGGCGGCGGTGCTCGCGTGGACAAAGACCCATATCCAGTCGCAGGTGACGTTTTTGCTGGTGCTCAACGCGGCGCTTTTGGTTCTGGGGTCGGTGCTCGAGATCTACTCGGCCATCATTATCCTCGCCCCGCTTCTCACGCCGATGGCGCCGGCGTACGGGATTGACCCTCTCCACCTGGGGATCGTGTTCCTCGCGAACCTCGAGCTCGGGTTCCTGCTCCCCCCGATGGGCTTAAACCTCATTCTCGCCTCGACGCGCTTTTCGCAGCCCTTGACGCGCCTCTACCGCGTCGCTCTGCCCTTTTTGCTGGTGCTCGTCGTGGGCCTCCTGCTCATCACATACGTCCCGGCGATGACTACGGGGGTGCTCCGGCTCGTCCGATGACCGGCCCGGGCGGTCCTGCACAACAGGACCCTACTGTCGCGTGAAGCGGGTGACCTCGATCACCATGCCGTCCTGGTTCGGGCAAAAAGCCCCTTCGAAACTGTCGACGCCGCCCGCGCGCGTGACCGTCACTCGGAATCTGGTGGGCTCCTCCACGCCGCAGTTCGCATACATGACCACGTTGACCACATACACGCCACTCGGCGCGCCTCCGGCCGGCCAGAAGATGTTCTCGTTGTTCCAATGATCGAGGCTGCAGTCCGGGTTGCTGTCGAGGTCGAGCTGTCCGCCTGCCGACGACGTCCTGTGGGCGTAGAATATCTCCTCGCCGCTGGGTTCGATGACATGCAAATCGACGTCGTTGGGCCGGTCCCAGTTGAGACTGATTTGGATGTCGCCGGTACCGACGTGAATGATCTTGAGCGGCACGGAAAGGTACTTGCCGGGTACGGGTTCGTCCGGCGTGCCGGTGCCGTCATCGACGGCAAAAAGAAGGTTTCTTGTCCCGCTCTCGATCTCGGGAGACACGAAGATCTCGGCCGTGAGGGGCTGGTCGTTGCCGGGCGCCGGCACGATGAAGTAACCGCGCTCTCCCTTGACGCTCACCACAAGGCTTCGGCCCTGGATCTGCTCGAGTCCCTCCCAAGCCAGATCCAGCTTGGTGCTGCCCCCGGTCACCACGTTCGTCGTCCCCTCGTATTGCGCGAACGCAGGTCTCGACTCCGTCGCTCGCGGCGGCGCGCAATCCCAAAAGGTGGCGCCCAGAAGGAAACCCTCGCTTCGGAGGACACTCGAACCCGTGCCCTGAATGCACGGCTCGGGCTCGCGGACAGCCAGGGTCTGAGCCTGCTCGGGATCGGACCCGCAGCCGATCGCCGCGACTGCGATGAGAATTCCTGCGGCCCGCCTTCCGTTTCCCCAGCCACCCATTCAAAAAAACGATACACGAACCGCCCGCGGCACGCAAGTGCCCGCTCGGCCCGCTCAGGGTCACGGACAAAGTCACTGGCGGAGGGAGACGGGGATGACCCGTCGCAAGCCCGGCACGGCTGTGCTGCATGACAGACAGCGTGAGCTGGGATTCGCGGAGGGGAATTGGGAGAAAGGACTGCGGGCATCTGTC
>JACRCP010000052.1 GCA_016218965.1 Deltaproteobacteria bacterium | reverse complement strand
GCGTCCGGACGACGTGGTTCTCGATGACGCAGTTGACGTGAAAGGTTCCCATGTTCGGCCTCCTCGACCAGCTTTGCGTATCGTACCGTCCTCAACCGCGCCGTCAAGCCGGCGCTGAAACCAAGGCGGCGTCAAGCCGCCGCACTCCAAGTCACTCCTGCAGTATCTTCGCCCACGCGGGGATGTGGTTGTTCGTCGCGGCGTCCTGGAACGGCATCCAGAACGACGGGTAGCTCGGGTCCTGCCCGGCCTGGTACTTCGCGGGCTCGATTGCCGTTACCCAGATCTGCGCGAGGCCCTGCCCCTTGATGTTCCCGTACGCCCGCACGCTGGAAAACGCCAGCCAGTACAGGCCGTCGCCCAAAAAAGGCGCGAACTTGGGCCACGAGTTCCGGATGTTGTCGACCTTGTTTGCGCGGTCGCACCGGATGGGCGCGCGCGCGCCGTTGCTGTCCACAACCCAAAGCTCGGCCGTGTCGTTGCTGTACGTGTGCCAGTTGGACGGGCTGGCGTCCGTCGAGTGGTTGTACGCGATGACCGCATCGTCGGGCGAGAAAACCGGGTAGTAGTAGTTGTGGCCGTACTGGTAGCCGACCAGCGTCGTTTCCGCACCGAAGGAGTCGCCCGGCGTCTGGACCACGTTGATGAAGAAATCGCGCGCATCCACGTTGCATCCCTGGCCGAGATCCGAGCACCGGTTTTGCGCGCGGGCGTACGTCATGCGCGTGCCGTCGTAGCTCCACTCCGGATGGGTGTCCTTGACGATGGCGCTGGGCGGCAGGGTGGCAACGACCGCTCCGCTCCCCGATGCGCGCATGGTGATCGTGCCGAAGTACGAGAACGTCGCTAGAAACCGCGTCCCGTCGGGGTTGTACGACTGGAAGTTCGACCGCACGCTCCCGTCGCCGTTGATGAGAAACGCCTGGTCGGAGACGCGCATCTCGGCGAGCGGACCGTCCCCGCCGTCGAACGTAAACGCCATCTTGCTCCCGTCGTGCGAGATGGCGTGGCAGCCCACGCACCGGCCGCCGCCCTGGTAGAAGTGTTCGACCGATTTGCTCCCGACCGGGAGCCGCTCGATGTAGCCGTTCCCGGCGTTCCAGTAGTAGATGGCCCCGCCGACGGAGCTGCGCGAGAACCTGAACCTGACGTCCGAGCCGCACTTGAAAGCCTGGTCCGCACCGTCGCCCTCGTTCGTCCCGTACACCGAAAGCGTCACCTCGGAGCCGGCGTTGCCGAAGGCGATCTTTGACCAGGTCGTGTCGTCCGCCAGCCAGCTCGTCTGCTTCGTGTACACGTGGATGTCGGTGAACTGGCTGGAGAAAACAAGATGGAAGAGGTCGTTTGACGTCCCCGCGTTCCACTGGAAGTGGATGGGCGCGACGTTTCTGGGAAAATACGTCCCGTCGTCGGGGTAGACGATCTGCGGGAGGCGCGACGGCGTGCTCCCCGCGCCGCGGGCCGAGAAGATCGCCCCGGAATCGGCAGGTGCGCCGCCCGCGATCGTCGAGGAGTTGAACACCACATGGACCGTCGTGGCCGCGAGCAGTGCCTTGTACGACGCCCGCACGGACGTCGTCCCGCCGCCAAGCGTGCCCGAGGCGAAGAGCCCCGAGGCGTTGATGCCGCCTATCTGCGGGTCGTCAACCGACCAGACCGCACCGGACACCGGGGCGGAGCTTCCGTCATTGTAGTCAGCAAGGAGCGTGAACTGGGCGACCCCGGCCTGTCCGTTCTGCGCGGTCACGGTCGGGTCCGGCGGAGTGATTCTGATTCCGGTGATCCGGCGGACGGTGACCGTCCGGGTCGTGACCGCGGTGAGCCCGCCGGTGTCGCGGACCTCGACGGCCGCGTTGTACACGCCGGTTGCCGAATACTTCTGAGTGGCGTTCTTGTTCGTCCAGAACTGCGTGTCCCAGGCGCCGTTGCCGTCGAAATCCCATCGCACCTCGAGCGCCGAGGCGGGGTCCTCGAGGTCGCGCACGCCGGCCGCACTGAAAAAGAAGATGGTGTCGTCCAGCCCCTCCGCGGGAGTCACCGTGAACGCGGCCGTGGGCGGGGTGTTCACGTGCCCCGCCACGAGCGGCTTCGCAAGCGTGGTCGATTCGCCCACGGAATCGCGGACCTCGAGCGTCACCTGGTACTTCCCCTCAACCGGGTACTGGTGCTGCGCGGTGTTTCCCGTCGAAAACTGCGTGTCCCACGCCCCGTCGCCTTCGAAGTCCCAGCGTTTTTCGAGCGGCACGGCAGCGGCATCGTCCTCCTGGTCTTTGGACCCAGACGCGTCGAAGTCAAACTGCGTGTTCGTGTCGCCGGCAGGGGGGGCGATGGTGAACGCCGGCACGGGCGCGACGTTGGCGTGGGCTGCGTCGATCTCTTTTGCCGTCCGGGCGGTGAGCCCGCCTGTGTCCTTTGCTTCGAGGGTTATCCTGTTCTTCCCCTCCTTGAGAAAGCGGTGCTGGACGACCTTCTGCGCCTCGTAAGCCGTGTCCCACGTCCCGTCCGTTTCGAAATCCCAGCGCACGAGCAGGTCCACCAGCAGGTCCTCGGCATCGGTGCTCGTAGAAGCGTCCAGCGTGAAGATGACGTTGGTGTCCCCCGCCGCGGGCGTCACCGTGAAATCGGGCTTTGGCGGCGCGTTCGCGTGACCGACCAGCACCTGCGCGGTCGCCGAGTCGGTGAGGCCGCCGGTGTCGATGACCTCGACGCGAATCGCGTGGACGCCCTCGGTATCGAACTGGTGCGCGGCAAGCTTCTGGTCCATGTACTCGGTGTCCCAGGCGCCGTCGTCCTCCCAGTCCCAGCGAACAAGGAGAAGCTCGACGGCGTCCTCGGCGTCCGACACGCCGGAGGCGTCGAGTTGGAAAAGCGTGTTGGTGTCGCCCTCCTCCGGAGTCGCGACGAGCGCGGCCTTTGGCGGCGTGTTCGAGAGGTTCCCGGTGTCCTCGCCCGCGTCCGCGCCGGTGTCCGCCCCGGCGTCGCGCCCGGCATCCTTCCCCGCGTCAAGCGCCCCGTCGGCCGCGGCATCACCCCCGCCGTCGTGTGCGCCGTCCGCGTGCCCGCCGTCGGGGACGCCGAATCCGCAGAACTCGTTGGGATAGTCCTTGCCGCCGGGGCACTGCGGGAGCTGGAGCCGGTACTCCCCCGGCTCGCAGGTATCGCCGGTCACGATCATCCTGTATGCGTCACCGGTGCAACAGCACCCGGCGAAATCGGGCCTGCCGGCGATCCCGGAGTCGGCGCTGGGCGGCTTCGTGCCGCTATCGCCGTCGCCGACGGCCACCTCGGCCGAGCACCCTGCAGACAGAGACCCCGCACAGATCGCCGCGACCAGGAGCGAACCCGCCCGTTTTTTCAGGCATCTGCTCCCGCGTGCAACCAGGCCCGATGCAATCAACGCCAGCAGGACGAGAAGACCTTCCGGGCTGTCCTGACCGCGGTCGCCGACAGACGCACAGGCACACCCTCCTCCACCGCCTTCGGCGGTTTCGGAGGGCTCGCCCTCCCCGCCGTCGACGACGTCGGCGCTTGCGTCACCACCGCCGCCTGAAACCGTCGCGTAGCACTTCTCGTTGGGGAAGTCCTTGCCGCCGGGGCATTGGCTGATCGGCAGTTTGTTTTGCCCTTTGGGACACTCGTCGTCCTCGCCGACAAGCTCTCCGCCCGTGCCCTTGCTGCAACAACAGAACATGAGCGCCTCGGCCACGTCCTCGCCGGCGGCATCGCCAAGCGCCGCATCGGAGACGGCATCGGACCGATCGAACGTATCGGACAGATCCGACGCGTCCAACCCGGCCCCATCGCCTGCTTCGGGTCCCCGGTCAGACTCCCCGCCGTCGGCCGGGCCGTCGCCACCCCCGTCGGAAACGCCGCCATCGGTCTCGATCTGCCCCGGTTCGTGGACGCTGACGCACTCGCCGTTTTTGCACTTCTGCCCGCGTGGACACACGATCGCCAGACACGGGTCGTCTGTGCACTTCCCCGCCACGCACACCCGCCCCACGTCGCACCGGACCGCCGCGCACGGGTCGTCAACGCACACGCCTGCGCTGCACGTCTTTCCGTCGGCGCATTCGGCCAGCGCGCACGGGTCGGAGGTGCAATCACCGTCCGCGCATATCTCATCGAGAGGACACGCCACCGACGCGCATGAACCCCGGCAGCCGCCCCCGGCGCAGAACTCGCCCGCAGCGCATGTCTTGAGCGCGCATGGATCTTCCGTGCACTCGCCCGCCGCGCAGACCTTCCCCCAGTTGCAGCCGTGGCGGTAGCAGTCGTCGGGGACGCACCCGCCGCCGACGCAGACTTCGTCCTTTGGGCACTGCTTCGCCGCGCACGGGTCAACACAACTCCCGGCCTGACAGGTCTTTCCTCCCTCGCACTTGACGCCGTTGCACGGGCCCACGCACCAGTTCTGGCGGCAGACATAGCCCCCGGGGCATTCCCCCGACTGGCACGCGACGACGCACTCGCCGTTGATGCACGTCTTTTCCGGCTCGGGGCAGACCGCGCCGTCGTCGGCATCCCCGTTGCAGTCGTCGTCTTCGCCATTGCACTGCTCGGGAACCGCGGGCCCGCAACCCCCGCAAAGGTCCTGGAGCCCGTTGTCGACGACCCCGTCGCAGTCGTCGTCGAGGTAGTTGCACGTCTCGACGCGCGGGTCGCGCAGGGCCACGCACACCATCGCGCCGGCCGCGCATTGCATGGTCCCTTCGGCGCAAATTCCGGGGTCGCCGGTGGCGCAGCGTTTCCCGGTCGCGGGGTCGGCCTCGTCGGTCTTCCCGTCGCAGTTGTTGTCTTTTCCGTCGCACACCTCCGCTGAAGGCAGGTTGAGCCTCCGGCAGACGAGCTTGCCGCCGCGGCATTCGAGGTTGCCGAATCGGCATTCGCCCAGAAGTCCCGTGTCGCACTCCCCCCCGCCGCCGGGGTCGCCCTCGTCGATCTCGCCGTCGCAGTTGTCGTCCCTCCCGTTGCACTCTTCTTCTTTGGGTTCATTTGCCTGTTTGCA
Source organism: Deltaproteobacteria bacterium (assembly GCA_016218965.1). GTDB lineage: Bacteria > Myxococcota > SpSt-1050 > SpSt-1050 > JACRCP01 > JACRCP01. The sequence continues at coordinate 8,399 of JACRCP010000052.1, read as the reverse complement.
GATGATGGCGCCGTTCTCGCAGGCCGTCACGCCCTGCGCGCACATGCCCTTTTTGCCCGGCACGACGCACGGCTTCCCTCCGCCCGGGTCGCCCTCGTCGGTTGCGCCGTCGCAGTTGTTGTCTATGCCGTCGCAGACCTCTGTCGTCGGGTTCACGGTCTGGACGCACACCGCGGCGCCGCCCTGACAGGCGAGCGTCCCGACGGCACATGCGCCCTTCTGACCGCCCACGGCACACTCGGTCGAGCCACCGACCTTGATGTTGTCTACGAGTCCGTCGCAGTCGTTGTCTTTTCCGTCGCACACTTCCTCGGCCGGAAAGACGGTCTGTTTGCATACCAGCCCGCCCCCTTCGCAGAAGAAGGCACCCTTTGTGCACTCTCCCTTGAGACCGCTCACGGTGCACGCCCCGCCGCCGCCGGGGTTCCCCTCGTCGATCCCGTCCCGGCAGTTGTCGTCCTTGCCGTTGCACACCTCGGGCGACGGTTGCTGCGCGTCGCACCCTACCCACTGGCCGTTTAGGCAGAATTCGTACCCGAGCCCGCAGTCGGTGCCGCAAAGCCGCGTGAGATTCTCGTCCGTGACGCCGTCGCAGTTGTTGTCGAGGCCGTCGCAGACCTCGGCGGGGATGATGTTCTGCACGAGAACCTGGAGGACCGAAAGGAGCGTCGCCTGATCCGAGGCGTAGAGCGCATGGCCGGCCGGATCGGGGTTGCCGGCGTCGTCAACCGAGGTGCCGCCGGCGCGCGCCATCGCGTCGAGCGTCGCTGAACCGGCAAGACCGGCGCCGAAACCGACCACGAAGGTTTTGACGTCGTAGTTCGTCCCGCCCACGTTGACGGCCCGGAGCGCGGAGGCGGCCTCCGTCGGGTTGCCGCCGCACGTCTCCTCGCCGTCGGTGATGACGAGGACGAATTTGCCGCGGCACGAACGCGAAAGGTCCCCCGGGATGAGGGCGGTCTTGAAGTGGTCGAGCGCGGCACCAAGCGACCCGGCAAGCGGCGTGGCGCCGTCGGCGCGCAGTTCCTTGTCGTTCGGCCACGACTCGGCGTTGTCCATCCACCCGAGGATCGACGTGTAGCTGTTGTCCCCGACGGGGACCAGGACCTGCCCGCCGACGGCGCAGTTGTTCTGCCCGTCGTAGTTGATGACCTTGCCGCCGTACGCGAGCGAGGCGTTGATCCCCGCCCCCTCGTCCTGGAAGTAGCGCATGAAACCGAAGGCGATCTTTGACGAGTTCTGCGCCATGACCTGCGAGACCGCCGACTTGGCGACGTACATCTTGCTTCCGGTCCCCGAGCCGTTGCACGGCTGGCCCGATGATCCGTCGCAGTTCTGCGGTGTGCCGAACGGGTCTTCGGTCATGCTCCCGGAGGTGTCAAAGACGACCAGCAGGTGCGGCCGGATGTCGGCGGCCGATGCCGGAACCGCGCCGAGCAACAGCGAAACAACGAGCGCTGTGATGCCTGAGCGTTTCACGTCCGTCCGCGATTGGCCGCACGGCTTGCTCCCCGGCCGCGCCTCCGCGTCGTTTTCGGATGCGTCGTCGCATGGGGGCGCCTTTCCAGGCGCCCGGTGGTTGCCCGAAAACGCCGCTACACCGCACCCGGGTCGCGTCCGTGCGGCTCGAACCCTGGCTGATGCAACACACCCTTTCATGAGATGCTCCTTGCGGGAGAAACAACTTAAGGATAAGTATAGTACAAACCGGTGACGGGGGAAAGGCGGACACAACATGGTCATTCTCACGCTCAACTGCGGATCGAGTTCCATCAAGTACTCGGTGTACGACGCGGCGGCGAAACGGTTTGTCTGCAAGGGATTGGTGGACCGTGTCGGCCTCAACTGCTCCACGCTCAACCACGCCGTGGACGGGGGCGTCGTGAAGCTCGAACGGAGCTGCCCGGATCACCGTGCCGCGGTCGAGATGGTGCTCGAAGTGCTGTGCGAGGGCAAAGACGCCGTCCTCAAGGACCCGTCGCACATCAAGGGCGTGGGACACCGCGTGGTGCACGGCGGCGAGAAGTTCCACAAGAGCGCGCAAATCACTCCGGAACTCCTCGCGGCCGTCGAAGAGGTCTCGGAGCTGGCGCCCCTTCACAATCCCCCCAATCTCTCGGGCATCAGGGCGGCGCAGCATCACCTCCCCGCCATGCCTCACGTGGCCGTATTCGACACGGCGTTCCACCAGACCATGCCGCCGCCTTCGTTCATCTACGCCCTCCCCTACGAGTGGTACGAGAAGTACGACATCCGCCGCTACGGGTTTCACGGGACGAGCCACCTGTACGTCTCGCGCCGCGCCGCCGTAGTGCTCGGGCGGCCGCTCGACGCGCTCAAGCTCGTGACGCTCCACATAGGAAACGGCGCGTCCGCCGCCGCCATCTCCGAGGGGAAATCGGTGGACACGTCGATGGGATTCACCCCGCTCGAAGGCCTTGTCATGGGCACTCGGTGCGGCTCGATTGACCCCGCGATCCCGCAGTTCGTGGAGGAGCACGAAAAGGTCGGCTGGGAGGCGATGGACCACACGCTCAACAAGCGGAGCGGCCTCCTGGGCATCACGGGCAAGTTCTCGGATCGGCGCGAGATCCAGAAGGCCGCGGGCGAGGGCGACAGGCGATGCCAGCTCGCGATCGACATAGAAACGCGAGTCCTGCGCAAGTACGTCGGCGCCTACGCCGCGGCGATGGGCGGGCTCGATGCCGTGGTGTTCACCGCCGGCGTCGGCGAGAACTCGGCCATGATCCGCGAGCGCGTGCTTTCCGGAATGGAATTCCTGGGCATCACGCTTGACGCACAGCGGAATGCGAAGGCGGTCGGCGGGAAGTCCGAGGACGTCATCTCGACCGGCGACAGCACGGTCAAGGCGCTCGTGATACCCACGAATGAAGAACTGGTGATTGCCGAGGACACCCTCGCCATCCTCGAAGGCCGCCTAGACAAGCCGGGGTTCAGGTACTCTTTTGAATGACGTTCCTTGACGTGCGCGGGACGGAAGGAATATCATCGACCCATGGTGACCGCGGCCGCCAAGCGACGAGCGACGTACGCCGACATCGAGGCACTGCCCGACAACGTCGTGGGCGAGATCATCGACGGGGAATTGGTCGTCAGCCCGAGGCCGGCGCCGCGGCACTCGAGAGCGGCGTCCCATCTCGGTGGGATCGTGGGCCCTCCGTTCGATTTCGGGCAGGGCGGCCCCGGCGGGTGGATTATTCTCGATGAACCCGAGCTTCATCTTGGTGAACACGTCCTCGTGCCGGACCTTGCAGGCTGGCGTCGCGAACGGGTTCCCGCGCTCCCCGACGACCCGGCGTGGCTTATCGCGCCGGATTGGATCTGCGAAGTCCTTTCACCATCCTCGGGCGCGCGGGATCGGACCCGAAAGCTGAGGATCTACGCCGAAGAAGGGGTGCGCCACGCGTGGCTCATCGACCCGGCCATCAAGACCCTCGAGGTCTACCGTCGCGAGGGCGCCGGCTGGCTTCTGCTCGCCGCCTTCGAAGGCGACGCCAAGGTCCGCGCCGAGCCGTTCGACGCGGTCGAACTCGACATCGGGTTGCTGTGGAGGTGAATGGCCTGGGAGTTGCGTCCCGTAGGGGACATCCGAGATTAGCCCACCGTTTCAACGGTGGGTCGGATTTAGGCGCGCGAGCGTCTCCTCGCACTCCAGCGCGATGCGGCGTACGAGGTCGGTCGCCGAGGGGATGTCGCGGACGGCGCCGGCGGCCTGGCCTATCTCGAGCTCGCCTTCCTTCACGTCACCCTCGAACATGCCCAGCCGGTTTCGCTTGGCGCCGAGTATCTCCAGCAGTTCGTCGTCGTCGGCACCGCGCGCCTCGGCCTTCATCATGCGGGCGGCCCACTCGTTCTTGATGACGCGGACCGGGATGAGCTTCCGGAGGACAAGGAACGTGCCGGTGGGCGAGGCGTCCACAACCGCCTTCTTGAACGCCTCGTGCCCGCTCGACTCCGCCGTGGCGACAAAACGCGTCCCGATCTGCACGCCCGCCGCCCCCATGGCAAGCGCCGCGGCCATCCCGCGCCCGTCGTAGATTCCCCCGGCGGCAATCACCGGGACCTTGACGGCGTCCACGGCTTGGGGAACGAGGACCATAGTGGTGAGCTCGTCGCGCCCGTTGTGCCCGCCCGCCTCGAACCCCTCGACGACGACCGCGTCAACCCCGGCGTCCTCGCACTTGACGGCCAGCGTTGGGGTCGACGTCACGTGTGCGACGGTCATCCCCGCGTCCTTGAACATCCGCGTGTAGAGCTTGGGGCTCCCGCCCGAGGTGAAGATGACCTTCACGCCCTCTTCGAGAAGCACCGCGAGCGTATCTGCGGCGACCGAGCCGAAGATGGGCAGGTTCACCCCCCACCCGCCGCCGGGGCGCGCGGCCTTCGCCTTCCTGACATGTTCGCGCAGGATCGCCGGGGTCATCGAACCGGCGCCTATGAGCCCCAGCCCGCCGCCCTCTGCAACCGCGACGGCGAGTTTCCACCCGGCGACCCATATCATCCCGCCCTGGATGATCGGGTGTTCAATGCCGAACAGTTCGGTCACTCTTGTCTTGTACATTCTTGCCCCTCGTGACGCCCCGTGACGTTCAGTGGTATACTACCAGCCATGCGAATCAGGCAAGCCCGAGCACTGATCCCGTGCCTGACCGGACTTACCATCGTCGCGGTGTGCGGCGGGGGGAAAGACTCCATCGAACCGGACGCGGGCGTGATCGAAGACACAGGCTTCGACGCCGGACCGCCCGAAGACGCAAAGGCCGACCCCAGCGCGCAGACGCTCGCGCAGGAAAAAAGCCTCGACACGATCGCCAGATGGATGGCCAACTACCTGCGCGCGTACGTGCTGGGCGACGAAACCGCGCGGAACTACGTCGAGATCGCAGGCGACACCGCGGACCCGGATGTGACGGTGGTGAACAGGCAGTAGAGCGTGACTCACGACGAACGACATACGACTCCCGACCTGCAGCTTAGGACCTTCGACCTGCGACAAAGGACAAACGAACGAGCGCCAGGGCCGCGGTGCCGCCCGGCGTCGGTCGTCTGTACCATCTGGACGATGACCGCAATCATATCCGGCGTGCTCCCTCCAGCCGCCCATGCACAGGCGATCGACGAACTGTCGATCGCATATTTGGGGTTCTACTACCAGTACATCAACTATCCCGGTCGTTTCGACGACCATGAACTTGGGGTTTCCGTCAAGTTTCCCGGATTCGTGGCGAAGGACAAGGATGGATGGACCTACTACCCGTGCCTGTTGTGCACGCTGATGCAGGCGGCGATTTGAAACGGAGGCGACGACTTGGGACCTTGGAACAACGCGTTTCTGTTCCTTGGGCTGGCTGTTCCGCAGGCTATAGGCCTGCTCTTCTTCATCACAGTTCGAAAACGTTCAAAACGCCTGCCGCTTTTCGCCGCCATCGTGCCGGCGTGTTTATATGGCGCCGTCGCCCTGTCGTACCAACACGGGGAGCCTCTGCTGGTGGCCGTTGGATTCGCTCGCAGAGATTCGTACGATTTCATTACCACATGTGCTGGCGCCCTCTTCCACTCGCTGGTCGGCCCGATGGTGCTGGCGGTGGTCGGACTCGTGTACCTTTTCGTTTCCAAAAAGGCACGGTCTGCACGCGACGTTCTCGACGGCCTCGTCCGTTTCATCAATGACGCGGCCGGCAGAACCCGAGAAACCAGAGCGGCGTTTTTCGGTTCTGTCGCGGTGCTCGCGCTTGCCTCCTGCGTGTTCTGGTGGTTCGCGACCATGCCTTACCCCGCGCAGATGTGGCTCGAAGCAAGTACCCGGGTGCCCTACTCGCGCGATTGTCAACTTGTTGATGAGGATTTCAAGGAAGCTGAAATACAAGTCGAAAAAGAACTCGGCTTCCGGGAGATCATCTTCAGCGCAGAGATCATCGCTGAGGACAAGTTGAGATTCATGACCATGACCAGATGGAATAGTTCCCTTTCCGCCGCAGGGCGGTTCGTTACTGTGGTCAAAATCGAAGGGAAGTGGAGAGTGACGAACGTCGGCACTTGGATCTCATGATTTCCGTCCGGGATTTCGAACCTGGTTTTCCGACTTCGGTGAGGGCCGACATAGTTGGACTCTCATTCGGGCCATGTTTTGCGCTCTGTTCGTCCCTTCCGCCGGATTGGCGGACAGTCAGTCGGTTCCGGTGTCTCCCGCCGGTTTCCAGATCACAAGATCGCGGGCGCGAGGCGCCGATCTTCGCGTGGCCGCGCTGTTCGAAGGAGTCGGAGTCGTTCGAACCGGCGTAGAAAAGATAGAAGTACCCGTCGTGCTCCCGCCAGTCGCAAACGATAATCTTGTGGAAAAAGCCCGCGGCCGGTAGTGTAGCCGCCGAATGGACCTCTCGCTCACCCAGACGCTCGTCTTGTGCGGGTTCGTTTTCATTGGCGGCTTCGTCGACTCGATCGCCGGGGGCGGGGGGCTCATCACCCTCCCGGCGTACTTCGCGATGGGGCTCCCCGCCCACGCGGCGCTCGCGACAAACAAGTTCTCGAGCGTGTGTGGAACGTCATTCGCTGTCCTGCGGTACTGGCGTGCCGGAACCGTGAGCGCGCGGGTCGGCCTCCCCGCCGCCGCCGGGGCGCTTTTTGGGTCGGCAATCGGCGCGAAGATTGCGCTTGTGGTCCCGGCATCGGTCATCAACACCGTGATGCTCGTCCTCGTCCCCGCCGTCCTTGTTTTCCTTCTCCTCAAGGACCGGTTGTTTGCGCCGCCTTCAGCCTCGGCCGCCGCCCAGCACGGCTGGGTCAGCCTTCAGCCTTCAGCCTTGCGCCTTTGGTCTCTTTTGATTGGCCTCGTCATCGGCGCCTACGACGGCTTCTTCGGCCCGGGGACGGGGACGTTCCTCGCAATCGCGTTTTCGGCGTTTCTGGGGCTCGACCTCCTGGCCGCCTCGGGAAACGCGCGCGTTGCCAACCTCGCCAGCAACCTCGGCTCGGTGGTGGTCTTCCTCGCGAGCGCCAAGGTCCTCTTCCCCCTCGCCCTCTACACCGCCGCGGCGGGGATCTGCGGCAACCTTTTGGGCTCGCGCCTCGCAGTCCAAAAAGGCGCCCGGGTCATCAAGCCGCTGATGGTAGTGGTCTTGTTGCTGCTAATGGCCGAGGTCGTCCGCCGCCGCTATTGGTAGCTGGCTTTTCGGGCGCGCAAGGCGTATCCTTGTGGCGTCAGTCGTGGCCCGGAATCCGGGGGACCAATGAGCCTCTTGCAAAACCCATTAACCGCAGAGAGCGCGGAGACCGCAGAGAGAAATTCATCAGCGTTTTTGAACATCTCTGCGCCCTCTGCGTCCTCTGCGGTTTCTGCCCGGGTGTTTTTGCAATTCTCTCCAATGAGGCGAGCACTTCCGGCATTCCTCGTTTTGGTTGCAGTGGCGGCCGTGAGCCGCTGCAACTGCGAGAGGGTCGTCATTCTCGCAGGCCCCAGCGACTCCAGCCCGCACTTCTACCCTCGCGACGGCAGTTCACATGACTCATCGGGTCCGGACACCCCGACCGGAGACAGCCTGCCCGACGGATCATCCGGCGAGTTCGACGCGGGGTACGCCTGCGGCTATCCAGGCAACGTCAAATGCGTTGATGACAAGAGCTACAGTGTTTGCCGGGACGATGGCGACGGCTTTGCGTGGAGCGGCCCGATTGAATGCGGCCAAAACGCTTCATGTGCAGGCGTCGAATGCGTCTGCGCCGCCGGCTCTTCGGACTGCGACAACCGGTGGGACAACGGCTGCGAAACCCCGTCCGACTCGGTTGCCGGCTGCCGCCCGAGCAGACATTCGGCCATCACGCTCGATGTCGGGGAGTACGTGGTTTCGTCAATCGCCGAGCCGACGGGCGACGGAGGCTTCTTGGTCGCGGCAAACACGCAGAGCGCCTCGGTGCTCGTCAAGTTCGACCCGGACGGCCGAATCCAGTGGAAACGGCGGTACTCCGACGAAGGGCCGCGATTCAACGTCGGCTCAATCACAGAGACCGTAGCCGGTGGGTTCCTGCTCTCCAACCGGTTGGAATCGCCCAACTACGCCAAGGATCCCGGTACGCTCATCATGTTGGATGCGAACGGGAATATCCGGTGGAAGAAATCGTTTTTCGAGACGGACCCCCTGGACATCCGCTCGACCGCCCGGCGCGCCGAAGGCGGCTATCACGTTCTCCTCTCCAACGGCGTCTTCCAGATTGACGAGGCCGGCGCCGTGATCGGGAAGCCGTTCAAAGTCGACAACGCCACCGGCGCGTTCACCCCCACCGACGACGGCGGATACTTCGGGGTCCTCAACGAAACGAGAAATGAGGTTGTGACCGTCGACGAGATAGGACGGGAGTGGTCGGCATGGGAAACGTATCTTGTC
>JACRCP010000386.1 GCA_016218965.1 Deltaproteobacteria bacterium | reverse complement strand
GCTCCCTGCTGGAACCGCGCCTTGACCAGGACGTTGTAGATGATCCCCGTGATGCGAATGCCGAGCGCCTGCTCGACGTACCAGGAATAGAGGACGATTTGGAAGTCGGTCCAGAGCCGCTCGAGGTAGTCGGCGTCGAGCTGCGCGGTGGTCTTGTGCTCGACCAGCCAGTGCTCGCCACCGATGGTGACGATGCCGTCGACCTTGCCCGCGAGCGTGAAGCTCCTCGACTCGGCGCCCGTCGCCGGGTTGACGATCTTCCCCTCGAAGGTCTTCTCCAGCGCGACGACATTGAACTCCTCGGTGGGGTAGCGGGCTGCGCAACCCTTCATCATCGCTGTGGCCAGGTGCCAGTCGCGTTTCTGGTCGGCGTCCTGCGCGCGGTTCGGGTACGTCCGGTCGATGTGGTCGAGGACCTTCAGGAGATCGCGCTCGCGGTGCCAGACCTCGAGGCACTCGTGGATCACCGAACCGAAGGCCAGGTTCCGATCTCTCTCCAGCGGTGCGAGACACTGGAGATACCGCAGCTCGCACGCCTTCCGGCAGTTCCGGAACAAGCTCCACATCGAGTAGGTGGTGACCATGCGGTTGGCCGGCTTACTCATCGTCTTCCTCCATGAGGTCGAAGCAGTCGGGTATTCCCCCGCGCCCTTTGCGCGAGCAGAAGTGGTCAAGTTCCTGGAAGTAGAGGGCAAGCTCGATCTCATCGAGCGAGGGCTTGCGGCTACTCGGAGCACAGCTCCCTTCGCCACAATCGAGAGCGGCCACGCCATCAGCCCATCCCGCCCGCCACTCGCTCCATTCCAGGGAACCTTTCGCGTAGGGGTTCGCGGTCAGTGGAACGAGTTCTTTGCCGGCGGCGATCCCCGCCTGGAACGACTGATCGCTGCGCCGTGATTCGATGGGCCGCTTCCGATTCCGCGAGCTCGGCCGGCGGGCATCCTTCGGGCTCGCGGGCGTTTTGGAATCGGCTGACCGTTGCATCTCCGTTGCTCCACGTCGGGCCGCCGCAGGGTGCGGCGGACGCGATCGTCAATCGCAACGGCCGTGCCATCCGGCGAACCCGTCGTTTTCCCAGGAGAACTTGTGAATTGTGCCGATCACTTCGGCTGGTGGACGGAGTTCGCGAGCCGCAGAGGGTCCCGATCAAAGAATGTGCGGGTATTCGGGTGAAATGTGCGGCTATTCGGAGGGAAAGTGCGGCTACTCGGCCAAAATGTGCGGGTATTCCGGCTGAATGTGCGGCTATTCGGACGAAATGTGCGGAGACTCAGGGCGTCTCGGCGCTTGCAGAGCGGCTCTTGTTCCGGTTGTAGGAGGGATTTTCAGGGCTCGTAATGCGGGTCAGCTTTTTCGACGTTCACGATGGTCGCACCGAGCTTCCATTTGCCTTTTTTGCCGACGATGATCGAGTGCTTCAGGCAGGGCCAGAGCCGATCTTTGATCTTTGTGAGAAGGCTGCTCAGGTCACTGTCCTCTCCACGCTCCCCGATGCCGAACGCCTTGTAGTCGACCTCTGCCAAGTGCCGGTCGTTCTTCTTCCCCTTCCAATGGCGCTGGGCCCTGCCGAACTGGATGAGGATGTTGAGCATCTTCTGGCCGATGACCACGGGCTGGTCGTTGACCTCGATCCGCCACTGACGGTGCCCAGAACGTTTACAGTCGAGGTTGATGCGATCGCTACCGTCCGGGCTGGGCTTCCTTTCGCGCTTTCCATTTTTCCCGGGAGCCTGCGTCAACTTCTTCGCCTTCTCATCCAGCAGGTCCCGTATCTCCTTCGAGATATCGGCGTTCCCCTTGCTGTTGAAGGGTTTGACAACGTAGGAGACCAAACCGCCTTCAGAGCGCGCCAACTTCATGATCTCGACGATATCCGCGGGGTCCTTGGCCACACCGGACACCACGAGAACTGGAAGCCGCCGGTCGAACTCGTTCAGGATGTGGGATAGCAGACCCTTCCCGAAGGTCTTGTCGGTGTAGGCGTTCTCCGGTTCCATCGGGATACAGAGGTCCAGGACGACGTAGTCGAACTTCTCCTTTGCCAACAGCTCCTTTGCTGAAGATACATTGCCAGCCTCGCGGTAGCGATGGTTCATGTTCTTGAGGTGGGCGGCGATCTCTCCGCGATTGCCGGGGTCGTCATCCACGATCAGCGCCAAGACGGACGATTGCATAGTTGTCGCTCCTTGCCCTGCTACCGTGCCGGGATACGGATCGTGAAGACGGTCCAAGACGCCCCGTCGCTGTCGACCTCAATGCCTCCCAAATGCTCGGCGACGATGACGTTGTACGCCAGGAACAGGCCGATCCCCTGGTGCTCTCCCTGCTCCTTCTCTCTCTTCCCAGAGACCAGCAGGTCAAAGATGACTTTCTTGGCGTCCTGTTTGATGCCGACGCCGTTGTCCTTGACGATCAACTCGACGCCGTCTTCGACCTCCCGCGCCGAGAACTCCACCTGTTGACTTGGAGACGACGCCTCAATGGCGTTGCGGACGATGTTGGCCAGAGCGCGAGTCAGTCTCTCGGTCACGACCTTGACGTTGCAGTCGGGAGCTTCTCGGACGATCAGCCGCACGCCCTTCTCCACAGCCAGGTCATTCACGCTCTGGGCGGTGAGTTCCATGAGTTTCGAGCACTTGATCACGTCGAAGTTGATGTTCTTCCCCGCGGCGAGAAACTTCATCGCCTCCCCGAACTCGTCGAGGCGCCGGCATCGCGCCGATATCTTGTTCAACGTGTCCACGTGCTTGCGAAGGGTCTGCTTCGACATCTCATCTTTCAAGCGGCCCACCGCTGAACTCAGGGGGTGCAGCAGGTTCTTCAACTCGTGCGCGAACTCGACCACCTTGATGTTCTGGGCTTCCTGCAACGCGGACACGGCGGCCCTGTGAAAGACCTGGGGGTCACTCCCCGCTGCGGACTCAAGCCTTACGACAAGCTGATCGATCCCTCGTTGCTTGGCGACTCCTCTGCTCTCCGAAGCAGCAGCGTTGTCTCGTTGACGGTAGGTTCGTTGCGCCGCCTTTCTGACGAATGGATTGGGATCGTCGAGCAGTGGCGGCAGCAGCTTCCAAAGCCAGGCGTCTGGAAGGAAGACGCTCCGCTCCGCAAACGCCTGCCGCACTTCATACTTGCTGTCCGATGAGAGGCGTTGCAGCCAGCCGAAGACTGGTGAAGAGAGATCAAGCTCGTTGCGCCGGACCGCTTCGGTCAGGAGTTCGACGGCGCGAATGCGATCTCCGCCGTTGGCGGAGGACACGAGGCTCTCAACGTTTTTTGGGCTGCTGGCCATCCTGGTATTTCCTCCGGCGCTGCTCGAACGCTTCGAAGCCTCCTTCCAGCAGGTTCAGGATGTCCTTCTTCACGGCGTCCACGCTACCCGAAGCCGTCATCCGCGCCTGGCTGCCATCCGACCCCAAGACTACAACATGTTGGGCTTCTCCCAAAACAGGGATGTTCGGGTTGTGGGTCACGAAGATCATCTGGCGTCGGCGCTGCTGTTCCATCAGCTTGGGGACCACGGTCATGGAGACGTATGAGTTGTCGAGATTGTCCTCGGGCTGGTCGATGAGCAAAGGCGCCACGCTGTCCAGCAGCAAGAGGGGAAGGATGGCCGAGCACTTCTGTCCCGTGGACAGCCGTTCGATCGGTTTCCACTCGGCACCTGTCTTCAACTCGACCTCCACGACATCCTCGACGTCCAACGCCTCGAGATCATAGCGTGCGTCCTGGTTCTTCCTGAGCGCCGCGACCAGTGTGTTCGCGAATTCCGAGGAGAGACCGGTTGCCTCCACCAGCGTCTCGACGTCGTTCTTCTCCACGAGGCGAGCCAGCACGCGCGGGGGTAGCGTTTGCGCGACCTTGGGCATCTTGTCCTTGTAGTGCCTCCCGCTGCCGAACATGAGGTTGAGCATCGTCTGTGCGAATACCGCCGTGTCCGCCTGCTGCCGGACCATGATCTGGATGTTCCCTCCAAGCTGCCGGGTCAGCTTCGCGGCCATCTCTTTGCGCTGGCCGTATCGCTTCTCGCACAGGTCGGAGTACTCCCAAAGCAGCTTGTCCCGATCCTCCTTGGCCGACCGGACTTGTTCCTCGATCTGTGCCCGCGATTTCTGCTTGGTCTCCAGCTCCTTCACTCGCTTCGTCAGCGCATCCCGTTCCTTGACCCGGGCCTGCTTGTCCTTCTTCTTTGCCAGGATCTCGTGGTACGCCGCATCCTGAGGCATGTGCTGCTTCTTGAGCTTGCCCTCGAGCTCGGCCGCTGCCTTGTCCATTTCGTCCAGGCAAGCAAGCGCGCCGTTGATGTGTTCCTTGAAATGCTTAACCTTCTCTCTGTAGACGTCTCGCAACTGGACGAAGAGGTCGCCGTTCGGCCCATCCATCAACCCTTCCGCCAGCACGTCTTTGAGTCCAGTGAACATCCCGGATTTCAACGTATCGGTCCGGCGACGGGCATTCTCCATGATAGGGAAGATAGCCTGAAGCGTGGTCATTTCCGAATCCCGACGCTGCTTCGCTTCCGATGCTGACTGGACTTCGGGTTCGATGTCCGTCGACGCCAGTTCCTTGTTCAGCTTCTCCAGTCGGTCCTTCATGACGGGCAGTTCTTGGAGGTTGAGATCCTCCCCCTGAAGTTGCTGGTCGAGCAGCTGGAGCACGCTCGCGCTCTGCTTGAGCTGCGTTTGTTTCTGGCGGATTTGCTGCTGGATGCCGATGATGTCTCGATGCAGGAACCTGTCGAGCAGCTCGCGCTGGGAGGGAGGGTCGCCGGCGATGGTCTCGATCTGGTTCTGTGAGAAGATCGCCGCATAGACCGATAGGCCGGTATCCAAGAGCTTGGGATCGGCCACGTCTCCGTTTTGGTCGAACATCATCGGCTTCTCGCGGTATGCCCGCTTGATCGTGTAGACGGTCCCTTCGCGTGTCTCGAACTCGACCTCGATCATCCCGTTGTTGAGGTTACCGCGCAGGAGCTTGTCGATCCGCTGGTCGGCATCGTCCTGGTCCAGACCTGCGTTCAAGCCGTACCTGATGAACTCGATCAGCGTGGTCTTGCCGGTACCCCGCCCGCCAATGATACAGTTCAGCCCTGCTTTGAACCGGATGTCCATCCCGTCCAGGAACCCGCCGGTCACCTTGATTCGTCGGATGATGTGATGACTCATTGCCAGCCTCCCTTTCACGTGGCCTTCCTCGCCACGCGCCCATTCTTCCGCCAAGGGCAGGGTTTGTCACCTGCCGCAGTTTTTCCGAAACCTGCTTGCAGTCCTGCCGGCAGTTCTGTTCCTTGACCGCCTCCCGGCGAAAAACTGCGGCAGGCAACCCGGGCAGTCTGCGTTTCTGCTTGGCAAAATGCGGCAGCGGAAGGCGCTCGGTTTGCTTTCTATACTTGCGTCAGTTGTGGACTATGTGCGTTTTTCCGGGACGACTCGATGGCGAAGCTGTTCTACACAGACAACGATTTCCTGCTTGGTGAGGACCCGGCGACGGCCGATCTATTCGACCGCGTCGAGAGGATCGCCCGTGTCGGTGACGAGCCCGTGCTGGTCTTGGGCGAGACCGGTGTGGGCAAGGAGGGGATAGCGAAGGCGATCCACCACAACGGGCCACGGTCCGAGCACAAGCTCGTCGTAGTCAACTGTGCGACCGTCCAGGACTCGCTCGCCGAGAGCGAGTGGTTCGGCCATGTGAAAGGCGCCTTCACAGGAGCGGAGAAGGACCGGAGGGGCGTCTTCGAAGAGGCAGACGGAGGGACAATCTTCCTCGATGAGATTGGAGACCTTTCTCTGCCGAACCAAGCGAGGCTGCTTCGCGTCCTGCAAGAACGGGAGGTCAGGAAGGTCGGCAGCGGCCAGGTCCGCAAGCTCAACTTCCGTCTCGTGGCCGCGACCAACAAGGACCTGAAGCGGATGATAGAAAAGGGCGAGCTACGGACGGACCTGTACCATCGACTGACCGGCGACGTTATCCGTGTCCCCTCGTTGCGCGAGCGTACCAAGGACATCGCTCCTCTGACTGCGGCTTTCGTCGAGGCCGCCTCGAACAAGTATGGCTCGAAGCCCCTGGAGATTGCGCCCGGCTTTCTGGCTGCGTTGAACGCGTACACATGGCCGGGGAACGTCCGCGAACTACGGAAGGTCGTGACCACGGCAGCCCTCGAGTGCATCCGGGAGGGAAGCGCCGCGGTCGACAACCGACATCTTCTCCAGGATGTTTTCCCACCGGCCGCTGCTCTCAACGTCGATCGCGTTCCTCCGTACCGCGTCGACGACCTCCTCGCGCGAATCCTCACGCTGCTGAATGAGCAGTCCCCGAGGACTGTCTCGGAGCTGGCAAGGCTGACCGGTCGGAACGAGGACGCCATCCGTCGCCATGCCGCAAAGCTTGCAGCGAGAAATGCGATCCTAATCGAAAGGAAGAAGGGGCCGGGAGGAACTCGGCTCCACTTGCCGTAATGCCGCGTACTCTCATGGAAAAACGGCGTGGCATGGACCTTGCTCAAGTCGCTGCAGGTCGGTGGGGATGAAGAAGGGCAAGCCTATGAAGCAGAGCGGAATCGAGCGCGCCGTCCACGAAGATCGAACCGCCGAGGTCGCCCATCTCCTCGCACTCGCGTACATGCGCAAGAGGATCCGGGGCGCCAGGAGGCAGGCTGGCGGAGGGGCGGAGAAAGTCCTTGATGATGTCGCCACAAGAGCGAGGGTTGCGACTGGAGAACGACGAACCGTGGAGAACCGCCGATGACCAGCAAACCATCCATCCTGCGCCAGCTCGCGGAGCTCGACCGCCTGGGCCCCGTGGAGATCAAGGAGCGCTGGCGGGCGCTCTTCGGCACGGAGCCGCCGGCGTACAACCGGCCGTTCCTGGTCAAACGCCTCGCCCACCGCATCCAGGAACTGGCGTACGGGGGCCTGCCCGAGTCGGCGCGCCGTAGGATGGACGACCTCCTGAACGAGGCCGGCTACGACGAGAATGGCGCGCTCCTGAAGGACCGCCGCCTCTTCAGGAAATCGCCGACGGCGCCGGTCGCCGGGACGAGGCTCATCCGCGAGTGGAACGGCGAGCGCCACGAGGTGACCACCCTGCGGGTCGGCTTTGAGTACCAGGGCCGCCAGTACCGATCGCTCTCGGTCATCGCCCGCGAGATCACAGGCACCCGCTGGAACGGTCCGAAGTTTTTCGGGCTACGCAACAACTCATGCAAGAACCTCGAAGTGAAGAATGCCAGTCAGGAACGGCAATAACGGCAACGCAAACGGCGGCGGCAACGGGCAGTCGATCAAACCGATCGTCCGCTGCGCGATCTACACGCGCAAGTCCACCGACGAGAACCTGGACAACGACTTCAACTCGCTCGACGCCCAGCGCGAATCGGCCGAGAACTTCATCAAGTCGCAGCAGCACGAGGGCTGGATTGCCTTGCCCGATCGCTACGACGATCCGGCATACTCCGGCGCGACGCTGGAGCGCCCGGCGCTGCAGAGGCTCATGCAGGACATCGAGGCGGGCAAGATCGACACGGTCGTGATCTACAAGATCGACCGGCTGTCGCGCTCGTTACTCGACTTCACCAAGCTGATCGAGAAGCTTGATGCGCGCAACGTCACTTTGGTCAGCGTCACCCAGCAGTTCAACACCACGACATCGATGGGGCGGTTGACGCTGAACATCCTGCTCTCATTCGCCCAGTTCGAGCGCGAGGTGATCACCGAGCGCATCCGGGACAAGGTCGCGGCCGCCAAGCGCCGCGGCAAGTACATGGGCGGCACGCCACCGATCGGCTACGACGTCGACCGGGTCAACAAGCGCCTGCTGGTGAACCCCGAGGAGGCGACGCTCGTCCGTTTCATCTTCCGCCGCTTCGTCCAGATCCGCTCGACCACGCTGCTCTCCAAGGAACTCAACGGCCAGGGTCACCACACGAAGGCGTGGGTCACAGTGAAGGGTCGCGCGCGCCCGGGTATCCCCTGGCACAAGGGGCACCTCTACCGCCTCCTCAACAACCTGCTCTACCTCGGCCTCGTCGCCCACAAGGACCAGACCTACCCCGGCGAGCACGAGGCGATCATCGACCGCAAGCTCTGGGACGAGGCGCACAAGATCCTGGCCGAGAACCTCCGCAGCCGAGGACAGCGGACGCGGAGCAAGACGCCAGCGCTCCTCCGCGGTGTCATCCGCTGCGCCCACTGCGACTCCGGCATGGGGATTACGTACACCGCGAAGAAGGGCCGCCAGTACCGCTACTACCTCTGCGTGAAGGCCGACAAGCGCGGGTACGACACGTGCCCGGTGCGAACGCTCCCCGCCGCCGAGATCGAGGAGGCGGTGGTCAACCAGCTCCGCGCTGTGTTCAGATCGCCCGAACTGATCGCCAAGACCTTCAAGAATGTGCGCGGCCTCGAAGAGGAGGAGCGCAAGCGTCTCGAGCAGCTGAAGGCTGAGATAGGGCAGCGCCTCGCGGTGCTCCGATCGACCGCCGCGCGTTTGCCCGGGCCCAGGACAGGGAATTCAGATCTTGCCCGGAGCGAGTTGACCGGCCTGGACGGCGACATCAAGGCGGCGGAGCGCGACCTGAAGCTCGTCGAGGCGGATCTCGCCGGACTTGAGGACCGTCCGTCCTCGGAGGAGGACGTGCTGCGCGAGCTGACCGCGTTGGATTCGCTCTGGGACAACCTGTTCCCGTTGGAGCAGGAGAGGATCATCCACCTACTGGTGGAGAAGGTGCTGGTCCATAAGGACGGCATCGAAGTGTCGCTACGTTCAGACGGCTTGCACTCTCTCAACCGTGAACTTCAAGGGCGGGAGCTCGAGGCGCCTTGTGCCAAGTAACATCCTCACCCTGGACAAGCCGATCGTCGTCACCGAGGACGGCCGGACGGTCATCCGCATCCCGATGCAGTTGCGTCGGATGGGCGGGCGCAAGCAGATCATCGTCCCCAACGCGCTCGCCGGCGACGGCCCGAACCGGTCGCCCGTCCAGCGCCCCCTCGCGCTCGCTGTCGCCCGCGGCCACCGCTGGCGCGACCTCCTCGAGAGCGGCGCCTTCCCCTCCGTCGCCGCCCTCGCCGCCGCCATCAAGTCCGATCCCTCCTACATCCGTCGCCACATCCGCCTGACCTGCCTGTCCCCGTGCCTCGTCGAGGCCATCCTCGATGGCAAGGAGCCTGACGGCCTTTCTTTGGAGCAACTGGCAGGGGAGATACCGGCGCCTTGGGAAAAACAAATAGGATGGGTGCAATGCACGTTCCGCATCAACGTCCCTTAAGTCCACACGCCGCATTCGGGTACCAGTTCGGCGGCATCGTCTCTATCCATGGGTAGCATCTGGCGACAGAAATGAGTTCAATATTGAACATTCACCATAGAGCTAGCACCAGTCTCTATTCGGCAGCTTCCGATTATTGCGTGTCGCACTGTGTCCATTGGCCATTCGGACAAAACTTGTGTCCTTGGTTCCCGCAGGCGTTCTGACACGTCTCCGATGCCGCATCACCGACTACGCCGTCGCAGTCGTAGTCCAAGCCGCCGCACTGCTCGGTCTGGGGCTGGTTGGTCTGGACGCATGTGAGATTGAATCCTACGCACTTCATGAGTCCGTCTCCACAGATTCCGGGTTTGCCGGTGCTGCAAGGGGCGTTGGTGTCGGTGCAGCAGTTGGTCGGGGCGGTGCAGTTGGCCCATTTATTAGTGCCGAGGTCGCAGCTCTCTGTGCCGCTCCCGCAGGCATTCTGGCACGGTCGCCGGATCACAGTCTCTGCAATCGTGGTCAACGCGTTTTGCAATGAGGTTTGGTCGTTTGCCAGATAAGGAGAGATCGTGCCACCGGCCTGTGCGTACAGCATTAGGTTAGCCTCGGTGGGGTTCGCATTCCCGACGATGAATGTCTTGATTCCCGAGGCGAAAAGGTTGGCTGCCGCACTAGTTGTTGTCTCTACGGTGTTGCCAGTGCAGGTCGGGTTGCCACCTACAATGAACATAACGTAGTTAAGGCGCGCTGGGTCGTGGAGTCCGGTGTACCAATTAGTGGCGAAGAGCGTGTCGGCGGTTGGCGCTCCGCCCGCCGGACCGCGTGCATTGATGGTGGTCATGATCGCCGAGGAGGTGTTGTCGCCCACACCCACGTTTACGGTCCCGGCGGCGCAGTTACTATCTGCGGAGAACAGCATCAAACCCCAGCGGATCTTCGTGCTGTAGTTGGCCAGGAGGAACTGGACCGCATTCCTCCCGTTGACCCCATCCTGACCGTCCATCCACCCGGAGGCGTCGTACACGATCAACATGTTCGGTTTATCGCAATCCAGCGCTGTAGCGTTGTGTGGCAGGACGATAGTAAAAAAGGCGGTCAAAAACGCGGCGGTCCAGGTGAAGTTTGTACTAACAATCGGTTTCATCGTTCATCTTCCATTGCTACAAACCCTGTTTGACGATCCTGATTCTGGAGTTCTGTTGGTCAGCCACGTAGATCGTTTTACCATCAGAGGTGACCACGACGCCTTTCGGCATGTTGAACTTGGCAACATAGCCGCCGCCATCAGCGTAGCCATACAAGTGAGTGCCAGCGATGGTGCTCACGGTCCCGGTAGCCGAGATCTTTCGGATGACGTGGTTCATGACATCAGCGATGTAGATGTTACCGTTTGGATCGACTGCCGTCCCTGCCGGACTATTGAACTGGGCGCTTGCGCCGGATCCATCGCGGGAACCCACCGTCCCATTTCCCGCAAACGTGGTCACCGAGCCAGCTGATGTGATCTTTCGAATGACGTGATTGTTTTGGTCGCTGACGTACACATTTCCCGAGGCGTCAACCGATATCCCATACGGACCGTTGAACTGGGCGCTTGTACCGATGGCATTGAAGAGGCCAGCAGTCCCGCTCCCGGCGAACGTCACGGTGGAGCCGTCCGTGATCGCAACTTGTCGGATTCTCTGGTTGCCATAGTCGGCCACGTAGAGGTACATCGCCGTGCTGTCGATCGCGACGCCGGTCGGCTGTGCGAACACCGCACTGGTGCCGGTACCATCAGCATAGCCGCGGGTGCCGTTACCCGCGAGCACGGTCGCGGTCCCAGCGCTGATTTTACGGATCACGTTGTTGGCCGAGTCGGCAACGTACACGGTACCGTTCGATGCCACTGCGACCCCGGTCGGCGCCGCGAACAGCGCAGATCCGCATGCTGTACTCCCGCCGGTGTATCCAAACGTCCCAGAGCCACAGAACCCAGGGTTCGACTCGACGGCCGCCGAGGAGAACTTGCGGATCCGATTATTGGCAGTATCCGTCACGTAAATGTTCCCACTCCCGTCGTATCTCTTTAGTTCTCTCTGGACGGCCGGGCTTCGGAGCATGAATGGCTGACAATTACCACCTCCTGCAAGAAACTTGCGCATCGCTCTGGCCGTGGTATGCGTCGCGCTGAGATGAGCGAGACGAACGACAAAGACAAG
>JACRCP010000391.1 GCA_016218965.1 Deltaproteobacteria bacterium | reverse complement strand
TCATTTGCATGGTCTCGGCCGAGTCAAGGCGGCCAACCAACTCCTCAAACCGCGTGCGCGACGAGCAAAAGGGATCCGAAATGTTGCGGACCGCGAGTTCCTGTGTTGACATGGTGCGGGGCCTCCTGTGGCACGTATGGGCGTGGCAACCGCATATGTATCCACGTCAGGCCCCTTCGCCAGTTTTTAGCACCCGAAACATCAACAAATCTCACAGGATCCCCGTCGTCCTGAAAGAGCCGCACCCAAATCAATAACACCCGCGAAAAGAAAGAAGACGGGGAACCCGGCGAGCAGTACTTCGAACTTCTGAGGGTGAGCCCATCGAAGCCCGGCGATTTCCGATCTGCCCGTTTCAGAGGATCACCGGAGGGTGTCTGGAATCTGGGCGATTTGTCGCTCTCGTCTTTCGTTGAAGACCCGCCTTACGGGCGCAGGCTCATGGCCTTGGATCCGTCGTCGCTTGCGGTACGGTGGACGATCGACAACTTGGACCTGTGGCCGGGGTACGAGGTTGATTACGTGAAAACGGCGGCGGGAACGTTCGCAATCGGGAACACCCACATGGCGAAGGTTGAGTTCTCAGCCTCGACGAGCGAACTCAGGCGGGTCATCTGGAAATACGGACGCCGCGCCTCACAAGAGATCCTTTGGGACGGGAAACAGCTATGGTCTTGAACGGCCGAACAATCTGGCGCTGGATGGGCGGGACGTTTTCAATCGCGAGCCTTGATGCGGAAACCGGGCGGGCTGCGTGGGACACACCGTTGGGCGTCCAGAGCAGGGGCGGGTGCGTGTCACGTACTGGCGACCTTTTGTTGTTCCAAACGGTGGGAGCCGAGAACGCGGACTATCTGTTCTCGCTAGATTCAAAAACGGGCCGACTCGTAGAGCGTGTGCCGGTGCCGGGCAGAGTTGACAGGTGCGCGCGGGCCGGAAATGGTTTCGTGGTCGTGCGGGACGACAGCTCAATCGTGTATGTGTTTCCGGGCTGGCGGCGGAAGATGGTTCGTTCGGATCTTGAAGCAGAAATACAGATCGCGATGAAGAAGGCGCGCGCGGAGATGGAGACGCGGGCGTCGGATGCGGTTACTGAGAGATTCGACCGTCGAGCAGTCGTTTCGCGCGCAGAATCTTCGCTCAGGTCGATCCTGTCTCCTTACGCGCCCGCCGCCAAGCCATCGCTAAGGACTTTCGTTGAAGGTGACGACGAATTCACAGGGATGATCGCGATGCGGGTTTTCGTCCACTTCTCAAACCCCGACGATCTCCCGTATCTCGAGGCGTTTCTCGAAAAAATGGCGTTGAGGTCCGAGGCGGAGAACCGGGATTTCCACGAGCATCTGGAGACCGCGTTGTTTGACACGGTCCTCACACACGAAAAGGAACGGGCGGCGCCGCTTTTTGCGCGGATGCTCGGTTCACGCGGCATCAAGAACAAGGCCGCGCTGCTTGGCGTGCTGGTGTTGTCCGGCACCGAGGAACACGTGGCCGCTGTCGACAAGTACCTCGCCGTGCGAAAGGCCGGGCCCAAACCCGTGATTCAGTTCACTCCACACCACGATTGCGGGTTGATCGGGCGCGGTGTCAAGCCTTTCGCAGAACTGAGGCCACCGTTTTTGAATTGTTTCAGCAACGCCGGGGTCGTCGAGGCGTCGGACGGGTCCTTGTGGCTTGCGTTCACGGACGCCAAGCTCGGTGGTGCCCTGGACATCTGGCTCGTCCAGCGTCAAAAAAACGGTACTTGGGGCAAGCCCGTGTTCACGGGAGTAACGGGTTTTGCCGAACATTCTCGATCCGAGTTGAGCTTTTCGGTTGACGGGCAAAAATTCGCTTTCAAGGGGGATTTTGAGCAAAGATGCGTGCTCGATGGGAAACGGGGTTTCGATAGATACAAACCGTGCGGACGGGTCATCCGCAATCCCACGGTTTTGATGCAGGGCCTTCTCAAGGACTCTGACGGCGATGGGCTCCCGGACCTTGTCGAAAAACGTCTCGGCACCAACCCGGAAAGCGGTGACTCGGATGGAGACGGGGTTCCGGACGGAGAAGACGCCGACCCTTTGACACCGGACGATCCCTCGCCGGGAGATGACGATCTCGAGATCGTCAGGGCGGTTTTCCTCCGTGCAAATCTTTCCGACGTTCCCGGACATGAGTTGGTGATTATCGACACGCCGTTTCTCAAGAAAAAACCGACCCTGTTCGGACTGCGGGGGTTTGTCTGGAATAACCCGTCGGAAAAGGAGGTCGATGAACTCAGAAGTCTGGTCGGGTACGACGGGTTCGAGGAGGTCGAGTTCGCACCCCCGTGCCGCAAGTCGTTACCCGATGAGAGTGAGAATTGCTCGAAACCTGACAGCGTGAGTCCGATTCGATACCTTGATCCCGGTCGAACCGAAGCGCAGGTCGATTACGTCAGTTACCACGGAGGACTATGGTCGCACCGATCACGTTGCCATCTGAAAAAGGTCCGGGGGAAGTGGTACGTGACCGGCAGTGCATTGTTGTGGGTGTCTTGAAAACGCCACGGGGCCGAGTGTTCCGCAGGTAACTGGGGTCGTCGGACACCGTCATATGTCACTTACCTCGCACCGGTTTCGAGTGTGAACAACGCCTCGACGGTCGCCGCCGACACTCCATGGACACCACTACGGGCCTCCCCAAATCCGTCTAGAAACTTGCCGAAAGGTTCAGGGTCGGCACATACACCATGAAGTCCTTCGCTATGGCGCCGGTGACGTCGGGGTTGGTGTCGTTGCGGGGCCTGGCGCTGACGATGCTCAACTCGGGGGCGATCTCGAGCCGGCCCGCCGTGAAAACCACGCCAAAAGAACCGCCGAAGTAGTCCACCGAGTCGATCGCCTCGTTGTCGCCCTTCGTGGTGCAGTAGACGTACTTGAATCCTGCGAAGCCGCTCGCGTGCTCGCTTAGACGAACCTGGCCGAACAACCCGGCGGCGAGGTCGATGATCAACGTGCTTTCGGAGTCTTGGTGGCTGTTTTCGTCCGACAAAATGGCGCCAAGCCCGATGCCGTGCAGCAGGCCGACGCGGACGTCGTCGCTGCCAAACCACAGATTGCCCTCGGTTGTAAGCTGGAGATCGGACACGCCGAACGCCAGATCATAGTGATCCCCCAACCATAACGCGACGGCAGCGCCGGGCAGGGGCACGAGCGTCGAACGTCCGCCGGTGCCGTCAATGGTGAGCGAGCTAGCCGACGCGGTGATTTTGCCGCCGGGCGCCTCCGCACCGGCGGACCTGGAAGGTCGCGCGAATTTCGACAGGGAAAACGACGGCGGCGGTGTCGGCGCCACACAGGCGGCGAGACCGCAAAACAGAATCACCGTCGCGATGCAGAATCGGGCTGTCCGGCTCACGTTCCTCAAGACAATCTCCGTCATTTGAAGGGGTGCCTCGGGCCGGAAACAGTCATTCGTCACTTACCTCGAACCGGTTTCGAGTCCGCACAACGCCTCGGCGGTCGTCGCCGGAACGTCCGTGAACTTCACTCCCATCCCCGCGCCAGGCTGATGTTCCCTCCGCCAGGCCACCACCCCGGTCGCTTCGCTGTCGGCGTCATCGCCGGGCAAGCGCCAGCGGCGGGCTGGGGGCGCGGGGCGCTTCGGCGTCTCAATATGACACGCAGGACTGGGAACCCCAGTCGCACTCCTCGTCCGGTTTGCACTTCACGCACTGATCCCCGTAGTCGCCGCAGTGCTCGGGGTTGTAGCCGTCAACGCACTCCTGGGTCGCCGGCAGACAGCAGTTCCAGTGGTCTTTGTTTTTGCACAAGGTCTTGTTGCAGATGCACGCCTTGTTTGTGCAGGCCCGCTGGGTCCCTGCCGGGTCGCAGTCGACGCATCCGGCGCCCCCCAGGCCGCAGGCGGCGTCGGCCGTGCCGGGCTGGCACACCAGATCGGCATCGCAGCATCCGTCGGGGCAAGTCGCGGCGTCGCACATCTGGCACGTGAAATTGATGCACGTCTTGCCGGAAGATTCGCAGTTCGCGCACGAAGCGCCGCCGGTCCCGCAGGAATTGTTGGAGGTGCCGGCCAGGCAGCCGCCGCCGGCGTCACAGCATCCTCCCGGGCACGTGGTGGCGTTGCAGGTCGAGCAGCTCCCCTCGAAGCAGTACCTCGCGGCCGTGGCGGTGCAGTCCTGGCAGGCGGCGCCGTTCGCGCCGCACTGGGTGTTGGTCGGCACGGTGACACAATTGCCGGCGGCGTCGCAGCACCCGGTTCCGCAGGTCGCCGCGCCACAGGGCGTGCACGCCTTTTCATGGCACACCTTTTCGCTCGAAACCGCGCAGTTGACGCAGACAGCGCCGCCGGTTCCGCAAAGGTCGTTTTTGTCCCCCGGCTGGCACAGCCCACCGGCGTCGCAGCAACCTCCCGGGCACGTGATGGAATCGCAGGCCAAGCATTTCTTGCCGACGCAGATGAGCTTGTCAAGGGAGCAATCGGCGCACGTCGCGCCGCCGCTGCCGCATTCGCCTGTAATATCCCCGGCCTTGCACGTCTTGTCCGCCAGGCAGCAGCCGTTCGCGCAGTTGGCGGCGTCGCATATCGCCGGGATTACGCACGAGTTGTACTTGCACTCCTTCCCGTCGGAGGCGCAGTCCTTGCAGGCTGACCCGCCGGCACCGCAAATCGTGTCGGTATCGCCGGGCATGCAGTCGGTTTGGTTGAGGCAGCAACCGCCGCCGCAGTTGTTCTTGTTGCAGGCCGGCAGGTTTTCGCAGCGCTGGTCGATGCATACTTTTGACGAAGTTGTGCAGTCCTCGCAGGCCAAGGCGCCGGTCCCGCATTGGATATCGTTGGTGCCGGCAATGCAGGTCGTTCCCGCGCAACAGCCCTGGGCGCACGGACTCGTGTTGTCACAGGTGCCGGAACCAGCATCTCCGCCGGCATCAAGCCCGGCGTCGAGGCCGCCGTCATGACCGCCGTCAGGGCCCGAGTCGGTGCCGGCGTCCGTGCCGGGTCCGGCGTCAAGTCCTGAATCGGCCCCGTCCCACGTCTCCGCATCCGCGGCGGCATCCACGCCGGCGTCTTCGGGGATCAGGCACCGGCCGTTGATGCAGGTTGCGGGTGCAATGCAATCGAGTGCGGATGTGCAGAATACTGGATTGCCTGCATCGTTCTTTCCGGGAGGGATTTCAATTCCGTCGTCTCCGGTCCTGTCGTCGCACCCGAGGAGATGGGAGCAGAGGAACAGAGGCGCCGCAAGTGAAACCAAAAGGAACGGCGCCGCCGATGCCGCCAGAAGTTTGCCGGACGTGATGTTTTTCATGCAGTACACCCCTTGGACTTCGCCGACACACGTCGGACACTGTCCTTCGAACAATGTTCGCTCACGCCTCGCATCCCTCCATCCTCCTCAACGCCTCTTTGGTCTTGGGCGGAAGATCAACGAACTTCACGCCCCCAGAAGCAAGCTGTAAGTTGTAGCGCGGCCCGCGACACACGACCGACGACCGATGACCGGCCGGGCAGGCTGATCGCTCAAGGCGGCTGGCTCTCTGCGCTCGGCGTTCATGCTGCCCTTGGCCCCTCCGGGTCGGTCGTTAATACACGGGGAGTCTACCACATGCCCCCGGGGTTGTCAGTACGGAAATACCGCGATGAAAGAACGACAACTCCGACCCGGTGAACATTTTTGGCCGGCCGCCGGCCCCGTGGTCGGTTTCTACTTCAGGCTTACATTCAGTTCCAAGGCGGCGCGGGTGACAACGTCGAGACCGGCGCGGAGCGCGGTGATTTCCGTGACTCTCAATCCGGACCTGACGCGGCCCTCGAAAAGCGCGGCGTTCTTCCATGATGCGTTGAGCGCAGACCACCACAGGAACGCGGCGACGCCTTCGTCGTACAGCGTCCGTGCCAACGCCTGAGTTGCCGGCCTGAGGCCGGATGCGACCAGCGACGGGTTCAGGCCTCGGGCCGCGAGCTCCGTGGGGTCATCGAGATCGACAAGCACCACGGCATTGTGGAGATCGAAGGTCGCCAGCGCCAGTCTCGTCCCATCGGGCCTGTCGAATACCCCCGGCGGCGCTGGCTGCCCTCGAAAAGACTTCAGCGCCTCTGCAACCGCCGAGACCGCGATCTTCGAGGTGTAGATGACCCCGTCCTTTTCCGGGACGTCGTGCCGACCCGCGCCCTGTTTGTGCCTGGGCACAAAAAAAGGCCCCCCGGGAGCGCCGCCGCGAGAGCGTCCGTCCCACGGGAAGATGCGGAAGAGTTCCATTCAGGCGTACGCCAGCGTGTCATCCTGTTCGATTGCCGCCAGGACCTCGGCATAGCGACCGTTCCGGATGAGGTCGATCGGCTTCTGATTCTGAAGATGCGCGTTGACGCCATTGAGCCAGGCAAGCGCGACGTCTGTCGTGAAAACCTCAAGCAGCCTTTGAACAATGAACGTCAACCCGCTGATCCTCACGAGCTGGTTTGCCTGCGGCTCCTTCTCGATCCACCTTGTTACGCTGGACCGATTCACGTCAAGAAGCGAGGCGACCTGGCTCTGACCGCCCAGATGCGAGGCGAGGAAGCGAAGCTCGGTCTGGCCAATCTCGCACCGTTGCCGTTCCGTCCGTGTCTTGCGCGCCGTTTTCATGTCGTGCTCCCTTTAAGATCAATCATATCAGGCCCCTCTCGCCTTGCAACACATTTTGTTGCGCGCCCGGCGGGCGGCTGATGGCTGATAGCTTGAATGGCGACTTGCGACGGTCGTCAGTCACGAGTCGTTGGTCGTGGGTCACCCGCCGGCAGGTCGGCGAAATGCACCACCGGAAACAAAGGATATTTCATCTTCTGGCCCCCGCCCTCGACCTGCTTGTCCCGGCACGCGGCGACGGCCTTGAGAACTTTTCCGTAGGGAACCTCGTTCTCGGCCGCGAGGTAGACCTCCTGCCGCGCCTCGAAGGCCTGCTTGATCTTGAGCAGTTCGTCGGTGAGGCGGGCGAAGTCGAACTCGCCATCGAGGGCCGGGACATCGATCGTAGAGGGCGCCTCGCCGGTCACCCGAACGACTATCCGGAATCCCCGACCCGTCCGCATCTGGACCTCAAGGTGCTGGATTTGCCTTTTCCCGAGGTCGTCGTCGAATCTCGCCGCCCCGCCGGTCGTCGGAGCGCGCCACATGATGCCGCCCGCCTCTTCCGCTCCGGCAACACGCTGGTCGTTCTCGAACAACTTCGTCGCGAAGTTGGTCGAAACGAGCAGGATGAGGATGACGAGCACGCCGCCGACGCTCAACACGTTCAGAAGGGGCCACCCGTCCCTCTCGCCTTTCGAAGGACCGATCATCTGTTCCTCTCCGCCTACGTTCCCTCCTTTATCGCCGCAAACTCGATCTTGTCAAACCCTGCCTGGTTGCAGGTGAACATGACCTTCTGGATCTGTTTGAAGAGGACCTTCCTATCCGACTTGATGATGACCGGATTGCCGGGCGACGGCAGCCCCGTGTCGGGGTCGATCGCGGGCACGCCCTTGGCCTCCGAGAGGCGCTCGTGCTTCCGCTTGAGCCCGGCGTCGAGGGCCGAAAGGAGCCTCACTTCGCCGTCCTCGTAGTCCCTGAAGTTCCCCTCGACCACCTCGCCGTCAAGCAGGACTGCGCGCTCGGTCACTGCCACCTCGGTCTCAAACGCCACCGGATCCTCCGAGCGCGACACCGGAGGGATGAGATCGGGCGCCGCGAGGGTGCTGTACGTCTGCACGGCCCCGTTCATCAGGAGGAAGCTGATGAGGATCATCATCACGTCGATCATGTTGACGACGTTCACGTTGAGGTCCTCGGGCGTCCTGCCCCGCCTCTCCGTCCCTTTGCGTGCGAAGATCATGGTGCGCCTCCTTTCCCGATCAGTTCGGGATGTCCGTGAGCGCGACGCGGGGGAACAGCGGCATCACCCCGGCGACGACGCCCATGTCGATTGAACGGATCGCGTCCATCGCCTTGACGATGACGTCGAAGCTCAGGTCCTTCTCGGCCTCCAGAAGAACGTCGTGCCGGAACTCCCAGCTCTGTTTGACCGAAAGAAGCTCCCTTGAAAGCCGGGCATAGTCGAACCCCGCAGGCCCGTTCGCCGGCACGCGGACGACAGCGGGTTCACGGTCGGAAAACCCTAGCACGATCGTGAAGCCCGGCTGGCTCTCCATCCGCACTTCGACCCGATCGAGTTTTTCGCGCGCCACGCCGGATCCTGCGTCGCGGCCCCAGACCGGCATTCCGGCCGGGACCGACGTGAGGTCCTCGAACGTCGAAGTGGCGAAGTTGGTCAGAAGGAAGACGAGAAGGATGATGAGGATGTCGATGAGGTTGACTACGTTGACAGAAAGGGTCTCGCGCCGCGCGCCGCCTGAAACCGCCGACATGGCCGCACCTCCTCGGAAGGGCGTGCGGAGGGGAGCGATTTCTCCTACGCCGTCCTCCCGACTTCAGGATATGCGAGGGGAGGCGCGTGTGCCATCGGCCGTGTGGAGGTCGGCCCGATGACCGATGCGGGGGGTGGGTCGTCAGTCGTGCGTCACTTGACGCAGGCCGCGGTGATCTTGACCTTGGGGATGCCGACCACCCAGTAGTGCGTCATCCAGTAGTCTATGTCGACGTTCTCGAGCTTCGAGCAGCCGCGTTCGGCCGCGAGCGAGTACATGATGACCGGGATCGGGTCCGGATCGGACACCGCCCACAGCCCCAGGATGTAGAGGCCGGTGGCGGTCTTCTCGACCTTCTCGCCCGAGGCCTGGAGGTTCTGGTTCACGACCGTGCGCGAGTAGGGCATGACGCACGCCGCCAGCAAAAGGCACGCAAGAACGACCGCCACCCCAAGCGCCGCTTTCTTCATCGCTTTCCTCCCGCGAAGGCGTAAAAAACGGGGCCTTGCGGTTCGGAAACAAGGCCCCTGACTCTGCGAATCGGATACGGGGTCAGCTGCCCTCTTTGGTCGCCGAGAACTCGATCTTATCGAAGCCCGCCTGGTTGCAGGTATACATCACCTTCTGGATCTGCTTGAAGAGCACCCTTTTGTCCGCCTTGATGGTGACGATGTTGCCGGCGGTCGGGAGGCCGGTGGTAGGGTCAATCGCCTGCCCGCCCTTCTGGGCGGTGATCTTTTCGAGCTTGCGCTTGAGGCCGGCGTCGAGGCCGGGAAGCAGCGGCACGTCCTTGTCTTCGTAGTCCTTGAAGTTCGGCTCCATGAGCTCGCCGTCGAGAATCACAGCCTGCTCGGTCACGGCGACTTCGGTTTCGTAGGTGATCTGCCCGTCGGACCGGGAGACCGGCGGGATGAGGTCGGGGGAGTTGAACGCCGAGTACGACTGGACGGCGCTGTTCATGAGCAGGAAGCTGATGAGAATCATCATGACGTCGATCATGTTCACGACGTTCACGTTGAGATCCTCGGGTTTCTTGCCCCCGCGCGACGCCCCTTTGCGTGCAAAAATCATCGTCGTTCTCCTAGAACGGGAGGTCGGTAAGCGCCACGGACGGGAACAGCGGGTACGTCATCTTCTGTCCCCCGCCCTCTACGACCTTGTCGCGGCAGGCGTCCATGGCCTTGACGATCTCGTCAAAGTTGAGCTTTTTTTCGGCCTCGAGCAGGATGTCCTGCCGCGCCTCGTACGCCTGCTTGATCTTGAAGAGCTCGTCCGAGAGTTTCGGGAAGTCGAAATCCTTGTTCTCCTTGAGGTTCACGTCAATGGCGCTGGGCATCTCACCTGTGATGGTGACGACGATCTGGAACCCCTTCTCCTTCTGCATCCGCACTTCGAGGTTCTGAATCTGCTTTTTCTTCAAGTCGTCGTCGGGCGGCGCGGTGGAAGGCCCGAAGACCGGCATCTTGGCCGGGAGCGTGGTGACGTCTTCGAAGGTGGAGGTGGCGAAATTGGTCAGGAGGAACACGAGAAGGATGATGAGGATGTCGATCATGTTGATGACATTCACATACATCGTCTCGCCTTTTTTCCCGGTCCCGGCAACAGCGGACATCGGCGTGCCCCTTCTTCAGCGTGTGCAGGTCGGTTCGGGCCTTACATCTCTTCCTTTTCCTGCTTGATGCGGAAAAGGTTGACGGTCTGCTGTGAAACCGTCCGGATGTCCTCGACGAGCTTCATGCTCTTGGCCTGGAGGAACGAATAGACGACGATGCACGGCACCGCGACCATGAGGCCGAGGGCCGTCGAGTTCATGGCGACCGACACGCCCTGCGCCAGAATCGTGGCCTTCTTGGACGGCTCGACGCCGGCGACGGCGCGGAAGCACAGGATCATGCCCGACACGGTGCCCAGCAGCCCGAGCATTGTGGCGGCGTTCGCGACCATCGACAGGTAGTGCGTCCGGTGCTCGATGAGCGGTATGAGCTCGGTCGCCTTCTCGTTGATGGCGATCTCGATGGCGTCTACGCCCATCTCGGCCTTCATGAGGCCGTGCTTGATGACCAGAGGCAGCGGGGCGTCGTTGCACAGCCGGATGGCGTCGTCGATCTTGTCGGCCATGATGCGCTTCTGCAGCTCAGCGAAGAACTTGCGGGCATCCACGCTCTGCTTGAAGTAGAGAGCGTAGACCCGGTCTCCGGTGACCGCAAGACCGAACACGCCCGCTAGCAGCATGGCGTAGAACTCCCAGGCACCGAGCGAGTACAATTCCCTGATAACCGTGATCATCCTCTACCTCCGTGAGATGTGTCCGAAGAAATTCAAGCCTTGCAAGCTTTTGCGTTCCGCTCTACGACTGTGCTACGTATCACAACGCGAAAAACGTTGTCAACATAAATAACAGCGGCCCGGAGGGACCCCAAACCATGGAAAAGGTGAGTGCGGACGCGATCTTGCGGGGCATCCGTACGCTTGTCAACCCGGCGGCATGCGCCGGGAGGTTTGACGCGGTGGCGACAACCGAGCGGGCGGCAGTCGCCTTTGACGCGGGAATCGTCACATGGGCGGGCCCCGAGTCCGACCTCGGGTCGTGCGTGAGGATGCGCCCCGGCGCCCGCCGCATCGACGCGGCCGGGCTCACCGCAATGCCCGGGCTTGTGGAATGCCACACCCACGCCATCTTCGAGGGCACGCGGGTGGACGACTTCGAACGCCGGTCCCGCGGCGAAACCTACTCGGACATCGCGCGGAAGGGCGGAGGAATCCTTTCGACGGTCCGGGCGACCAGGACCGCATCGAGGCTCGCGCTGAAGAACTCCGGGAGGGAACGGCTCAGTCGGTTTCTTTCGCGCGGCGTGACCACTGTCGAGATCAAAAGCGGGTACGGCCTGGACACGGCGACCGAGCTCAAGATCCTCGCGACCGCCCGGCAATTGGGCCGCGAGCATCCGGTGACCGTCATCACGACGTTTCTTGGCGCGCACACGGTTCCCCCGGAGTTCATGGGCGGCCGCCGGGGATACTTGCGGCTTGTGATCGACGAGATGCTCCCCGCCGTGGCGCGCCGAAGGCTCGCGCGGTACTGCGACGTGTTCTGCGACGAAACGGCGTTTTCGGCGGCCGAGGCCAGGGAGATCCTTGTTGCCGCGGCGGCGCTCGGGCTCAAGGCCAAAGTCCATGCCGACCAGCTTTCGGCAGGCGGCGGGGCCGAGTTGGCCGCGGAGGTGGGCGCCGTCTCGGCCGACCATCTTGAGCATGTCTCCGACAACGGGGTCCGGGCGATGCGCAAGGCCGGAGTGACGGCGGTCCTCCTGCCCGCAGCGGCAATCTTCATCGGCTCGCAGGCCCGCGCCCCGGCGCGCAAGATGATCGACGCAGGACTTCGCGTGGCGGTGTCCACGGACTTCAACCCAGGGTCGAGCAACACACAGGACCTGGCGCTCGCGGGGACGCTTGCGTGCTCGATGCTCAAGATGACCCCGGCCGAAGCCTTCGCCGGGATCACAATCAACGCCGCGGCGGCATTGGGGCTCGAAAAAGTCTGCGGCAGCGTCGAGCCGGGCAAGTGGGGCGACGTGACGCTCATCGACGCGCCGGACTGGCGCGACATCTTTTACCGGATGGGCGAGAACCTCGTGAGGATGGTCATAAAAAAAGGCGGACCTACTGCCTTCTTCGGGCGCTAGTCTTGTGCGTCGCCATCCCATCGACGTCCGCCGCGGCCTCGAGCACGATCTCGGAAAGCGTCGGGTGCGCGTGGACGACTTCGTAGATGTCCGACGCCTTCATCTTGTGCGCCACGGCGAGCGCAAGCTCGGCGATCATCGTCGAAGCGCCCTTTCCAACTACGACTGCACCCATCAACTGTCCGGTGCCCTTTTCGGCAACGATCTTCACGAAGCCTTCGTCGTCGCCCAGCGCCAGCGCCTGGCCGTTGGCCTGCGCAAAGAACCTCCCGAGCGAAACGTCTATCCCCTTCTGCCGTGCGGCATCTTCGGTCATCCCGACGCTTGCGACCTCGGGCGAGGTGAACACGCACGACGGGATCGCGTCGTAACGCATCTCCATCTCCCGCCCCAAGATGTTCGCGACCGCGGTCTCCGCCTCGCGCGACGCCACATGCGCCAGCATCAGGCCGCCGATGCAGTCGCCTGCGGCGTACAGGCCGCTTTTCGCCGTCCGCATCCGTGAGTCGATCTTGATTGACCCTTTTGGATCGACGTGGGCGTCGATTCCCAACCCTTCGGTGTTGGACCTGCGGCCGACGGACACGAGGACGCGGGAGACCTCGATTCGTTTTCCGTCCGAAAGCGAGACCGTCGCAGTGCCGTCCTTTGCCTCCAACGAACCCACATGGACGTCGGTGATGACGGTGATTCCCCGGGCGGCAAATGACTTCGCAACCGCCCGCGCCGCGGTCGCGTCCTCGGTCGAGAGAATCCTGGGGAGAAGTTCGACGACCGTCACTTGGGATCCGAACCGATTGAGCAGGTCGGCGAACTCGCAGCCGATGACGCCGCCGCCGACAATGAGGACGCTTTGCGGCACCTCGCGGAGCGAGACCGCGTCGTCCGAGTCCAAAACGATTTTGTGATCGACGGTGATGCCCGGGAGTGACGCGGGGCGCGAGCCGGTGCACACAACGACGTTCCGCGCGGAAACGAACGCTTCGCCGCCTGCGGCCGCCCTGACGACGACCCCGCCTTCGGCGACCCTCCCTTCGCCCGAAAAAAGCTCGATTCCGTTGCCCTTGAAAAGCCCGGCGACGCCTTCGCGGAGTTTCTTTACGATGGCGTCCTTGCGATCGGCGACCGCGGCCATGTCGGGCACCGCGGTCCCGTCGAGCTTGAACCCGAAGCGCGCACCTTCGCGCGTGGAGTGTAGAGCCTCAGCGCTGGCGTGCAGGACCTTCGTGGGGATGCAGCCACGGTTGAGGCACGTGCCTCCGAGCAGATCCTTTTCGACGACCGCGGCCAAAAGGCCCTTCTTGGCCGCGAAGATCGACGCGTGATACCCCGCCGGCCCCCCGCCGAGGAAGACAACGTCGAAAGAAAAGTTGGTTATGGACATCACACGGCTCCCCTCACGAAGTCGAAACCCGCCAAGGAATACCTCGTCAGAGACGTCGGGCATCGAGACTTCGGGTTGCGGCAGAATCACGATCGAGGATTGTATTCCTGAATGCCCCAACGGGGCATCGGATTGCAGCCCAGGGTTGCCGAAGGCTACCCTGGGATCGTCGCGATACCCACACACGTCACCCGACCCCGAAGGGGTTGTGGCTTTCGGCGATTCGTCACATCCGCAACCCCGTTGGGGTTGGGCGGAAAAATGGTTCGGGCGCCCGTGACCCAGACCCAGGGTAGCCGCCGGGCGGCAACCCTGGGCTGCAATACGCGACCCCGTTGGGGTCGTCGAGAGAACGCAGAAACCCATCAAACACGCACCTTCAGTCGTTCGACCGCGACACTTTCGCCGGAAATCGTGATTGTCCGCCTTCGCGGCAAGAGGTACTCGAACCTTACGACAATCGCGTCCGCCGGCCACGCATCGGGAAAACGCTCGAACCACTCCACGGCGCACACCCCGCCCGAAAGGTACTTCCGGTAGTCGATCGAATCCAGTTCCGACGGATCGCCCAGACGGTACAGGTCAAAGTGATAAAGCGGCGTCTTCCCGAGGTATTCGTTGACGAGCGTGAACGTCGGGCTGACCACCCGCGCGCCGCGCAACCCGAGCCCGCGCGCCAGCCCCCGCACGAACACCGTCTTGCCGGTCCCCAGCTCCCCGATCAACCCAACCACCGCCCCGGCGTTGAGCTGCCTTCCCAGCGCGAACCCCAACCGTCCGGTGAACGCGGCGCCGGCGGACTCGAAGGTCTTCGTTTTCAGCCCTTTGTCCTCCGCCTTCCGCCTTCCGCCTTCACCCTTCATCCTTCATCCTTCATCGTCCCCACTCCTTGAAAACCCCGCCGAGTTCCTCCGTCACGTCCGACGCCACAAGCGCCGTCATGCCGGTCTTCAGGGCCGCCCTGTCTGCCGCCAGTCCGTGAACGTACACGGCCGCCCGCGCCGCGTCGTACGGCACCATCCCGCAGGCGGCGAACGCCCCGGCGATGCCGGTGAGAACATCGCCCATACCGCCCGAGGCCATCCCAGGGTTGCCGGTGGGGTTGATCGTCGCGTTCCCGAGATCGTCCGCCGTCACCGTCGCCGCGCCTTTCAAGACAACGACCGCGCCGTACTTCTTTGCACACTCGGCCGCCGCGCGGACCCTGTCGGCCTGAACCTCGCGAGCGGACGACCCGAGCAGGCGCGCCATCTCGCCCGGGTGCGGCGTGAATATCTTTTTGCAACGCGCGGCGCGAACATCATCGGGCACGGACACGATGAGGTTGAGGGCGTCGGCGTCGAGCACCACGGTCCCCTCGAAGGTCCGGAGCACGTGGAGGATGAACTCCGTCGTCCCGCCGCCCTTCGGGATCCCGGGCCCGATTGCCACCGCGTTCTTTCCGGCGAGGGCGGCGCCGATGACCGAAGCGTCCGGCAGGAGCCCGTCGTCGCCGACCGCAAGCGGATGGCCCATGACTTCGAACAGCGACGCGGTGAGGTTGTCCATCACCTCGCGCGGGGCGCCCAGCGTACACAGGCCCACGCCGGTGCGCACCGCGGCGCGGCAGGCAAGAATAGCCGCCCCCGGTTTGTCGCGCGAACCCGCGACGACCAGCAGGTGCCCCGCGTCGCCCTTGTGGAAGTTCCCCGTCCGCGCCGGAATCAGCCCGCGGGCCGACTGTTCATCCATCAGATGATAGACCGGGCCGCCCGCGCGGTCGACGAGTTGATCCGGCATCCCGATGCCCACGGGAACGACCTCGCCGGCGAAGTCGCGTCCCGGGTGCGCAAAAAGCCCGATCTTCGGGACGCCGAACGTCGCGGTCACGTTCGCGCGGACTGAACGGCCGTGAGGCTGTCCGGTGTCACCGTCGAGCCCCGAAGGGACGTCGACCGCGAAGACGAGGCGCCC
>JACRCP010000375.1 GCA_016218965.1 Deltaproteobacteria bacterium | reverse complement strand
TTCCCCGGACGGCGGAAGCTCAGGCAACGGCGGAATCGGTGGAAGCTCGTTCATCTCGGATATCATCTATTCAGCCACCGAATGCCCAAGTCAAGAAATCTGCAAGCGCTTCGCCACCACTTTTTGAGAAGTTACGTTTGAAGTGGGCAAGGCTAAGAGATCATTGGATTTATTTTTCAGAAACCCACTGGTTTTGACACGAAGACATACAGACAACTATAAAGGAGCCCTACCGCACGCCGTGCCACAAGGAGGTACTCCCCGTGAAAAAACAGACGCTGTCTTGGAGAAACCTCGACTTGAGCCTAAGACTTCGCCCAGTCAACGAGTGTCATGTTGAAGACCTTATCAGTTGGATGGAAGAGGAGCGCGGAGAGGAGGACACACCTATAGCTGACGAAGTCCCGCTTGTAGTTGTGCAGGTCGGGGCCACCTATTACCTATGCGATGGTTTTCACCGCCTCAAGGCGTTCGAGCGGCGCGGCATAGACGAAGTTCCCTGTCAGGTAGAAAAGGGCACCATCCATGACGCTCGCCTTCGCGCCGCAACGGCGAACCGCGATCAGACCGCATTACCATTTGGGGTCGAGGACAGGAAGGCGGCGGCCCGTCTGATCCTTCACGATTCCGAGCTCAAGTTCAAGTCCGATTCTTGGATCGGGGAGAAGGTTGGACTCAGCGGCACGACGGTGAAAAAAATCCGCGATGGGATCGATGATGCCAAGGTCGACCACCGGAAGGGGAAAGACGGCCGGTGGCAGAAAGTGGGGAACAGGAAGGGGAGGCAAAAGAAAGCCATCGATACACCTAAATCGTGGGCTGACCTCGCCACCTACCTTCAAAAACCCATCACTGGGTTTGAGAAGAGGCGCGAGGTGTGGAAGATCAACTTTGACTTCCTCATACTATCAGCTTTCCGGGATGGCATACCCGCCGACGAGTTAAAAAAGGACGCGAAGCGACTACAAGCGGTTGCGAAGCAGGTGGAGCAGACACCCATCGTGCAGACCTCGTAGAGGAGACCTCTATGGCGAAGGTTGCCGTGATTGCGAGATATGCCGGTGGGAAGTCACCATACGCCCGGGCCATAGCGAGGGTACTCGGGAGAGTTCCCCAGAACAAGTTTTTCTATGAGGTTTTCTGTGGGATGGGAACCGTGGCGAGCGAGATGATCGATCTAGACTACGCGTGCTTCATCACATTGGTGGATGCCAACCCCGCCACATGGGCTGTGCATGAATGCCTCCAGAATCCGGAAAGCTATCGGTGCCTCAGGAAAACCCATGTCTCGCTCCTCAAGTCTCCCGATATCATAAGGGATGTGACCGAACTCCTCCGTGAGTACAAGTCAGTATGGGAGAATGCCTACCGCAAGTCCATGCACGGCCACGTAACCCGGCTCCTCCGCAATACGGACAAGATTGGGTGGGATGAAACCTGCCGGAAGATCGAGGAAGTGCGAAGGCACACCTCCAGAGATTTTACTGCTGGTTTTCTGGAGGAATTCTACTGCCAAGGCAAAGAGGAAATTGCTGCCCGGATGGGGTATGCCCGAATGATAGAACTCACGTTCTCCCGGCGGACCAATCTCTTCGATACAGCCGAGGAGATCCTCTATGAAATCCCCGCCCTGAAAATACATGAGGGACTCGAACATCTCGGAAAGCGGATAGCTCGTGTGCACGTCCTCCGCAAGCAGGCGGCTATCAGTACTTCCCAAAGAGACGCCGTTGAAACCATATCCGGGGCGTTGCCAGACTCAGTCGTTTTTCTCGACCCACCCTACTCGATGAAGAAGCGGAACAAGTCGTATGGCAAGTACCAGTTCACGCACGATGACCACCGCCAACTGGCCTCGGCTCTCCGGGCGAGGGATGAGGACATTCGCTGGTTGATGACGATGGACGACGAGGACGCGACGCACGAGATATATGCGGACTTCCCAAGGACGACTGTCAGAGTCCGGCATAATCTTGGTGGGCTCCGGCCCGAGGTGTGGATCGGTCCTCCGCGGGAGGAAGTGCTGATTGCCTGCAAGGCAGAGGGCGGTGAGACGTAGGGACTTCGCCTCCGGCCTCCACCAACTTGCCCCGAACGCCGATCTGCCCCGCCCGGAGCCCCACATCGAGGCCAGGTCTCGCACTGAAGGGCCGTGCGGCCGCCTTCGGACCGGCTGTGGCGATCACCTCGCACAGGTCGGCGAAGCGACGCGGTAGCCGTCACCCCCACGGCCCACGGCCACGGGGTCCCGCGCCGACGTTGGTTTCCTCGGGCGGCAGACCCCGATGCAGGGAGGAAAGGCAAATCCCTCGGGGAGCATGACGCCCCCCGAGGGATGTGAACCGGATCCGAATCTGAATCTGTCGCTGACCCGCACTACTTGCGGTGCGGCCTCCGATTCCGGTTCCGATCCTGTATCAGTTTCTCTTTCGTTTCAATCCACGCCCCTCTCACGGGGGCGACCCGACCTGCCATACTATACCCACCAAGTCGGCCATCGTGAACTGGGCCACCAACCGTGACTGTCGGCGTCCTCGGGGCGGGGTGGCACCACGACGCGCTCCACGGCGCACTGTCGCCGTCCTCGGGGGGGTTGCATTCTCCGCCACGACGGCGTCGGCGATCATGTGGTTGGCAACGGTGGCGGAGCCAAAATCGTAGCAGACGGCCTTGCGTCTGTCGCCGATTCACTTTCCTTTGCATCGTGAACCGCCCCGATCCCCTCGAACACGAACCTCTCCAACTCCGCTGCCATGTCGCCCAACCCAACGAAGTCATCCTTCCCGACCTTGTCCAAGATGGCCTTCGCCAAACGAATGATGTCCACGTCTCGAGTCCGCCTTCATCCGATATCCTCCGGAGAATCGATGGCTGCATCAATGGCTCGCAAAAGATCGCCAATCTCGTCCGGGATGGAAAGCCCGAACCTGGCGGCCACGATCTCCATCATCACAACTCCGCCTTTCTTGGCGTGCTTGAACTTGACCCCGCCGCTCCTCCTGCGGATGGCCTTCAGCATCTTTTGAATGGCCGAGTCCATCTCGGGGGGCCGCACTCCGCGGTAGCCGGTCCGGTTCTTGTCGAGGTAGTTCCCGCGTGCTGCCGCCCGAACAAGGTCGTCGTTCGTCCACACGGTGAGATCGGGGCCAGCCGGGAACCGCCCGAAAGCCGCCGCCAGTCCTTCGGCCACAGCGGAGGTCGGGTTGGGGCGCAGGGGTCCGTGGACGATCGGTAGCGGCACACGGTGACCGTTCTCCCCTATGACCCCCGTGACCGAGCAGCGATACTGCGCCTTGGATGCCCTGGCGAAGGCGACCACATGATTGCCGGTCCGCCGGAACGTCTCTCTTTTCCTGTCCTCCTCCTGATTGCCTTTCCGGTAGAGCCGCCAACAGAGGGCTTCAACCCCGTCGTCCTTCAGGACCTGCGGCGATCGTGCAACCCGCCAATGGTCATCCCCGGCATCCCCATACCTACTCGGTGCGCCGAATGCGCCGGGGAGCATCAAGAAGCGGCGGTCTGCCGGACATACGACCTCCACCTCGCGGATGCCGCATCCCACGAGGAGCCGGGACATCCTCTGCCATATCCCGACGATTCGCCGAGCGGCGACGGCATGGGCCTCTCCCACGGCCAGCATATCCCAGGCGGGAACGCTGACCTTCACTCTCCGGACCTTCTTGTTTTCGAGATGGACCCTCAGGGCCTTCTCGACCTGTACGTCCCAGCGGACGGGCATTTCCATCTCCGCATCTGCCCCGCCCCCGCCC
Source organism: Deltaproteobacteria bacterium (assembly GCA_016218965.1). Classification (GTDB taxonomy): domain Bacteria; phylum Myxococcota; class SpSt-1050; order SpSt-1050; family JACRCP01; genus JACRCP01. The sequence continues at coordinate 16,813 of JACRCP010000375.1, read as the reverse complement.
AAGGCAGGAGTTCCTTGAGCGGGGGCAGGGGCGTGCTGACCGACCTCGGGACGGACGCCGGTCAGGTCGCCATGAGCTGTGTCCGGGTCTGTGCCCGGCCTAATCTCATGGTTGTAGCGGATGCCTGCGGGGCGGTGGCCCCCCTCTCCGCCGCGGATGCCATTATTGCCGATGCGCTGATGCGCTCTCTCGACTCTCTCGTGTGAACGCCCTCCCTCCCAAGCGAACCCTCCCAGAGGGGCCACCTGATACGGGATTGGGCTATCCACTCGACCACCGGGGAAGGACTCATTGTGATATGACTTCCTACTCATGGGTCGCCCTTCTCAAAGAGTCCCTCGGCCCCCTGCAAGTGATCCTTCCCTCCCCATCCTCTTGGAGCATCCATCCTCCTCCTACGTGCCTCTCCAGAATGTTGAAGGTCGAACCACACTCGGGATGCCATGCCTGCTTGACCTCGATCTCCAGTCCCAGAACCTCTCTACAGTAGATCTTCAACAGGATGGTTATTGAACCTCCTTCCTCTTGGGTCTTGGTTGCCAGATAGAAGTTGTCAGCGTAACTCGGGAGAATGGTTCCCGAGGGTACGGCCTTATAAACCCCGCTCACGTAAAGGCCGAACACCAGCGGGCCTACTGGATTGCCGAGAGGAACTCCTCCGACCTCGATCTCCTTGTTCCCTTGAGCGGGATCAACCGCCCTGTCACCGAGAAGCCGGATGATGATCTTGGCGAACCGCTCCGAGCAACCATCCTCAACCAACAACTTCCGAAGGATGGCTCGGTTGGCCGAAGGGAAGGCGTTTACAACGTCGAGTTCCCAGAGGTATCTCCTTCCGCTCCTGACGGCGCAGAGGAGCCGCCGTGCGACGATCTTCGTGGAGCCTCGGGGGATGCCCTTGAAGCCGTTGACTTCGATCTTCCTGCCACAGATGCGGGAAGCCCTGTAGCCGTGTTGCCAGTCGGACAAGATCGGGTCGAGTACGGGTTCGAGGACCTCTAGCAGTACCGCACCTACGAGCCGGTCGTACACGGACGGGAAGGCGATCTCGCGGATCTTCCCAGGTCGCTCCTCCCATCGGGCAATCATCAGGGGCTCCGGCCTGTACGAGCCGATCTTGATGCGCTCTGCGATGGGGATGAGGTCACGGAGGCCGTCGTAGAGGCTTCCCCCTCTCCACGAGGTCCTGCGGCTGTGGCCGTCGGAGCCGACGGTCCCTGGCAGGGCGTGGTCCTTGGGTGCGGGGTAGTTCAAGCCGAACTCCTGGCGGTAGCGGTGGGTGCGGTGTGCCCCTGTTTGGCGGTCTCGGTGGCAGGCGTACAGGAACTTTGCAGAAGACGCCCTGCGGTAGAGATCATCCTCCGCTTCGGCCCAGAGCTGTGCCCTGTCAGGTGAAGCGGGCATCTGCCTCCCACACGATGAGGCATTCTCCGACAAGCGAGGAGCCGTTCCAGTAATGCCGACGTCCGCCCTGTTCGAGGACGGTGATGCGGTCGATCGCACGCCAGCCGACGTCCCGTCTGACGGCCTGCTCCAACGCCGCGGGCAGGCCAGCCACCATCGGGGCGGACGTGCAGATCTTCGCGCCTGTGGCGACCAAGCCCTTGAACGTCCTGAGCCGGGCGATCGCCGAGGCAAGGTAGTCGTCCAGGTTCAGGGCAAATTCCGGGTGCTTTCCAGAGATGTTCTCCCCTGCCTTGCGTATCCAGACCGTTTCCATTCCGGGCAGGACCAGAAGCCGAATTGTCTGTAAGACTGAGTAGACGTCGAGTGGGACGACGAAGGGCACGAGTATGAGGTCGGGTTTGATCTCCTCCACTGCGAGGTTATCGTGGATCTGCCGGACCTCATGGCGGTCCGTGCCGGGGGCGGGGAGCTTGATGAGATAGACATCGCGGTCGAGCAGTCTTCCCACGGCCGAGGCTGACGACGACACGCCAGGGCCGACCTCCCACACGGTGGCCTTCAGGGCCGAAGCCGAATGCCTGGCGATGACCGGGACCCAGGCGTAGGGGTTGGTCGGATTGCACCATGGGTAAACCGGCCGGCCGACGAGGCCCCGATCCCTTTGCGAAGGGACGGTCACGATATCTCCCTGGTCCTCCGCCAGCCTTTGGACCGTCCGCTGGCGTGCATCGACATCGGACCCGAGGGCTTCCCAAGGCTCGTCCTGTGGGAGCAAACCGCGTTTCACCCTGTCCCTGTATCCGGTCTCCTGCGCCAGCTGCCGCTGGAGTCGAGGCTTGCCGAACGCGGAGGAGTACGCCACGTATACGGTGCGGAGATCATTGGCCGTCTGTTTGTTTAGGTTCCACTCGAGCAGGTCGAGGTACTGCTGCGATATCCCCGCGGCTACGATGCAATCCTCTTCGAGCCGAAGGACCGAGCGACCCCTGAGGAGGTGATGGATCTCGGCTTTGATGACTGCCGCCTCGCGGTCGATGTCAGCCAGGTCGTTCACAGTTCCTCCATCCTATCGTCTGTTCGTTCATGGGTCGGTCCCTCCATTCGGGATCATTGCCGGCCTCGCTCACGTACTTGAGAGGCGTGGTGATCGGCCACCAGAGCGGCATGTCGCCGTCCCAAAGCCACTCCAACCGGTACTCCGGTCGTGGAGAAGGCATATCGCGTTGGCTGGTTGCTGAGTTCCTCATGCTCGATTTCTCACGGCCTGCCGAGTGCTGCCTCGACCCGTGCGAGAGAGAACCTGTAGGTTTTTCCAACTTTCAAACACGGGATTCGCCCTCGGCGGGCAAGATTCCTGGCGGTCTGTGGATGAATTTTAAGAATGTCCGCAAGGGCGTCGGTATCGACGTACTCCTCGACCATCTTGCTGGGGGCTTCCTCTATTCCTCTCGTCATGTACTGTCCTCCTATGTCGAGACATCTAATGGAGCTTATCAGCTCATTATTGGGAGGCGTCCCGTCTTACTCCACCCGACGGCCCCACATCCTGTATTACTCCAAGCGGGCCGACGTCACATCGCCTCGAACCCGCAGCGATCCAAAAATTGTACCCGGAATTCGATCCGGGCATCCCCCAGTCCCGACATCATCAGGTGATGCTGTAAGGCGGTCCTGAACGACGGTGCGCGTCCAGGCAACGGGGTGGAAGGGGGGTTCAGCCGGCCGGGACACCGACCGTTTCAAGGCGATCGGGGGCCCCTGGGGTAGGTTGGCGGAGCTCAGGCATAGGCGGACGTGGTGGAGTTGCGGGTGGAGGGCCGTCCGGTCCCGGTGACGGTCGGGGGTCCGTGGCGAGATGGGCGACTGGCAGCTCCTGCCAGTTGACCCGGGGTCCCAGGCTCCGCGCCGGCCGCCGGTGGAGGCCCCCTGGACGGCGACCGCGATCGCCACCGCCGGGCCGTGAGCGATACCAGGGCGGGGATCGACGGACCTCAGGAGGAGCGGCCTGGTCCCGGCGACCTTGTGGTCATGCCGGGGGGCAATGGCTCAGCTCGAGGTCGCGGCTGGAGAGCCTGCAACCGGCAGGGCCTGCCAGTGGAGATCCTTACGGCACCGGGAACGCGCTGGTCGCCGGGTCAGACCTGACCGCCACTTTAATAAGGAGGAGAACGCCCGAGGGCGGGTCGACGAGCCGGTGGCGACCGCGGGAAGGGGCCGGTGGCGATCACCACCATGCCGGTCAGACGCACAGGTCAGAGAGAGGGAGGAGATGCGCCAGAGATCGATCCTCTACAAGTCGCGGACGAGATTGTTCGTGGCGGCATTCTGGAAAACCGTTCCGGCCTCGACGTACTCACGAAGCTGAGCCAGGGAGGAGTGCCCCGTGACCCGCCCGATATCCCGCTCGGGCGCACCGAGCCTCGCCGCCTCCGAGCAGAAGCCACGACGCAGGCTGTGCCCTCCGAAGACCGCCGGGTCGAGCCCTGCCCGCGCCACTGCCCTCTTAACGATTTCCGCCACCGCACCCCCTGATAGGCGAGCTCGGGGCGCACCCGCGTCAAGCCGCAAGAAGATCGGGCCATCCTTGATAGAAGCCGCATCCGTCCATCGGCGCAGGCAACGTACCGGGCAGAGGCCTTCCTGCTGGCCGAACGGCACGGGTACCCGGCGACCGCGCCCTTCCTGATCGCGCTTGCCCTTCCTGATCGTCAGCACCGCGCCCTCGGGCTCGAAGATGATGTCCTCGATGTTCAGTGCGGCGAGTTCACTTCGACGAAGCCCGGTCACGAAGCCGAGGAGGAGCAGCGCAGAGTCCCGCTTCCCGATCAGCGTATCTGGCATGGTCGCAAACACCCTCCGAATGTACTCGGTGCGAAGGGCTTTCTTCTGCACCGGGGCAACACCCTTCAGTCGCCGCAGGCCTTGCAGGGTCAAACGAACCGGCTCGGTCTGGGTCGGAGAGGTGAAACCCATGAGGGTGTGCGCCTGCGAGATCGCCGTGCAGATCTTCTTAATCGTCACCGGGCGGATGCGATCTCCTTGAGCGGCAATGAAGGCTACGATCGTCTCTGGGTCGGCGGGTAGCGGGTTCAGGCCGGTTGCCCGGCACCACCTAGTGAAGACCTTCCACGAGGATGCATATGTTCTCAAAGTGGACGGGGCCTCGGCGGCACGGGCGTATTCCTGAGCCTTCTCGATCAAGTCGCCAGGGACGAGTCCACCGGGTCTGGCGATCGGGACGAGCATGACGGCTGGTTTGCGCTTTTTCATGGGCTTCTCCTCCACCACCCCATGAGATCGTTAGGTTCTCAAGGCCTGCACTAAGTCTACTTGCCCTCGGGCTCAACTAAGCCCGTTTCCTTGATCTGTACGCCGGCGGTGATCACCATCGGCCCGTCCTACCTTGGGCCGGGCCGGGACTGGTAGTCGAGATTTCGGGCCGGAACCGCCGCATAAAACATTCTCGGGACTCCAAGACCCGAGAATGCCCCGGTATCGAACGGCATCGAAAAGCAGATACCCGATCCGTAACGGGTCATGACCCGTCCGTCCTGGCGCGGGAGGCTGGTGGACTGCACTTTGTTTGGACTCTTTCCCTCGACGTCGGAGTAGACGCAGATGAGGGGCGACGACCTGCCCCGGGAGGAGTTCACCTTGTCGCAAGACGATCGCCGGTCTTCATCAATAGAGCGGAACATGGAGACTTCCAACATCGCCCCGACCCAAGCTAGTGGTGCTGTCGACCAGCGGCCCGCTCCTGACGACGAGGACGGCGTCGTCATGCTGACTGCGATAGGCGCGGCCCGTTTGCTGGGCCTGAGCTCGCGCCAGGTGTACCGGCTCGTGGAGGAGCGTCGGATACCGCACGTCCGGTTCGGGTTGCGGGGAGGTATCCGGTTCGAGCGCGGCGTCCTGGCAGAGTGGTTGCGTGCAGAGATGCTGAAAGGGATCGAGGATGGCAGTTCGAAAACGGGCGCGTCGCTGGGTCGTCGACTTCATGGTCCTCGACCCGCAGGGCGGCCAGAGTCGATACCGGCGGTCGCTTGGCCCTGATATTGAGACTCGGCACGAGGCGGAGGACGAGGAAGCCCGCCTGCGCTCCGAGTTTGCGATCGCACAACAGGCAAGGTTGACAGGCCGCCCTGTCTCAGCGGAATTGCCGTCGGCGGTCTTCTCCGGGTTTGCCCGCCGCTGGCTGGACGTCCACGTCAAGACGAACTGTCGCCCGAGCCAACTTCGACGGTACGGGGCGATATGCAAAAACCACCTCGTCCCGTTCTTTGGCGACCGCCAACTCACGTCAATCACCCCACTCGATGTGGAGGAGTTCAAGGCCGACAACGTGAAGAAGCGTGACGCTCGGACAGGTGAACCGCTTGCACCCAAAACCGTCAACGAACACCTCGGAACTCTCTCCTCGATGCTCTCGGCGGCTGTGCGGTGGGGCTGCCTTCACGACAACCCCTGCCGGAAGGTCGCCAGGCTCTCCGTACCGGAGCAGGACTTCACCTTCTACGACGCCGAGCAGACCGCCGTGTTCCTTGAGAAGGCCAAGACCCTCGAACCTGAATGGTTCACGTTTTTTCTGACCGCCTTCAGGTCGGGCCTGCGGCTCGGCGAACTGTTCGGTCTCGAATGGGGCGACATTGATTTCGTCGCTCGCCGTATCCATATCCAGAGGAGTTACCACCTCGGCCACGCCACGCTCCCGAAGGGGAAGCGGAAGCGGTGGGTGCCGATGTGTCCGAGTCTTGTGGAGGCCCTCAAGACCCACAAGCACCTGAAGGGGAACCTCGTGTTCTGCCGTCCCGACGGGAGCCACCTGACCCGCGACATTGTGAAGCACCCCTTCGACCGCATCACCTTCGCCGCAGGGCTTCACCGCATCCGTCTACACGACATGAGACACTCGTTTGCGAGCCAGTTGGTCATGGCTGGTGTGCCGCTCAAATTCGTGTCCGAGATGCTCGGCCACACCGAGATCAAGATGACCGAGCGGTACACCCACCTGACCCCGAACTCCGTCCAGTCCTACATTGGCGTCCTCGACGGCCAGCCCGCGCCGGGGACGGCCCAGATGCCGCCGTGGTGGGGGGAGGGAACGGGGAGCGCGAAGGGTTAGGTATCGTGCATTTCCGAAGATCGAGGGGACAGAAACCACTAGGATGCTTTCATTCATCCTCGAAAGAGTAGCGATCTTCGACCACGTTCTTCCGCTTTTTACGGAAAGGGAAGTTCGCCTTCAATTGAGTTTCAATAACTACGTTCCATCTCCAAGGGAAGTTCGCATATGCGTAGTCCACCCCCTCGGAATGAAATAGGACACCGACCTGTCTGGTCAGTCTGTCGTCGTACTTGGCCGCAATCGTGGTGTTCATCAGATACTTCTTGCGGTGTTCAGAATCCTCTTTTTGAATATTCATGAACACGAAGCCGCATTCCGTGTGGGGAATCACCACCCTGATAGGTTTCTCGAATCTATCTTCTCTGACTGCCTCGTAAATGCGACGCAACATCTCCTTGATGCGCTTGAGATCGAGCCTGTGAAGTTTGGCGAACTCAACGAGTACCTGATAGTAGTCCCTCTCTCGGTCAGTCCCGTCGTGGTATGCGATGTTGCCGTGGATCGTCTCCAACAAGGACAAGATGTCATACGAATCTCGGTCCTGTTTCAGGGTATGCACGTATTCGGCGAAGGATTCCTCCGGCTTGGCGTTTGGCTCATCGTGTAGGTACTGGCCCACAAGTGCCACTTCGGATGGCAACTTGAAAGGAGCCGACCACCGGGCGATGATGTTCTCTCGGAAAAGCAGGTATTCGGCGATCTCGTAGGGCGTGACCAACGTGTTGCAGATGCCAACGTAGTCATTCAAGGGCATCACGTGAATGAACCCGGCTTCGGCACTGACGTAGAGTTTCGGCTGGACAAGCGGATTGAGGTACTGATTGCCATAGAGAACGATCTTGATGAGGTTCTTGATCTGGCTCGGTCGGAGTTCAAAGGCGTGCCGTCGGTTGTTCGTGATCGTGATGGTGCCGTGGGTCCGCAGTTGCCTGATGTTGTCTTTTATCTGGTCCTTTGCGATTCCCAAGACCTTTTTGCTGAGCCACTTGGCTTCTCTCTCGGGTTCGACAATGGGCTGAATGTCACGCAACTTGACTTGGATGATGATGAGCAGATCGTCGATCCAGACCGTGTGGTCTCCAAACTCGCAACTAACGCCGGGTTCCGGATAGAAGTCGTTATCCGAGAACGTGAACTCCTTGAAGAAGAAGTTGGAGTTGAACTCCGCTATGTCCTGATGGGTTTGATCCATGCCTGTCACCCTCCGGATTGCCCCCTACGGCACCGACAGGGCGCAACGGAAGCCGATGTAAGCGTCCCGGTACTTTCGGTCGCCGTAATGGCGGTGGGACGAACGCAAGGCCATACTCGTCGCGCCCCATGCCCCACCGCGTGATACGCTGAAAGAACTGATGTCAGTTCCCCACGCGCTCCCATCTGAAGGCGCACCAATGTAGGTTCGGTGATAGCCATCTTCAACCAACTCTGTCACATTCCCGATCATGTCCAACGCGCCGAATGGGCTTGTCCCCAGCGGCTTGCTCCCGATTGGAGCCGTTCCTAATTTGCCGCAGGTTGTGGAGTTCCATACCGCATGGTCACAGTCCAGAGAGGTGTCACCCCACGAATACTTTCTTCCGTCCATTCCCCTTGCGGCTTTCTCCCACTCGGCCTCCGTCGGGAGCCGCTTTCCCACCCACACACAGAAAGCCTTGGCCTGTTCCCAGTTCACACAGTTGATCGGGTGCTTCTCCTTTCCCGGAACATCATAGTTGCAACCGTAGATGGGTGGGTTCTCCATACTTGCATCAGTACACCGACCTGCCGTCACGCATTGCTTGTACTCAGCCGTTGGCACCTCATACTTGTCAATCCTGTAGGCCGGAACATCCACTTTGTGAAATGGAGTCTCGTTCCTCTCGCACTCGGTATCCACCGCTGTATTGCACCCCATCATGAACGGGCCAGCGAGAACGAGGCACATCGGGCCGCCTTTGCCCGTGGGGGAAGGGCCGCATTGAGGTGTCGGTTTCGAGGAGCCACCGTCAGGGAGAGCGGCGGTCGAAGGGCCAGCATCCTTGGTTCCTGACTGGCTCCCGCCATCGGAGGCCGCGCACAGAAGGCCGATGGAGATGACCACGGCGGCCATCAGCCCCATCAAAGCACTCTGTTTCATGGTGAACCCCTCCAGCAATCCAAGTGTAGCACAGGGCGGGAGGAGAACGGAAACGGCCCCCAAAACGGGGGCCGTCTGTGAAAAACTTGGTACACTTTTGGTACAGTTTGAACTCGGAGAAGGCGTAACTGCCTGTATCTCCGAGAGGAAATATGGTGGAGGCGGGGGGAATTGAACCCCCGTCCGAAAGTGATACGCACACGGCCCTACATGCTTAGCCCACGATTTGTTTTGGCGCGGCCGGCGGCCGCGGGCCGCCTCCGTTCGCGCCGAGCCCGTTGTGTCTCGCCTCTCCTTCCCGGGCCAGGGGGATCGGCCAGCCTGAATTGGTTGCGCCCTTCCGGCCCTCTCAGGCGAAGGACCGGTCGGACGGCTCCCTACTGGTTATTAAGCAGCGAGAGCGAGCTCAACGTTGTCGTTGGCTTTTTTGGTTCCCCGCCCGTTGTTAACGGGGTCAGGCGGGACGCCCCGGCATGCTCCGTGTGTTTCTCCACCTCCGTCGAACCCGTATCGCCCCCATCGGCGAAACTGATTGCATTCTACTCCTTCGGCCCGGCAAATCAAATCAGCTCGTACGGTGCAAGCACTACCGGACCGTGCCCCCCAGCTTCCACTTCGACGCCGACGCGTGCATGATGATGTCCAAAGAAGCAGATTCGAGGCCGAACGCGGGATACGACATCGCCAAGGCCGGCGGCCTGGCTCGTGTACCGGCGCTCGCCGCCGCCGCAATAGGATTTTACGATCTCCACGCCGGCGGGGACGTCGTGTAGCAGGATGACGTCGATGCCTCCCTGCGCGCAGAGCTGCTCGACCTCGTCCTGCGTGTAGTGACGTCGGGCGTGTCCCTGAAGACGGCGCGCTGGCCGGTTGTAGTCCGAGGGTCCGTAGCACCCGCCGAGGCCGCCGACGCGAATCGCCTCGCGGTCGACACACAGATCAAGCACGCTGCCGTTGGGTAGGTAGGTCAGCCCTGGTAGCACCTCGCCGTGGCGGTGCCCTTCAAGCCATTCGAAGTCGTCGTGATTGCCCTTGATGAAGACCGTCGGCCGCGGCACCGGCCGGTTCTCCGCAAACCACGCAGGGAAGTCGCCAGCGCCTTCATGGTTCCGCGTCGCCCTATCGATGTGCGTCGGGTCCGGCCACACTCCGAAGTCGCCGACGTGCAGGACCCAATCGAAGCGCCGCCCCAGAGCGACCTCAAAGGCGAGGACGCCCTCGTAGAAGCGCCCGATGGCCCCATGAATGTCACCGCCCGCGCAGATGAGCATGACTCTCCTTCGTGTGACGCCCAGTTGGCCCCTGACGTCGCTCCGCGTCGGGAGAATACCTTGTGGCAGCCGTAGGTTCCAGTGCCGCGTTCCCAACTGTGCCGCGTTCCCAACCGTTGCTTTCCCCCTCCTGCTGGGCTACCTTAGGTCCCATGGAAGAGCGCGGGGTTCCGACAAATGGGCGATAGTGCGGCCATTCGAGAAGGGCAGATTCTCACCGGTCCGCTCCTCAGCGAGCCGATGCGGGTGGAGACTGTCCGCGAGAACGGCCCGGACTCGTGGGTCCTGGGCCTGGTCGGCACCCAGACAGAGCGCTTCCGCAAGGTCACCATCAGCGCTCATGACTTGGGGAAGCTCACCATCTTTCAGACCGAGCTGTCGTTCGATGGCGATGGGCAGAAGCTGCGTCTCGGCCTTCAGGCGTATGCGCTCGGCATCGCCTATGAGTTCGACCCGTACTTCGGGCTCTCCATCTCCCGCGTCGACCCACTCCCGCACCAACTGGAGGCGGTCTACGACTACCTGCTCAAGCTGGCGCGCGTGCGCTTCCTGCTCGCCGACGATGCTGGTGCGGGCAAAACCATCATGGCCGGGCTCCTGCTCAAGGAGCTTGAGCTGCGTGGCCTTGCCGAACGAATCCTCATCGTCTGCCCAGCGAACCTGGCGTTCCAATGGCAACGGGAGCTTCGGGAGAAGTTCGACGAGCAGTTCCTCGTGCTCAAGGGCCAGGACATCCGAGAGCAGTTCGGCATCAACCAGTGGATGGAACAGAAGCGCGTCATCACGTCGCTGGACCTCGCCAAACGCGAGGACATCCTGCCCGGTCTGAGACAGGTTTGCTGGGATGTCGTCATCGTCGATGAAGCGCACCGGATGTCCGCCACGGATGAGACGCATAAAAGCCTGCGATACAAGCTCGGCGAGCTCCTGCGCGACACGTCCGACCACATTCTTCTGCTGACCGCGACTCCTCACAAGGGGGACCCTGAAAACTTCAGTCTCTTCCTTCAGCTTCTCGATGCCGACGCCTACGCGGATGTCCGATCGATCCGTCAAGCGATGGAACGCCGCAGGGCTCCGTTCTACCTGCGGCGAACCAAGGAGGCGATGGTCTATTTCCCCGAGCGGCTTCCCGACGGCACCTGGGCGGCGCGCAAGATATTCACGAAGCGGATTCCCAAAACGGTTGACTTCAAGATCGACGGTGACGAGTTCGCTCTCTATCGAGATGTCACCCGGTTTGTGAAGGGTACGAGCGCGAAAGCGGCGGCGCATGGCGATGACCGGCGTGCCATCGCGGTCAGTTTTCTCATGCACCTCTTCCAGCGCCGGCTTGCCTCCAGCACATACTCCATGCGGCGGAGCCTTGAGAACAGGGCCCGGCGACTCGAAGAGAACCTCGAAAAGGCCCAGGTGCTGGCCCGTACGGCGCCGCCCGACATCCCCAATCCAGAAGAGCTCGACGAGATGGAGGAAGGCGAGCGCGCCCGGCTCGAGGAAATTCTCGAAGCGATCAGTCTCTCGACCAACGCCGAACAGGTGCGCGAGGAGGCCGCAGAGCTTCGTGCGCTCGCCGAACAGGCGAAGGAAGTTGAGGCATCGGGAACCGAAGCCAAGCTCGCCAAACTCAAAGAGCTGCTCCAGGGTGAAGGATACTTCGACGACCCCGAAAAACGTCTTCTCGTTTTCACCGAGTTCAAGGACACGCTGGACTACCTCGGCGGTGACGGCAAGGACGAGCGTCCCCTCGGAAAACTGCGCGAGTGGGGCTTCAAGGTCGGATTCATCCACGGCGGCATGAAACCCGGGGGGCGCGACGAGCCGGGAACCAGGCTTCACGCGGAACAGCAGTTCAGGGATGGAGAGATCCAGATCCTCGTGGCTACAGAGGCCGCTGGCGAGGGCATCAACCTCCAGTGCTGCAACGTCCTGTTCAGTTATGACATCCCGTGGAATCCCAATCGTCTTGAACAACGGATGGGGCGCATCCACCGCTACGGCCAGGTCCACGACTGCCTGATTTTCAACTTCGTGGCCACAAACACCGTTGAAGGAAAAGTTCTTCAACGGCTCTTGGAGAAGCTGCAGGAGATCCGCGATGCGCTCAACGACGACGCGGTATTCAACGTCGTCGGGGAGGTGCTCCCCGCCTCTCATATCGAGAGGGTCCTACGCGACTACTACTCCGGCAAGCTCGGAGACGAGGACCTCGAGGAGCGGCTCCTCAAGAACGTGGATGAATCCGGGTTCCGTGCCATCTGCCAGAACGCCCTCGAAGGACTCGCCTCCAAGAAGCTCAACTTGGCGATGCTCATCGAGCGGCGGGCGATGGCGCAGGAGCACCGAGTCGTGCCCGAGACGATCGCCCGGTTCATCCGCGACGCCGCCGAGTTCGTTCCCTTGAAGCTGAAAGTGTTCGAGACCATCCCCCACACGTTCGAGCCCGCGCGCACGCCGCCGTCGCTTAAACGCTACGATCGCGAGCCGGGGTGGCGTCTCCCACCGCTGGCGGCCAAGTACCCGCGGTGTTCGACGGATCGCGAGACTGCCGAGAAGACCAAGATTGAATGGGTCACCCCCGGCCACCCGCTCTTCGAGGCCATCAGACGCCACGCGCACGAGAACGCCGCCGAGCCGTTCAGAAAGGGGGCCTGTTTCCATTCGCTCCAGCACGAGCAGCCGGCGAGACTCGATTTCTACCGTGCACGAGTGGTCGACGGCCTGGGTCATGTCGTCCACGAGCGGATGTTCGCCGTCGAGATCACGGCCGGCAGCGAAGTCCGGCAGTGTGAGACGAGTGTGATCGGGAATCTTCTGCCAACTGACGCACCCAAAGAGCTTCCAGCGGTCGCACTGGTCCCTGAAGCGGCTTCCTGGTTGCACGAAAACGCCTTCAGGCCGTTTCTGGAAGAGACGCAGAAGGACCGTCTTGCCGAAGTCGACCGAGTGGCCGCGCACGTCGAGCTGTCCCTTACTGAGCTCATCTCGCAGGCGGACATGGAAATCGGGAGGTCCAACGACGAGAAAGAGCGTGGGATCGTCGGGGCCGACGGCCGCCTTGCAAAAGCAGAAACAAGGCAGATTGAGCTGCTGGCCCGTCGCGACCGGAGACGCAAGGAGCTCGAACAGGAGCGCTCACTCTCGCTCCAGGCGGTCGAACGGATCACCAGCGCCCTCGTCCTTCCGCACCCCGAAAGGGAAACCCCTGAGATGCAGCGCCTGCGGCCCAATCTCGAAACCGAAGCAACGGCGATGCGGGTCGCAATGGAGTTCGAGAGGGGAAAGGGACGACAGGTTTTCGACGTACACGAGAAGGACCTCGGGTATGACATCACGAGCCTTGATGTGAACTCGGGCGAGCTGCGTCTGATAGAGGTCAAGGGTCTCGGCGCCGAGTCGGGCACTATCCTCCTCACCCCCAACGAGCGCCGTGTCGCCGAAGACCGCCGGGACTGCTACTGGCTCTACATCGTTACTAATTGCGCTCAGTACCCGACCCTCCAAGAGCCCGTCCAAGACCCTGCGCGCTTCCCTTGGCACGAGGTGTCGAAGGTCCAGCACTACTGGCTCGAAGTGAACGCGATGACGAAGCCGATGAGTGTGAGGGAGGACTTGCCGGTTTACGGAGGAGGACAAGGCCCTTCCGAGCGACCCCGAGGAAGCGGGAAATGACGTACCGGGAATCCGAGAAAATCGAGCTGAAAAGGTCCACGGCCGAGTTGAAGGAGGCGGTGATATCGGTGTCCGCCATCCTCAACAAGCACGGCAAAGGACGACTGTACTTCGGGATCAGAAATGACGGTGAGGTCGTGGGTCAGGAGGTCGGGGCGCAGACACTGCGCGACGTGTCGAGGGCAATCTCGGAAAACATCGAACCACACGTGTATCCGTCCGTGGAAGAGGTCCGTCTACGGGGGAAGAACTGCATTCTTGTGACCTTCGGCGGTCGTGATGCCCCCTACCTCGCCTACGGACGTGCGTACATACGCGTGGCAGATGAAGACAGGCAGCTTGCGCCAGCCGAGCTTGGACGGATGTTCCTGGCCTGGGGAGATGAAGCCTCGCGGTGGGAATCCCAGTTATCGACGAAAGGTCCACGGGACGTCGATGCCAAAGCCCTGAAAGGCTTTGTCGCGCGGGCCAACCGTGCCGGAAGGATAGGCTTCGCATCCGGGAGCACACGTACGGCGCTCAACAAGCTCGGATTGCTCTCCGGTGGGAAGTTGCTTCGGGCCGGGGAAGTGCTGTTCTGCGACGACAACCCTCTGGAGATCCAGGCGGCCGTGTTCGCGGGAACAGACAAGCGAACGTTCCTCGACATCAAACAGTTCAAGGGGGACGCGTTCGGACTTTTAATCAAGTCCGAGACCTACCTGAAGGAGCACCTCGACTGGCGGGTGGAGTTCGGAGGCATCGAACGAAAGGAAATCCCCGAGATACCGGTCGACGCCCTTCGCGAAGCCCTGGTGAACTCGGTGTGTCACCGGGATTACCGGAACCCCAAGGGCAATGAAATTGCTGTCTTCAGGGACCGTGTGGAGATCTACAACCCAGGCGACTTCCCCGCCGGCCACACGCCCGAGGACTTCCTTACAGGTCGGGAGCGGTCGATCCTGCGAAACCCGCTCATCGCCGAGACGTTGTTCAAGTCAAAGGACATCGAGAAGTGGGGGTCCGGCCTGAAGCGCATCGCCGACGAATGCGCCGAACACCGCGTGGCCGTCAAGTTCGAGGTGATCAAGACCGGGTTCCTCGTGACCTTCGCCCGGACACCGGTCGAGGCCGATGGTGGTCCCAGGCTGACAGACACACGGAAAGGCCGCAGGGGGAGTACGGAGAAAAGTTCGGAGAAAAGTTCGGAGAAAATCCTCCGACTGATCGGAATGAATCCGGATATCTCGGCAAAGGAATTGGCCCAGCAGGTGGGCCTGACTTCGAGAGCCGTCGAGAAGCAGATCGACAGGCTCAAGAAAGATGGCCGCCTGAGACGCGTCGGCCCCGACAAGGGCGGCCACTGGGAGGTGGTGGGTTGATCCCCAAGGACTGCAAGCGCCTCGCCGAGGTGGACTTCCCGATCGCGGTGGTGTCGAAGCACTCGGCGCGGGAGAAGTCGATCCGGCACGGGCATCCGTCTACGATCCATCTGTGGTGGGCACGGCGGCCGCTGGCGGCTTGCAGGGCGATGCTTTTAGGGCTGCTGCTGCCCGACCCCGCGGACGAAAACTGCCCCGACGACTTCAAGCATGAAGCGCGAAAACTTCTCCCGACTTTGGTTGGGACCATCGGGCCGAAGGACCTGGACCTCCGGGCGGCGCTACTCAAGTTCATCGGCGACTTCGCCAACTGGGACGTCGCGTCGCACCCGGAGTACATATCCGTCGGCCGAGGGCTCGTGAAAGCGGCTCATCCCGACGAGACACCACTGGTCGTGGACCCGTTCGCTGGCGGCGGGGCGATCCCTCTGGAAGCGTTGCGCCTGGGTTGCGATGCATTCGCCAGTGACCTCAACCCTGTCGCATGTCTCATCCTCAAGGTCATGCTCGAAGACATCCCGCGTCATGGCCCGGAGCTTGCCGACGAATTGCGCCGTGTCGGGAAGGAGATCAAGGAGAAAGCCGAGAAGGAGCTTGCCGAGTTCTATCCGAAGGACCCCGACGGCTCTACTCCGATCGCGTACCTCTGGGCGCGGACTGTCCGTTGCGAAGCTCCCAATTGCGGTGCCGAGATCCCTCTCATCCGCTCCTTCTGTCTCTGCAAGAAATCAAACCGTCGACGCGCACTTCGATACAAGATCGTCCGTCCGCGCGGTCATGTGCCCCGAGTTGAGATCTCCATCTTCGCACCCGAGAGTGAGAAGGAAGTCTCCGGCGGCACGGTAACCCGTGCGAAGGCAACATGCCTTTGTTGCGGGACTGCCCTTCCACCTGAACGCGTCCGCGCCCAGCTCGCCGAACAACACGGCGGAGCGAATACCATCTTCGACAAAAAAGGAAATCGCACAGGTGGGGCACTGTTGACTGCCGTCGTTACCATTAGTCCCAGTGAAGCAGGGCGACATTATCGCCTACCGGTCGATCGTGACTACCATGCCGTCTGGAAGGCACAGAAGCTGCTCAGGTCGATTCTCGACGAATGGGATCGTGGAGGCAAGAATGGGCTTTGTCCTGTACCGAACGAACCGTTGCCTCCCATTGGCACCCTTGGCTTCCGCGTCCAAAGGTACGGAATAACAGATTGGGGCAAGTTTTTCAGCGATCGCCAGGAAATATCGATGTTTGTTTTCGGAAAACTCATTGGAAAGCAGAAGAAGATTGGAAGACCGCTTTCCTTGGCCCTAGGTAAATTAGCCGACTTGTCAAACGTCGTCTGTCCTTGGGAATCTAACGCCGAGTGTCCAAGGAATGTATTATCGAACGGGCGAGTGAAGCCTTCATGGGATTTCGCAGAAGGCGTGTTGACCTCCGATTCAAGTGGGAGCTTCGAAGTCTGTATTGATAACCTCGTTGCAGGTATCCGATCGATTGGCTCAATTGCCAATACTGCAACTGTTCAACAAGCCGCTGCTCAATCTTCGCCGCTGTCCGATGACTCAGCGAGTATTTGGTTCACTGACCCACCATACTATGATGCGATACCTTATGCCGCTCTTTCAGATATGTTTTTCGTTTGGTTCAAGCGGTGTATCAACGATGGCTCTCCATTTAGAGACCCTTGGAATCCAACTAATCAATTGACACCGAAAGAGCTTGAAATCAGGTTCTTCTGGAAATAGTGTGGGTAAACCCGCCGAAGGTCATTTCTGAGCGTTCGTAGATAAAATCGAGGGCATCGCCAGCTCTTGGTACAAGGATGTTGTCTACACACCTTGACCAGGAGCCAGGAGGATGCCCGACG
>JACRCP010000382.1 GCA_016218965.1 Deltaproteobacteria bacterium | reverse complement strand
GCCGACTCCCTCACGAGAGTCAACGCATGACTCGGGGCCACCGTGGGCTGCCAACCCTTCGATGTAAGGCTCTCTCATCCTCTTCTCCACGCCGGTTTATCCCGGCGCACGTCGGACACCGTCATATGTCACTTACCTCGCGCCGGTTTCCAGTTTCTCCAGCGCCTCGGTGGTCGCCGCCGGCAGGCCGGTGAACTTCACACCCATCCCCTGCCACCGATTGATCCCCCGCGTCGTGACGCATACAGACGCGCGCTCATTTCCTCAAGTTCTCCAACAACACCCAATCCCCCGGCGATCTCTCGTAGGTCCAGAACTTCCAACCGTTGCAAGACACGCGCTTGCAGGCGGCTTGGCCGGCGAGGGACGGCGAGGTGTAGAGCTTCCCGCCGAAGTAGATCAGCCCGTTCCTTCGCACGCGCGCCTTGAGCCACTTACCCTTGTACTTGCCCCGGATGACCATGCGTTTGCTGACGTAGGGGGCAAGGACCGGCGTTCGGCCGTTCTTGGCCAAACGGGTTCTTGGCGCCCCGGCGTCGGCGTCTTCTTCGACCTCCGGACCGAAGATGAGGCTGTCTTCTTCGCGGCGGTGGTACTCGTGAAGCTCACGCCGAAAGCGCCGCACGAGGTTTTCGGCCTTCATGAACTTGCCGGTGACGGCGTTGCCCTTCGGCTGCACGACGCGGAGGATGAGGGCTTCAAGCTCTTTGAGGTGCTGATCGCCGATCGTCAGGTAGACGCTGAAGCGGTCCCACTTGACCCCGTGCTTGTCCCTCAGGTGGCTGCGGAGCCGCGAGCGGAGGTTGCTGGCGAGGCCGACGTAGTAGAGGCGGCCGCGCCGGTAGAGGGCATAGACGCCTTGCCGGCGGCGGATGAACTTGTAGATGATCGGCTGGTACTGCTCAAGCGCCTCGCGCGAGATGTTCTCGAGGTGCTGTGTTACCAATGGCCTTCGCCTCGACACCCGGTCCTCCCGTCGTCCCGTTCACGTTACAGCCGGATGATACACCGCGGGGCGCCGTCGTTCAACAACCTGGTTCAGTCGACCGCCCTGACTTCGACCTTAAGCTCCGCGATTCCTTTGTCGCCTTTCAACGTCAATCGCCCGCTCTTGGCGGCCTTAGCGAGCTTGCCGGCACCGATCTGAAACACATCCATTGTATCGTCGTTCTTGACGTCCTTGTCGAGAACCTCGATTTCGACCGTAGAATCGGCAGCCACCTTGAACATCTTTGTGCCACCCGGCCACGCCGGCAGGTAAGAGTCTTGAACTGGCTTGGACACGAACGGGTTCTTCCCATCGACCCTGATTTTGTAGTACGGGTCGGGGGCCTTCGTCCCGTCACTCACCACATTTGCCGCCACGGCCGCCACCGCAGCAGGAATGGCGCCGACACCGGAAGCTACTGCCGCTGTGTACCCGACCTTGATCAGTTCTTTCGCGTGGCCGGTCCCGTCCCAATAGGCACCGTCCGGCTTCACGAGAAAGCACTCGGCCGAGCTCACACGGATCTCGTACCTTTTGTTGCCCGCGTCTTTCGCGTCTTTTGCGATCCCGGAACACGGGGCAAGCATGAGAAACGTCGGGATAACAGTCAACATAACCGCGCGTACCCAACCCACAGACGGCCTCATACTTGACCTCCGGCTTTTCTGAACCCTTTCAGGCTTCCAACGGTGAGTGGTGTCGGTTGCCGTCCTATGTCACTTACCTCGCACCCGTTTCCAGGTTCCGCAACGCCTCGGCGGTCGCCGCCGACAGGGCGGTGAAATTGACTCCCATCCCCGCGCCCGGCTGATGTTGTTGGCGCCACGCGACGACGGCCGTTGCTTCGCTGTCGGTGTCATTCCCGGCATCCGACGGTATCGCGGTTCCTCCGTCGGTACGGCGTGACCCCGCCGCATCCGACGGTAACAAGGTACTTCCGTCGGCACGGCGTGACCCCGCCGGCAGGCGCCAGCGGAGTTTCAGGGGGGCGCCGGGGTGGAAGGGGGTGGCGGACAAGGCTGCAGGCTGTAGGCTGAAACGTGTCTCTCTGCGCTCGGTTTGCATGCTTCCCTTGGCCCCTCCGGGTCGACCGTTCAGGTACACGGGGAGTCTACCACAAAAGGCCAACAGGCGGTAGGCGGAAACACAATTCGGGATTCGGGATTGCGGGATTTGGGATTGACGGCGCGGGGCGCAGAACTCAGGGATCAGGACTCCGGACTCGTCACGTTTGCCAACCGTGCGAGCCGGCGTATCATGCAGTTCGAGGCCCATCACTTACCTCCTTCGACGACCGCTTCGACCTCCGGGCTTGCAACCTTTTGCTGGGTCAGTTGCTCCAAACGAAAAGGGGGTCGGAGGTGAATGTGCCGTGCTACCGAAACTGCTGTTGGTGGACGACGACGAGACGATCCTGCGCGCGTTGGCCCGCGGCCTCCGGAACGACTTTGAAGTCAAGACCTTCACCAACGCCGTAGGCGTGTAGGACAAATAAAGCGCCTGTTGGTGCTCCGGGTCGGCCGGGTCGGAGGTTTCCGGCCCGTGTGGAGCCCGTCGGGCGGCATCTCGGCGGCTCTTGCGCGCCAGTTGGGCATCGGTTGCCACTCTGCGAAGCGCTGCAAAGCACGAGTCGACCCTCCTTTGTCTCTCCGTGGCGTCTGCAACGGCCTGATTCTACCAGAAACCACCCTCGGATAAGGAAGAATTCGTCACGCGGGCGCACGGGGGCGGGGGCTGCGGGGCTATCGGGATGGTCTGGTCGTTTCTTTCAAGGGCACGGCGCTCCCGTGTCACGCCATGCGAGGGCCGACCCCTTCCCCGTGGTGATCGTCCCCTGCATCCTGCCGGTCCAGAAGGCGACGGAATGTCCCTGCATCGGCCACTGGACCCGTCCGGCGTCCGCCCCATATTCTTTCAGGAGCATGTACGGGTCCTCCTGCCATTGGAACGGGCCGTCGAAGCGTATGCTCAGCGGGAGCCCTTCGACCGCGCGGGGATTCTCGTCGTCGATGTACCCGTCAATCTTCATCCCGAAGACCTCGATGGACCGGAGGCAGATCTCGCGCTCCTCCGGCGTCAGCGGCTCGGTCTGTATCGTAATCCCCGGCGGCGGGTTCTTGATGTGATCTATGCTGTAGTTTCGGTGCGGCTCGTTGGGGTCCAGCGCCTGGTATTGCCTCTCGTCCCGCAGCATGGAGACCATCTTCTGCGCATAGGCGGCTGCACTCGGATCAATGGCGGCATCCACCATCGAATCGTAGAGCACGCCGAAGTAGGCGTCGTTCGCCTGGACGAGCTCCTTTTCGCGAAACTCCTCCTTGATCGCCCGCCCGAGGCCGGTCCAGAAACGCGGGTGTTTGGCGCGGTCCACGCGGTTCTGGATGTTCCAGAACGTCGGATAAACGAGACTCGGCCCGTAGTGCGAGCGGCACCACTTGGGGCGCCAGAACGACCCCATGGTGTTGACGACGGGCCAGTAGTCGATCTCCCTCATCATGCGCTCGAGGAAACGCAGGAATTCGGTGTCTCCCGTGAGGTAATGGCCGGCGAGCGCCCACTGGGTCATGAAGAGGACGTCCGAGCCGCGGGCCGAGGGGAACAGGATCCACGCGATGGGGATGTCCCCCTTGCCGTTTAGGCGGCTCATGACGTTTGCAAAGCGCGTGAGGAAGTCCCCGTTGCGGGCGTCGAGGTTGTAGGCAGGGTCGACCTCGAGAGGGAGCGTATCGGGGCACGACGGATCGAATGTATCCATGTGCTCCGGGTGGGGCTCCTCCAGCACGTAGCCGTAGAGCGTGTTGAGCGCCGTGAGATCGATGTCCCCGGGGTCCAGCCGCAGGCTGTCAGAGCCGAGGTAGGCGGTGATTGCCTTTTTGATGTCCTCGTTCTCCTGGACGTTGCGGATGCGCATCTTCTTCATCCGCCTAAGCGTGCAGGGGATCTGCCGCTTCACCACGGCCCGCAGAGCCTCCTCGCGATCGCCCTCTCCCAGAAGATCGCATGCCAGCATGATCCCCGGCAGTGAGCGGACGTACATGTCGCGCGAGGCGTGCCCCATCCAGGCCGGCGTCGTGCCGTAGTGTTTCCCCTGGATGTCCACGCCTTCGGTGTAGTACGCCGGGAGGCGCTCCAGAGACCCCGCCGCCAGCAGGAAATGGTCCTCCCAGTTTTCCGGCGGTGTGTGGGCCACGAGCGCCTTCCCCGGATTTCCCACAGGGTCGGGCGCCCCTTCCTCCAGCATCGCGTAGTGGCAGCGCATGAGGAGTCCTGGGACGCCGGTGGCCTCGTACATGAACATCATGGTCTCGTGCAGGCTCAGCATCCGCGCGTAGTCCGCCTCGGTGCCGGTGACAAGGTACCGCGCCGCCGCGGCCTGCAGGGCCGTCCCCGTCCAGCCCGCCGAGTCCCAGTGGCCCCAGTACTTTGCGAAGCTCTCCGGCGCCCCCCATTCGCTTTCGGGCGTCCCTGGGGGCATCGGGCGCGTGTAGTAGAACTCGCTCTGCTGGCCCTCCATGCGGTGGTAGAGGTCGAAGTACCGGTCGTACCAGTAGATCTGGGCGAGGTGCGGATCGGGCTTGATGGCCCAGCCCCCTGCGGTGGAATCGTAGATGTCGCATTTATGAAGCGTGTCGTTCTCGCATGAGGTCTCCTGGTACACGGCGCAGGCGGTGAGCGTCGCGGGCAGAACGGAGGACGCCGGCCGTGCCGCGATGGGGCCGAATACGGGCACCGCCTCTTCACCCGCGTCGGCGATCACGCCCGCGTCAGGGTGAGTCACGGAGGCGTCGGCCGCTCCTGCATCGTCCGAGACGCCGGTCGCTGGGGGATAGCCGTCCACAGTGCGGGAGGAGCAGGAAACGGCCACCGCCCCTGCGAGAACGAGGCCGGCGGCCAGGACAAGGATTGATGTGCATGGTACGCGCATCCCTGCATTATACAGTCTTTTTGCATTCTTTTTGCACCCTGGTGGCCCAAGGGGCTGTCTCTGACCACACTTGCCATCCGGCTGCCCGAGGATTTGAGGACCGATCTGGAAGACATTTCAAATCGGGAACACATTCGCTGAAGCCCAGGGGCTGATTACCGACGACGATGTGTTCAAGGCCATCTCGTGAAGATAGTCCTGGGCACGAACGTCTTCGTGGCGGCTTTCGCGGGCAATCCAAAAGGTTGATTCTAACTGTTCGCCGTGCCGGGCGTGTGCAACTCCAGGGGGATCTTCCGTGCGTAGTGGCGAAAGTCAGGATCTGTAGTGAAGATGGGCACACTTCGCCTCAAGGCCACCGCGCAGATCAAGTAGTCCACGGTTGAACCTGTGATTCCGGCCTCGCGACAGGTATTGCTCAGTTCTGCCGCCGCCTCATAGTCTTCCAATAGGACATCTTCATCCTTGAAAGCGCGCAGATGAGCTTTGAGCTGATCGAACTGCCGTCTGACGCGAATTCCCGACAGGATCTCCTGTCGCACCAAGCCGATGAGAAGGGCATGCCCCTCGCGGATGAGCCGCTCAAGCTCTTTGACCAGCACGGTTTCGCTTTCATTGATTGCCCCGCGCCTTCGGCGCAACGCGAGGGACCAGATGGTAGTGTCCACCAGGACCATCAGCCGCATGTCCGGTGTCGTTCCGCCTTGTAGTCGTACGAAGGATCAAACTCGACCCGGCCGAACATGTCGATGATCTTCATCTGCCGGCGCCTGAGGATGAACTCCGTCAGGGCGCTCGTCACCGTTTCTTTTGCACTTCGCCGTCCCCCGATTCGGCGTGCCTCTTCGAGGAGGTCCTTGTCAATTGCAAGGTTGGTGGTCATGCCCTTCAAGTCCTCTCTTTCCTGCAAGTGCTACACTATCTTTTTCCAGTATATCCGAGGCCTCCCGGCCGGTCAAACTGTCGTACCGGTCGCCGGGTGGCCCCGGGAGGTTTCCCTCCCGGGGCTCCCACAGATCCGTACATGCGCGATTGACGCATACGGCTCCTCAAGACACGGATTCACTGCGCGGGGGCTGAGTATGGGTGCATGATTCGGGGCAACGGGAGGG
>JACRCP010000381.1 GCA_016218965.1 Deltaproteobacteria bacterium | reverse complement strand
GTTGACCTTTGAATAGTCGATCCCGGAGGCCCCGGTTTCGCCTTTGTCGCCCTTTGCGCCGTCGTTGCCATTGGTGCCGTTCGTCCCGTTGGTGCCGTCAGCCCCGTTCGTGCCGGCGGTGCCGTTGGTGCCGTTCGTTCCGGCCGCGCCCGCCGCGCCTGCCGCCCCCGGCAGGCCGTCAGTGCCGTTGGTGCCGTTCTTCCCGTTGACACCGTCCTTGCCGGCCGCCCCGGCCGCGCCCGCAGCCCCCTGCGCGCCGTCCGATCCCGAACAGCCCGCAAGCGCAGACAGGGCCAAAAACAGCAGCACCACACCGATGAGTTGTCCCACGCGCAACTTCTTCTGTGTGCAACGCATGTCGGTTTTCGCCTCCTTCAAGAGAGTGGGTTCGCCTTTCGCGCCGAAGAGATTAGCCCGCAACGCGGGTGCGCGCATCGGTGGGAACCGCGTAATTTTTTGGAAGAAATTCGGAGAACCGCGTATCGGTGGCGTGGCGGACCTTCGGGAAACCCCTTATTGGGGATTTTTCAGGAGGCCGTTGTCCATCGCGAATTTCACGAGCGCGGCGCGGTTGCGCAGAGAAAGGCGGTCCATGATCTTCCTCCGATGCACCTCGACGGTGCGCTCGGAGATATGGAGCTGTTTTCCGACTTCGGCGTTCGTGTGTCCCAGGGCAAGAAGCGTGCAGACCTCGCGTTCGCGCCCGCTCAACAGGTCGACGCGAGCGGGACGTTCTCGGACGGGTTTGCCGATGAAGGCCGAGACCATGTGGCTCGTCATCGAGGGATCAACGTAGTGTTCGCCGCGGGCCGCCGAGCGGACGGCGTTCACCAGATTGGTGGTCGCGGACTGCTTGAGAATGTACCCGTAGACGCCGATCTCGAGGAGCTCGCGAAGGTAGTGGTCGTCGTCATGCATGGTAAGAACCACTATGGAAGTGCGTGGATGCGCCTTTATCACCTCCTCGGCCACGCGCGCCCCGGACATTCCCCCCGGCATCGAGAGGTCCAGAACCAGCACGTCCGCCGGCGTCCGCGAGAGCCTGGCGAGCGTCTCGGCCCCGTTGGATGCCTCGCCCACGACCTTGAGATCGCCGGTCTGGTCCAGAAGGACCTTCAAACCGTCCCTCACGATTTCATGGTCGTCGGCGATGAATATGCGGGTGGGCATGGCTCAACCTCCGGTCGGCAGGGTCGCGCGAATCATGGTCCCGTGTTCGGGCGCGGACTCGATCACAAACTCGCCGCCCATCACGAGAACGCGCTCCCGCATGCCGACCACTCCCATGCCGCCCCGCGCGGAGGGCTCGGCCGGGCCGGCGGGCACGAAGCCGCATCCGTCGTCCTCCACCAGAAGTGTGGCGGAGCCGCGGCGTCTGTAGAGGACCACGCTCGCGCGGCGGGCCTTTGCGTGCTTGATGACGTTCGTGATGGCTTCCTGCGCCACGCGGTACAGGACCGTCTCGACCGCCGCGTCGAAGCGGTCGTCCAGTCCGTCGTCGGCGACGAACTCATAGTCGAACTCGCAGCCGGCGCCCGCCGAGAGATCCTTTATCTGCCGCTCAAGCGCCGAGCGGAGCCCGTAGTCGTCGAGGACCGCGGGCCTGAGGCTGCGCGCCATTGTGCGGACCTGTTCGATCATCCCGGCAATCTGTTCTTCCATCACGCCCTTGTGGCCCAAGCACTCCGGCCGCCCGGCCCCCCCAGCTCTGACGCGCAGCAAAAGCGCCGTCATCGCCTGCCCGAGTTCGTCGTGCAGCGCGAGCGCCACGCGGCGCCGCTCTTCTTCCTGCGAGATCATGAGCCGTTCCAGCAGGTGCACGCGCTCCTCATCGCGCTGCCGGATGAGGGATCGCTGGCGCCTGAGACTCGCCACCATCCGATCGAACGCGCCCGCCAGAGCCCCGACCTCGTCGGCCGGAAACTCGGAGGCCTTGAAATCGAGTTCTCCTTTTTCGACTGCGCCCGTCGCCCGCACCAGTGCGTGGATCGGGCGGGTGATGATGTACGACAGCACCAGCGCCAGTCCCTGACCGAAAAGGACGCAGACGAGCAGCGCGAGCAGGAGCCGTCTCTCGATTGCACCCACGGTCGCGGGTACCGATGTGGTGTCTAGGCCCACCCTGACGCGGCCGGCGGCGCCGTCCAGCACGGGGAAAGTCGCCTCGTAGACCCGCAGGCCGCCGAGGGAGAGCGTCCGCCGGGTGACTTGGTCGGACGCCCGCGAAGGGTCGGCGGGTTGGCCCGCCGGCGGATCGACGGCGGCGTTTTTCCGGCCGATGGCGCGGCCGGCGCGGTCCTCGACGACAAGGTAGGCAATGTTCGGAAGACGCCCCCAGGTCCCGGCAAGGATGTCATGGATGCCGAGAAGGTCGCCCGTGACCAGATTGTGCTCGACCCTCGACGCCAGCCATCCCGCCAGCATCCCCGACTGTGCCTCGATCCCGGCCTCGAGCGTCGAACGCAGGTGTGTCCGTACCACCACGACGGCGGCCACGCCGAACATCAACGCAATGAGGGCGCCGATGCCGAGGACCTTGAACAGAATCGGGACTGCCAGCACGCGGCGCCTGATCGCTGCAAACGCGGCGGACGAGGGAGAACGCCGGTTCATTTCGCCGCCTCGACGGTTGCTATCATCTCTCTTACGGCCGCATAGTCGGCGTCGTTTGCGCGAAGAAACCTGTCCACGCCTATCCGGGACAACACGGCCCGCCCGTTGGCGTTCTCGTGCATCCCGAGGAGGACATCCCTCAGCCGGTCGCGAAGCGCCGCGTCGGTGCCCGGAGGGACCGTGAACGGGGGCATTCCGAACTCAGGCGATCTGCCGATCACGCGCAGCGCCTCGGCCAGAGACGGATCTTCGGCGGTCACCTGCTCGTACACCACGCTGTCGATTGCCGCGCAGTCGGCCACCCCGGAGGCGATCGCCCTGATCGCCCTGTCGTGACCCCGCGTGAAGATGATCTCCGAGAAGAACTCGTGTATGTCGTGGCCGTTTTTGTGCAGGACGTATTCCGGATACAGCCAACCCGTGTTCGAAAGGATGTCCGTCGACGCAAGGCGTGTGCCTTTCATGTCGAGAATCGAATCCGCCTTCTGCTCTTTGCGCACGATGACAAACGACTGGTAGGTTGTCCGTCCCCTGACCTGCGGGACCGCGAGGAGTTGGAGACCGAAGTCCCTGTTGCCCTGGACGTACGCGTACGTGCACACGAACGCAAGGTCGCAGCTTCCGTGACGCGCGATCGAGTTGATCTCGGAGTATGAGTGCCTCTGGATCATGACGCCGCGGCGTCCCGTGCGTTCGGCGAGGTAGTCGACCAATCCATGATAGAGCCCCAGGGAGGTCTCCGGCGAGACGACCGGGGCGATGGCCACGCGAAGCGCCGGGCCGTCGCCGGCCGGAGGGCCGCCAGCGGCCCCGGGCGCGGCCGGCGCGGTTTCGAACGCTGTGCTCGCGGCCAGTGTGCGCCGTTGCCCCGCAGCCGGGTCGTCGGGCAGAACGATCACTACGGCCGCAAAGACCAGGGAGGCAACGCCGAGGACGACGGCGACGCCGAGCAACAACCATCGGTGCTCGGGGGTCGCACTGGGCTCGGGCGAGTTTTGCGGTTGCGTCATTGGTCCCGGACGGGCGACACCCGTTCCTTCACCGAGTCGTGAGCAGCCCGTTGTCCATCGCGAACTGGACGAGTTCCGCCCGGTTCTTGATGCCCAATCTCTCGATGATCTTCATCCTGTGCGACTCGACGGTGCGCTCGGATATGTGCAATTTTTTGCCGACCTCGCCGTTGGTGTGGCCGAGGGCGAGGAGCCTGCAAACCTCCTGTTCGCGCGGCGTGAGCACGTCCACGCGTTTGCCGCCCTTGGCCGCAGGGCGGCCGAGGAAGGCCGACACGGTGTGGCCCGCGAGGGAAGAGTCGACGTAGTATTCCCTTCCGTGCGCGGCGCGGATGGCCGCGGCGAGGTTCTCGGGCGCCGAGTTCTTGATAACGAACGCCCGGGCGCCCACGGCGAGCATCTCGCGCAAGTAGTATTCGTCTTGGTGCATCGTGAGCACCACGATCGCGAGGCCCGGGTGCGCCTTGAGGGCCTCCTCGGCGATGCGCGCGCCCGACATCCCGCCGGGCATGCTCAGGTCGAGCACCAGCACGTCGGCCTCGACTTCGGTTAGGCGTTTGAGCGTTTCGGGGCCGTCCGACGCCTCGCCCACCACTGGAAAATCACCGAAGCGCTCGAGCAGGGCCCGGAGGCCGTGCCTGAAGATCGTGTGATCGTCCGCGATGACAATCCTGATGCTCATGTGGGACCTCCCAATGGCATGGTGGCGCGGAGCATGGTGCCGCGGCCTGGTGACGATTCTATCACAACCTCGCCCCCCAGAAGCGCCGCGCGCTCTCGCATACCGACAATACCCAGGCCTCCCGGACCGTCCGACGGGACCCGGCCTCCCGGATCGAACCCCTTCCCGTCGTCCTCGATGATGAGCGTGGCGTTCTCCCTCCTGCGGTAAAGGAGCACGCTCGCCCTCCGCGCGCCGGCGTGTTTGAGCACGTTGGCGATGGCCTCCTGCGCCACGCGATAAAGCGCCAGTTCCACGGCGGCGTCAAGCCTCTCGTCCAGACCTTCGTCCGCGACGAACTTGAAAACCAGCTCGCACGCGGCATTGCCCGAGACCTCTTGAATGTGCCGCTCCAGGGCCTTTTTGAGCCCGTAGTCGTCGAGGATCGACGGCCGCAGGCGCCAGGCCATGCGTCGGATCTGGTCGATCGACGCCGCGATCTGGGCGACCATCGCCCGCCTGTCCTCCGCGCCCTCGGCGCCTTCGCCTCCGGCCGAATGGACCATCAGATTCAACGCCGAAATGGTCTGCGCGAGCTCGTCGTGAAGCTCCCGGGCGATGCGCGCGCGCTCGTCCTCCTGCGAGGAAATCAACCTTTTTAGAAGTCTTGTTCGCTCTTCGTCGCGCTCGCGAATCTGGGCGCGCTGGCGGGCGAGGCCCCCGACCATCCGTTCGAACGCTCGCGCCAGCGTCCCGACCTCGTCGCCGGAGGAACCCGCCATATCGTTGAGGTCGCGCGAAAGCACCGGGTACCCGGCGGGAGCTCCCCCGTTCGAAACGGAATCCCCGGCGTCGTCGGCCAACATGCGCGCGGCGCGGTGCAGACGGCGAAGTCTCCCGAGGACGACGCTGTCCACCGCGAACCACAGGCTCGCGACGAGCGCGATGAGCGCGGCCGCGCTTCCCGCCAGCACCTGTGTCCGGCTGTTTTGAACCGCGGCCTCCAGCGGCGATGCGGGCCGGTCCATTACCAACAAACCGTTGAGCTTCGGTTCCGCACCGTGGCAGCCGTGACACTTGCCGTGGTTCCTGATTGGAGTGACCGTCCGGAAAACCGCCTTGTCCGGGCGGAAGACGGTGGCGGAAAAGGACTCGGGCGGCGACGCCGTGTCGTGGCAGATGCGGCATTCGGGAGACGCCGGGTCGACGATCTGGCCGACCACTCCGGGATCGCTCGAAACCTGGATCCGACCATGCCGATCCAGGACGCCCACCCACTGGAGGTCGCTGCGCCGCGCGAGGTCGGAGACGACGCGCGCGATCGCGCTCCGATCCCCGGCCATCATCTG
>JACRCP010000380.1 GCA_016218965.1 Deltaproteobacteria bacterium | reverse complement strand
GACAAAGGCCCAAATCTCAGTGAACTCTGTGGCAGAAAAATGCGACGGATCGGGCATGAGGCAACGGACGGTTTTTTGCCACAGAGACCACAGAGGACACAGAGAAGCTCTGCGTTCTGCCGGAATCCGGAAAATCGAGAAGTTCAATCTCTGTGATCTCTGTGAACTCTGTGGCAGAAAGTGCGATGTTGGAAAGGGGCTTTGATATGAAACAGGCAACTCACGCATGGATCGCCGTCAGGGCGATGGGCCTCATAGAAGAGGACGCGGAAACCGCCGGGCTATTCTCGATTCTGCGTCGCCACACCCGAAACGCAGCTCTCGGGGCATGGATGCCCGATCTCGCGGATAGCAAGCTCGGGTCAGGCGACTTGGACAATCATGTATTCAAAATGGCTCCCTTTGCGGAGCAGCCATCAGCTATCAGCTGTCAGCTTTCAGCCGGACGCGATCCGGCGGAGCGGTACATCACGGTTAAGAAAACGCTCTTGAAGGCGCTGGGGCCTTCGCGGGCCGTCGCGGGGTTCATCAAGGACGACACGTCGCTCGATGCGGCTTGGTGGTCCACTCCTTACAAGGCCGAGCCGCAGCCTTGCCAGGACATCCCGACTCGGGCCAATGCCATCGCGACGACGCTCACCGATCAGCTCATCCTGGGCGAGCGGCCGGTCACAAACCGCATTCCCCGCAAGTTCGCGCTCTCCTCTATGGTATCTCCCGACGAGCGGACGCGGGCCGAGCAACTGGCGCTGTTCTTCTTCATGCAGAGCCACTTCGTAGCCGACGCGTGCATGCCTTGCCACTGCGACAAACGGGCGATCTCGAGCTACGCCGGCAGACTCCACCCCCAATGGGAGTTGATGATCGAGAGGATAGTGGGAGAAGGTTTCGACGGCGATCGGGTGGAGCGGTGTCACGACAGGCCGCGGGAGCTTTTGGACGCCGCGCGGAAGGTGGACTCGCGGGCGGGCATCACGTTCGCGCTCCCGATCCCCGAGCCGAAGGGCGGGGACCTCTGGAAAGACGCAGTCGCGGTCTGCCGGGCGAGCTTTGCGGTGGCAAGCATCGTCGCGCCGCCTTCGGAGTTTCCGTATGGAGTGGACACCGACGGGAAAAGCGGTACTCCGTCGGTGCGGCGTGACCGCGCCGCAAGCCGGGCGCTTTCCGTGAAGGATCTCAAAGCCGACACGCGGCTTGGGAGAAATTCGAACGCGCCACGGCGGCGATCATGCACGATGCGGTGCTGAACGTCGCGATGTGCTGGAAACGAATCTGGAAACGGCTCGACCCCAAGGACTGAGTGCATGTTTTGCCACAGAGACCACAGAGAGGATGTTTCGATGAACGAACAGACAACAACGGCCCGAATCTCGGTGAACTCTGTGCCCTCGGTGGCAGGAATTGCGGCTGGCCGGAAGAACCGATTTGCCACAGAGTGCACAGAGGGCACAGAGAGGGATTTCATCATGAGCGACAGGCTGACATCACAGATCATCGGCGCGGCGATCGAAGTGCACAAGTGCCTCGGCCCGGGATTGCTCGAGTCTATCTACGAGGAGGCGCTGTCCTTCGAATTGGAATCGCGCGGTATCCCTTTTCGGCGCCAGGTGGACGTCGATGTGATCTACAAGGAGCATGTGATCAAAGGGCAGAGGCTCGATCTGTTGGTTGCGGACGAAGTGGTCGTAGAGCTGAAGTCGGTGTCGAGGTTGCCCGAGGCTGTCACGGCTCAGGCGCTCTCGTATCTCAAAGCTACGGGCCTGAAGCGCGCGCTTGTCTTGAACTTCGGTGTGCCTCGGATGGTGGCCGGAATCAAGAGAATCTCTCTGTGAACTCTGTGCCCTCTGTGGCAAGAAAGAGTTGAAAAATGAAAACGGCGACAAAGAAGAAGATCATCATGGGGCAGACGGCCGCGGTTGTGGGATTCGTCGGGTTCGCCGTCCTTTTGTTCGTCCTGCGAGGGGAAATACGTCACGCGCTCGGGGTGCCGCCCGGGTTGATCCTTATGGTCGTGTCGGCCAGCGTGGCGGCGGGGACGGCCATGATCTTTATGAAATACCTCACCGGCAACGACGGCACCGTCGCACACGGACAACCCGGGGTTGTCCGTGGCACCCTTTCCGACGAGACAGTTTCCCCCTCTGTGATCTCTGTGTCCTCTGTGGCAAAAACTGCGACGGGCCGGAAGAACCGATTTGCCACAGAGTTCACGGAGAACACAGAGAAAAACGATGTCCTTGGGAACGAAAAAGCGGAAGAAGGTTCTCTCTCGGTGAACTCTGTGTCCTCTGTGGCAGAAAATCCGGCTGCCGTGTTCTCTGCGACCTCTCTGCGGCTTCGGCGTGAGATCGCCGCGCTTTCTCGCCGCGGCAACCTCAACCTTACCATCGGCGTCATCACCACCGGGTTTGCCCTCGGCCTGCTCGCTTACATGATCTTCGACGAGTCCACGTCCGCGGACACCTTCGCCGCCGCGCTCTCGCACTACGTCCCGCGTGTGACGACCGTGACGTTCATCGAGGTCTTCTCGTTCTTTTTCCTGAAGCTCTACCGGACCAGTCTTGCCGAGATCAAGTTCTACCAGAACGAACTGACCAGCCTCGCTTCCTTTCAAATAGCCCTCGCCACCTCCCGCGACTGCCCCGACCCCGACGCCCTCCGCACCGTCCTCGACCAACTCTCCCGCCGAAACCCGAACGCCAATGCCCCTGACCCGTTCTCGCCGACGCCGACCCTTCCTGAGGACGAACGCCTGAAGGACTTGGGCGAAGGCCTTTTGCGCGCCGCCAGCATCGCGACGGCCGGGGGCAAGCTCAAGTAAGGCGGGTCCGTTGACGCGCGGCGGACGGACCAGACCGCAACTCCGCCAGAGTACTCAAGCGAAAACGCTTTGGTGTCCCATCTTTTGTCCGTCCACAGCGCAAGCCGGAACAGCCGGTCCATGCGCTCGTTTTGTTTGACTCCTTCCCTGAAATGGTTTAAGTATTTGCGTCCTCTAGCCTGTTTCGGAAGGAGTTGGCCCCATGTATGCGGTGATCAGGACGGGCGGGAAACAGTACAAGGTCGAAGAGGGGACTAGCTTGAGCGTCGAGAAGCTCGACGGCAACCCGGGCGACAAGGTCGACCTGACCGACGTCCTGTTCGTCGGCGGGACCGACAGCCCCAAGGTGGGCAGACCCGTCGTTGACGGGGCGGTCGTGACGGCCGAGATACTCAGGCAGGACAGAAGCGCCAAGGTGGTGGTCTACAAGCGCAAGCGCCGCAAGGGTTTCCACAAGGAACGCGGGCACCGGCAGCCGTTCACGAGCCTCAAGGTGTTGAGCATCAAGGGGTAGCTGTGAGAGCAGGCGGATTCGATCCGCCGGAGCGAGCGGGGGGTTCGGGGGGGAAGTTGAGCGTAGCGTTCCCCGTCAGAAAGGGGTAGAAACATGGCCAAGAAAAGACCGACCGGATCAGGCCGCAACGGCCGCGACAGCCAGCCGAAATACAGGGGCGTGAAGGCCTACGGCGGGCAGAGCGTCACCGCCGGATCGATCATCGTCCGCCAGGTCGGGACGCGCATCCACCCCGGCCGAAACGTCGGAATGGGGAGCGACTACACGATCTTCAGCAAGGTGGACGGCGTGGTCAAATTTGAGAACTTCGGCAAGGACCGGAAGCGCGTGAGCGTGATCCCGGCCGAGGCCAAATCCTAGCGGTCGGCATTCAGCCGTCAGCCGTCAGCTGGCGGCAGACATCCCATCTACAGATCATGAGACGGAAAGCTGAGGCTGAAGGCTGAAGGCTGAAAGCTGATGGCTGAAAGCTCCCCATGCGTTTCATAGACGAGGCCACAATCGAAATCAAGGCCGGGAACGGCGGGAACGGCTGTGTCTCTTTTCGCCGCGAGAAGTTCATCCCCCGCGGAGGTCCGGACGGCGGCGACGGCGGGAACGGCGGCGACGTCGTCATGGTCGTGGACGCCCAGCTCTCGACGCTTCTCGACCTGAAGTACCGGAAACACTTCGTCGCCAAAAACGGCGAACACGGGAGGGGCAGACAACAGTTCGGGCGGGGGGCCGGCGAGGTCGTCATCCGGGTTCCGCCCGGGACAGCCGTCTACGACGCCGCCACGGGGGAATTGCTCGCGGATCTCACGGAACCCGGTGAGCGATTGGTGGCGGCGCGCGGCGGGCGGGGGGGGCGGGGCAACATGAACTTCGCGACCTCCACGCGGCAGGCGCCCACGTTTGCGACACCGGGGACGAAGGGCGGGGAAAAGGCGCTCCGGCTTGAGCTTCGGCTTCTGGCAGACGTGGGGATCGTCGGGTTTCCGAATGCGGGCAAGTCGACGCTCATCTCGCGGATCTCGAATGCGCGCCCCAAGATCGCCGACTACCCGTTTACAACGCTCACGCCGAACCTTGGCGTGGTGCGCGCCCCGAGGGATCGCGATTTCGTTGTCGCCGACCTGCCCGGGCTCATCAAGGGGGCGCACAAAGGTGCGGGCCTGGGCGACAGGTTCCTCAAGCACATCGAGCGGTGCAAGGTCCTCGTGTACCTTGTCGAGCCGCACGGCGGAGAGGGGAGGGGGCCGCTCACGGACTTCGATGCGACCGCCCGCGAGCTCGAACTCTACGATCCGGCGCTGGCCGCCCGGCCGTCAATGGTCGCGCTCTCGAAAAGCGAAACCATCTCGGACGCCCAAATCAAAAAGCTCACATCCGCGTTTCGGCGGCGGAAGAAGAGGCTTTTCGTCATCTCTTCCGTCACCGGAAGGGGTCTCAAAGAGCTCATAAACCGCCTTGCCGACGATGTCGGGAGGGACAGACAACCGGCAGTGGGCGGCGAGTAGCGGGCGCCTCTACGCCCTGCCGTCCAGCACGTCGTTTGCCAGCCGGTCGGCCTCCGCGTTCTCCTCGCGGGGGACGTGGTGGAATTCCGCAGCGCGCAGGCGCGAGGCGAGCTCTTCGGCCATCGCTTTCAGGTCCCTTATCTCCGCGTTCTTGACCCTGTACTGGCCGTTCATCTGGCGGACCAGGAGTTCGGAGTCCGACAGGACCTCGACCCCTGTGATCCCGAGCTCAAGCGCCTTCCCGAGCCCCAGAATGAGCGCGCGATACTCGGCCTGGTTGTTGGTCGTGACGCCGAGCGGTTCGCACGCCCGCGCGATCTCGCGGCCGTCCGCCGTTTCGATGATGGCCGCGGCCGCGGCCGGACCGGGATTTCCGCGCGACGCGCCGTCGATGCGGACGATCGCGGAGGCATGGGGCGCGAGGCGCGAGGCATGAGACGGGGAGGCGGGAGGCGCGAGGCGCGAGGCGCGAGGAGATCGGGTCGCCGACGCGACGCGCACGTCCGTGTGCGCTTCGAGATCTTCGGCGACAGACCGGAGGATCGCCCGAAGCGTCGCGTCGTCGATGATCCTGAATCGTTTGAGCGTTTTTGGAAAACTTCGCCGGTCGGCGGCGTCGCGGAGGGACGCGGCGGCGTCGCTTTGGCGGCGGCCCGGCATCAGGCCCCCTCGGGCACCGTTTCGGTTTCGCCGCCGAAAACAACGTCTTCGAAGTAGATGATCCGCTGGCACGAAGGGCACGTCTCTATGCTGTTCCCCTGGACGAGTATGGTGAGCATGCGCGGCGAAACCGACATGTAGCAGCCCGTGCAGATGCCGTCCTTGGCCGGGGCGAGCGCTATCCCCTGCCGGCGCGTCCTGATGAAATCGTAGCGGCCCAGGTTCTCGGCGGTGATGGCGGCCTTGAAGCCCTCGCGCTGCGCGGCCAGGGAGGTCTTTGCGGCGTCGATCTCCTGGAGGCGGGCGGCGACCTTCTTTTCCTCGCCGTCAAGACGACAGCGGGTGTCCGTCTCCTCCGTCTCTTCGGCGTCGATTGTCTTCTTGAGATTTTCGACCTCCTCCATTACGCCGAGGAGGTCCTCCTCCATGTGCTTGTTGGCCTTCTCCTGCATGTCGACCTCGCGGGCGAGCGCGACGCTCTCGCGCGAGTTTCTTGACTCATTCAGGCGCGCTTTCCACTTTTTCAGGTTGGTCTTTTCGACCGCGAGGTCCTCCTCGCCCTTGCGCATCTTCTTCTCGCGGTCCTGGAGCGTCTCGCGGCTGGCGGCCAGCTTTCCGGTGATCTCCTTGAATCTGGCGGCCAGTTCTTCCCGAGGCTTTGTGCACTCGTCGCGTTCGCGATCGAGTTCGAGGATCTTGAGGTCGAGATCCTGGAGTTTCTTCAAAAACCGAATCTGTTCGATCACGTGTTCCTCCGGTGAAGGCAAAAAAAAGCGCCCAGTTTCCGATTCTGGGCGCGCGCGTTCCCCGTTTTTGAGACGCTGCACTGGCCATGGCCGTCTGCAGGTCCCGCCGCCATCCGATACGGTCGATCTGCCCCCCCATATGTGAGCAGGTGGCGCATCGTCTCCATGTGTACTGGGCCCAGCAGGACTCGAACCTGCAACCGACCGGTTATGAGCCGGCAGCTCTACCAACTGAGCTATGGGCCCAGCGCTGCGCGGCAAATGCCGCGACAGATTCAGATAACCCTTTTCGGCGAAAAGGTCAAATGATTTGTGCGATTTTGGAGTGCGCAAGCTCGCTTGCGCTTTTGATTCGGGCGAGCTTGCGCGCCGGCGGCCCGGAAGCAAGCTTCCGAGAAGGCAAAGCGGCAGCAAGCTGCCGCACTCCAAATCATTCCGAGAACGAGCGGAGCTTCTTGCTTCGCGAGGGGTGGCGGAGCTTGCGCAGGGCCTTGGCCTCGATTTGTCTGATGCGCTCGCGCGTCACGTCGAAGTCCCGGCCGACCTCCTCGAGCGTGTGGTCGCTCTTCTCGCCTATCCCGAACCGCATTCGCAGGACCTTCTCCTCGCGGGGGACGAGCGTCGAGAGCACCTTGCGGGTCTGTTCGATGAGGTTCTGGTTGATGACCGCGTCCTGCGGGTTGACGACGTTCTTGTCTTCGATGAAGTCGCCGAGGTGGCTGTCCTCCTCCTCGCCGATGGGGGTTTCCAACGAGATCGGCTCCTTGGCGATTTTTAGGACCTTGCGGACCTTCTCGAGCGGCAGTTCCATCTTCTCGGCGATCTCCTCCGACGTGGGCTCGCGCCCGATCTCCTGCACGAGGTACCGGCTGGTGCGGATGAGCTTGTTGATGGTCTCAATCATGTGAACCGGGATACGGATGGTGCGCGCCTGGTCGGCGATCGCCCGCGTGATGGCCTGTCTGATCCACCACGTGGCGTACGTCGAGAATTTGTAGCCGCGCTTGTACTCGAACTTGTCCACGGCGCGCATGAGGCCGATGTTCCCCTCCTGGATGAGGTCAAGGAACTGAAGGCCCCGGTTCGTGTACTTTTTGGCTATGGAGACCACGAGGCGCAGGTTGGCCTCTATGAGCTCGGTCTTCGCCCGTTCCGATTTGAGCTCCCCGTCCGTGATCTGGCGGAAGGTGTCCTTGAACTCCTCGAGGGCTTCGACGTGGGTCTTGCCCTTCCCGAGCGTGCCGTAGGCGTCCTTGACGATCTGGCGCATCATCTGGGCGAGGTTGTCGATCTCCTTTGCCGCCGCCGCGACCTCGTCCGGGCGCAGGCCCAGTTTGGCGGCGATCCGGCGGCCCCTGGCGCCCTTCATCTCGGCGGCCGTTTTGCGGATCTCCCGCACAGGCCTTCCGAGCCGCGCCTCGATCTCGCGTATGCGTCCCTCGCCGTCGTTGATCCGGCCGGCCATCTCCTTGAGGATCCCGACGATGCGGTCGATCTGCTTCTTGGTGAGCCTGAATTCCTCGAGACATCCGACCATCTGCTCCTGCCGGCTGCGGATGTCGGAGAGCGCCCGGGCCTTCTGCCGGTCGAGCCCCGAATAGGCCTTGCCTTTCCTTCCTCCCTTGAGGGTGTTCAGGCGCGCCTGGATCCTCTCGATTCGGATCTGGTCGCGCCTGTTCTTCTCGTTGAGCTCGCGGATCTTCGCGATCAGCTTTTTGATTCGCTTGAGGGCTGCCTCCTCGTCGAACTCGGCGTCGTCCTCCTCGTAGTCCTTGACGGCGTTCTTGAGCTTGACCTGTCCCTTGGCGATCTGTTCGCCGAGCGTCAGGATCTCCTTGATCGCGATTGGCGTGCGGATGACGGCGTTGAAGACCTGCTTGTCGCCTTCCTCGATGCGTTTGGCGATATCGACCTCGCCCTCGCGCGTGAGGAGCGAAACCGATCCCATCTTGCGCAGGTACATGCGCACGGGGTCGTTCCCGCGGGTGTAGCCCGCGTCGGCGTCGACGTCCTCCTCGACCTTATCCTTCTCGACCTGGGCCTTCGATATCTTGATGTTGCTGGCCTCGTCGACGAGTTCTATGTCCTGTTCGCCGAACATCATCATGACGTCGTCGAGCTGTTCGGGCGAGACCATGTCGGGCGGGAGAATGTCGTTGACCTCGTCGAAAGTCAGGAACCCCTTTTCCTTGCCGAGGTCGATGAGCTCGCGCAGTTCCTTCGTGAACGACGCGCCCCCCGGAAGCGAAACGGGAGCCGCAGCCTTGCCGCCCTTTTTCTCGGTCATCTCACTCTCCCCGTCTGCTGTTTGGGGCCGGTGCGTCCCGGCCGGATGTCTTCATCTCGCGGGCGAGATCCATCTTTCTCTTGAGCAGCGTGTCGAGGCCCGAGGTTTCGCCGCGGGACTGGCATTGCCTGATCTCGGCGTCGATTAGGCGGAGCGACGACGCGATCCAGTCGCGCCGGATGCGCAGGGCGCAGTCCTCGACCATCCGGGCGCCCCTGCCCTCCGCGACGCCGGCATCGTCGACGGCCAGCCCGGACAGGGCCGCCCGCAGGCCGGCGCCCTGGATCATGTCGAGCGCCGCCGAAGGCAGGACCGGATCGCCCGCCAGACCGCGGTGGACCACGGTCCTGACGAGGGACGCCAGCTCGGCGTCGGTCATCTTTGACGTGATCTCCTCGACGTCGGAGTCCTCCAGCAGCCGGGGCTCGCGCAGGGCGGCGGCGGCGAGCAGGAGCTCGGCGCGCGGGATACCGCGCAGTTCGCGGGAGGCGGCCTCCTCGGCCGTCTTCCCGCCCTCCTTCCGGCGTGCGGCCCGGCTCACGCGGCCGATCGCAAGCCGTTCGTCGATACTGAACCGCTCGGCGAGTTTCTGCGTGTACATGGTGCGCGTGATCTCGTCGGGGGTCCTGGCCACATAACCGGCGATGGCGGCGAAAGCGGCGCTCCGGCCCTCGACCGAATCGCCGGATCGCGATGCGAAATGCTCGAATATGAACTCCAGAAGCGGAAGGGCGCCGGAAACGCGGGCCTCGAAGGCGTCCGGCCCGTAGCGCCGGATGAACAGGTCGGGATCCTCTTCGGGCGGGAGCGCAACCACCGTGACCTCGAGGTCGGTCGGGATGAGGACCTCGGCCGCGCGGAGCACGGCCTTCCGGCCGGCCTCATCGCCGTCGAAGCAGAGGCACAGCCGCCGGGTGTAGCGCCGAATCGAGGCCGCGTGCTGCGGCGTCAGGGCCGTGCCGCACGTTGCCACGGTTGCCGCGAAGCCGGCCTGGTCCAGCATCACCATGTCGAGGTAGCCCTCGACGAGGATGAGCGGCCGGGCGCGTTCCTTTCGCACCGCGTCCTTGGCCTTGGACAGACCGTACAGCAAAACGCTCTTGTTGTAGGCGGCCGTCTCCGGGCTGTTCAGGTACTTGGGCGTGTCGGCCGACGACTCGATGGTGCGTCCGCCGAACCCTGCGACGTTTCCGGCGGGTGCGTAGATGGGAAAGATGACGCGGTTCCTGAAGCGATCGAGCGTACCGCCCCCCTCGAGGCGCGTGACAAGTCCGGCGGTTTCAAGCAGGGCGTCATCGTATCCGCGTTTCGCCAGCGCGTTGCGCAGGGCCTTCCCGGAGCCGGGCGCGAAGCCCAGGTGGTGCTTGTCGATCATCTCCCGGCCCACCTCGCGGCGGCCGATGTATTCCATGCCCGCGGCGCCCGTCTGGCTCTTGGTGAGAATGGCGTGGAAGTAGTTGGATGCCTGGAAGTTCACCTCATGGATGCGATCACGCAAGGCCGCCTGCGGGTCCTGCGTGCCGCGCTGTTCCCCCGGGATTTCGATGCCGGCCCTTGCCGCGAGGTCGCGCACGACCTCGGGGAACGACTTGTTTTCGATTTTCATCAGGAACGTGTAGATGTTCCCGCCCTCCCCGCAGCCGAAACAGTGGAAAATCTGTTTCTCCGGGTGCACGGTGAACGACGGGGTCTTCTCGTTGTGGAACGGGCACAGGCCCAGGAGGTTCTTCCCGGACTTCCTCTTGAGCGTTACGAACTGGGAAACCACGCCGACGATGTCAGTGGTTTCCCTGACGCGCGTGATCGTCTCGTCGGGGATGAAAGAAGACACCCCTTGCACCTCGGTTCGGGAACGAACCTGCTCGAAG
Source organism: Deltaproteobacteria bacterium (assembly GCA_016218965.1). Lineage (GTDB taxonomy): Bacteria > Myxococcota > SpSt-1050 > SpSt-1050 > JACRCP01 > JACRCP01. The sequence continues at coordinate 2,193 of JACRCP010000380.1, read as the reverse complement.
GTTGTCAAGGGCCGTGGAGCCTGCCCGCGCTTTGCGCCGGCCGTCCGGACGAAGCGCAGAATGCCGTGTTGGTCACGCACACCCGCGCGCAGCCGGTTTGGGCCCGCGGCCCGTCACTCAATCCCTGCGGCCCCTCTTGAGCGCCCGCTTCTTGGCAGCGAGGGCTTTCTTTTTCTTTTTGACGCTCGGCTTCTCGTAGTGCTCGCGCTTCCGGACTTCCGAAAGAATCCCGGCCTTTTCGCACTGTTTCTTGAACCGCCGGAGCGCGCTTTCGAACGGTTCGCCTTCTTTTACCCTGATGCCTGGCATTGGTAGGAGGCGCCTCCTCTTGGATGGAACCCAACGTGACGGCGTAATATAGCGATTTCACGGGCATTGTCAACCTTTTCCTTGACACCTGCCTGAAGCACCTCCGCCGTGTACGCCGTGCAGGTTGGCTGACCTGTCGCGACGTAGCCCCCCGGGGGCGAAGTCGGATAGCTTCCCCCGCACCACGAGCCGTCCGCCCGCTGCTGCCCCTCCAGCCACACGAGCGCCTGCCGGGCGTCACCGGCGTGGACGACCGAAGGCCAAACGACCGCGAAAGCAGCGGCGACTCCGATGACCGCGAGGCCGGACAAGTTCCGTCCACTACGGTCTACAGCCTCCAGCCTACAGCCTTGTGCCTTCTTCATGTTGCTCCTCGCCTGTCCGATGTTCCTGTCGTCAGTCATGGGTCGTGAGTCGTAAGTCATTTCCCGTCGTCAGTCGTGGGTCGTGAGTCGCAAGTCATCTCCCGTCGTCGGTCGTGAGTCGTCAGTCGTTGGTCACGTGTTCCACGCCGGTTTGTCCCGGCGCATGTCCGACCCCAGAAACTCTCCTCACGACGCGAACCTGAATACCATCCATACGATGACCAGCAAGAACACCGCAGCCATCGTCAGTTCCACACCCCTGTTCTTCCATTGATAGCACCAAGGTTGCCTATGAAGCACGGCGGCAAGCTCCGAATCCCTCTCGCTCGACGTGCCCAACGGGTCAATACTTGGACGGAATGTGGCGAACGTGAACCAGCGTTTTTCCTGCCTCCTCATTCTGTCGGCGTCATCATCGGAAAAACGTAGGGGACGACTACCACCGTCAAACCCGCAGGAGTATTTCGACTCCAAAATCACATCCGCCACCCGTGGCGTGAGTCGAGCAACACCCAACAGCAACTTCGATTTCGAAACCGTCATCACTGCGAACTCGGAGTCTGCCGTTTCGTGAAATCGTGAGACAACGGTTTTGCGCAGAGCTTCCGCCCTACCGAATCTCGCCCTGACGAGATACCAGTGCATGACATTTCCTCTCAACAATCCTCTCTGAACAGGCTATCGATACCGCATGTCATCGACAGTACCAGCACCACCAAGACGGCAGTGATGAACGTAGCGATCGCTAACTGGCCGAGCGCGGTAATTACGTTTCTCGGCATGAAGGTCAATGGCCCAAAAACAGGCAACATCCACATGACCATTTTGTATGACACCTCACGCCCAGCATTCAACGCCGCCATATCCCTGTTTTTCAAAATGAAGTCGACTACCCACATGATGGCACCCACCACGAACGCTGCGATCAGCGCCAACCCAGGAATCGTCGGTATCGCTTCGGTCAGCTTCTTTTCGAGGCAGTTCTTGAACCAAGGCACCCCTGCTTCCCCAAAAGGATCAGTCGCATTCGTGGGATTCGATAGAGAATACCGGTGTCCATTCTGCATGCCAGGGTTCATCAACAAGTCCGCGATAGAAGGGGTATCGAAACCGAACGACTGTCCTAAAGACCGTCCACCAGCCATAAGAACCACCATCCCTATTAGGTCTTCGTTGATCCATCCCCCGAAAGAGCTCGCGTAGTACCTCGCCCTGTTGTACTGGAGGCCGGTGGGGTCCCACTCGCGGGCGGTCCAGCGGTAGGGGTTGCGGAGGTCGGGGCCGGTGGCACCGTGGTCCTCGCCCCATGCGCCGTAGTGGTACGTCTTGATCACGAACGGTCTTCGGCGGCGGAGCGTTCTTTGGACAAAGACTCAACCTGCACGCCGAATTCGACTGGCCAACATGTGAACCAACGTAACAACCGCACAGGCGACCATGTGCTTCTGTAGCCAAAATCTGGGCCAACGGCAATTTCAATAGAGACGCCGCTGTCAAAATGAACTGTGACAAACGCGTT
>JACRCP010000379.1 GCA_016218965.1 Deltaproteobacteria bacterium | reverse complement strand
CGGGCATCCTCCTGGCTCCTGGTCAAGGTGTGTAGACAACATCCTTGTACCAAGAGCTGGCGATGCCCTCGATTTTATCTACGAACGCTCAGAAATGACCTTCGGCGGGTTTACCCACACTATTTCCAGAAGAACCAAAACAATCGTGTTGGCGCTTTTTAGCCTGTTGGTTGGTTTCTTGTGCCCCTTTTTTGTGTGTGGCTTCGTAATGAACTTTTTCGCAGATCGGGGGAGGTCCCCCTCTTCCCGTTGGGTTGCAGCTGCCCCCGCCCTAGCCGCGTTGATAGTTCTGGTACACGCCGCATTCAAGTCGCCCAGACATCGATGGTACAAAGTATCAGCGGCGGTTGGTAGTTTCTTGTTCCTCCTGTGGTTCCTGGGGCTTTGAAACGGGCAGCGGGAGCTGGGGGTCAGACGTGCGCCGGGATAAACCGGCGTGGGGCAAGGAACTGACGACTGACGACTTACGACCGACGACAGGAGTTGAACGACAACGAACGACCAACGACTGACGACTCACGACTGACGACGGGAAATGACTGACGACTCACGACCCATGACTGACGACGGGAGATGACTGACGACTCACGACCCATGACTGACGACAGGGGCAGGACAGCATCACGCGGGAGGAGACATGAAGAAGGCACAAGGCTGTAGGCTGGAGGCCGTAGGCCGTATTGGGCGGATCGTGTCCGGCCTTGCAGTCATCGGTTTCGTCGGAGTCTTGGCGGTCGGGGCACCCGTCGCCGCCCACGCTGGTGACGCGCAGCAGGCGCTCACGTGGTTGGAGAACGCCCAGCGCTCCGATGGGTCATGGTGCGGCGCGGACGAGCGGCTTTGTCCAAGGGACACGGGGGAGGTCCTTCAAGCCATTAGCCAACAGCCATCGGCCATCAGTTCGGGCGCAGTCGCAAAGGGCGTTGCGTTCATGGAAAACGTCGTCCCATACGACACGGGAACGCTCGCACGGAAACTCGCTGTCAGCCGTCAGCTATCATCCTCCTTCGCCACGGCTACGGAGGACAGGGCTATCAGTTACATCAAGGCGGAGGAAGTCGAGAAGCTCAAGTCACTCACGACTTCGGAAGGCGGGTTTGGGGCTTGGGAACACTTTGCTTCGCCGGACATGTATCGGACTATCCCCGCCATCCAGTTCTTTGCCGGTTTCGATACGCCACTCGCGGCTCGGGCGGCTTTGTACCTTGCATCCACGCAGAACCTGGACGGGTCGTTCTCCCCGGCCCATGATGTTTCCACAACCGCGGATATCGTCCTCGCGCTGGCTCTCGCGCAGGCATACGCCCCCGTTTCGGCGGCCATCCAGTCCGGTCTCGACTTCATCGTGTCGCAGGCCAATCCTGACGGCTCCATCGGCCCCTGCTCCGCCGAGGCTACGCAGGGCGAGTCCTGCTCCGACCCTGTCCGCGACACGCTGCTTGGCGTTCTGGCTGTCCAGACCATCGCAGGCGATATCAACAACATCGTCCCCGCAGGCGTTGCCTATCTCAACTCTCAACTCGACGCCCAAAGCTCCATCCGTGGCGATGCGTACCTGACGGCATTGTACGTGCGGGTGGCAGCGAACGCACCAAAACAAATCGGTTCACGCACGGGGGATATTGAAAAGAAACTGGCGGGAAGGTTGCCGGACGCCAAAGCGGACATCCGAGGCACAGGCAAGGTCATACCACCGAAAGACCTTTGGGGAACTCCGAAACGGAAGTTGCCGTCGGTCCAGACCTTGTCGCGTTCCCCTTCGCACCGTGTCGTTGACCACCTGGCCGGCGTCTCGGACCTGGTCGGCGTCGAGAACGGCCTTTGCACAGTGCAAGACGTGACGCCTCGGTTCGGAAACAACCTGTCTGGCGGCGGCTTGGCCCTATTCCTTGACGGACGGCCATACCAGATCGGAACCCCGATCACCGAAGAAGGCGTGCACGTCTTGATGATCGACGGCAGCACGAAAGGACTTCGCTTCGTGATTGACCGCACGCCACCCACCATTGAACTCCGGGGAATCGCGGACGGCGACGAAGCCGCCGGTCCGGTGACGCCATCGATTGCCATCCAAGATCAGAACTTCGCCGGGATGACCACGACCCTCAACGGCCTTCCATTCGAGTCCGGCACGACCATAATCGAAAAGGGATCCTATGAACTGGCCGTGACCGCATGGGACTGCGCGGGGAATATCGAGATCAGGACAGTGTCTTTCGCAGTTGGCGGACCCTGACCGAATCGACCGGGCCGCTCATTGCCTTCGCGCTGTCCTTCGAGACGACGCTACCATCGAGCCGCCGTGCTTTTCGTTTTCGTTTGCAATCGGCCGTTTTCTCGACTACATAGGCGGCATGCCGTATGTGGAGCACCGCAGGGACTTCAGGCTGCCGGTGGAGCTCAAGGTGGGCTACCGGACGGTCGGGTCGTTCATCACCGACTACATCTTGAACATCTCGCGCGGCGGCATATTCGTCACGACGCAAAAGCCGCTTCCCATCGGGACGCGCGTCCGCCTGGTCTTCTCACTCCCGGACTTCCCCCTCCCTTTTGACCTCGCGGGCGAGGTGCGGTGGGTGAACCCGCCCGGGCACGGAAGCCACGCCGCCCCCGGCATGGGAATCGGGTTCTCCAACCTCGACGAAAACGCGCGCAAGCGCATCGAGCGTTTCATCAAAAACACGCGCCTGAAACCCCCGCCGCTCCCCGACGACGCCGAAGACGAAGTCTGAAAGACCTTCAGGATCAGCCTTTGGCGCAGACGGAACGGCAAAAGAGCAAGCCGACTTTTCTGCCACAGAGGCCACAGAGACCACAGAGGGAATACATAGCTTCTCCGAGCCGTTATTGAACCTCGGTGCCCTCTGTTCTACTACTCTGTGGCAAAAGATGCGACGATGCTCTAAAGCGTGAGCGTGTCGACGAACGCCTTGAGGTCGCCGAAGTTCCTCACGGTTTCGACGCGATCGCAGTGGCGCCGGTAGCGCCACATCTCGGAGTCCCCGAACCCCCAACTCGATTGGGGCTCGGGCGTGAGCCAGATGACCCTTTTTGAGCGGCGCCGAATCTCGCGAAGCGCCTCTTCGTTGGCGTAGTGGAAGTTGTTCCGGCCGTCGCCTATGATCACAAGGACCGTGTCCCGCGTCAGCGCCGTCGGGAACGCCGACAGCACTGCGTCAAATACGCGACCGTAGTTCGAGTTGCCCCAGACGTTGACTGCCTCGCCCGCAAGCACCCGGCCGACCGCCTCACCCACGTCGTAGCGGGCAAACAGACCCGTCGCCTCACCAACTTCGTTGACGAACGCGAGCGACCGCACCGGGCCGAACAGGTCCTGAAGCGTGAAGGTGAACTCGAGCATGAATCGGGATACGTTCCGGACAGAATCGGAGAGGTCGCAAAGCACCAGCAGCGTCGTGCGCCGCGGCCTCCTTTTCCGAAACGCCGCGCGCATCGGGATCCCGCCTGTCCCGACATTCAGCCGCATCATCCTTTTCACGTCGAGCTTCCCGCGGGAAAACCGTTTCTTTTTCTTTCGGGCCCTGGCCCTGATCTTGCGTGCAAGCTCCGAAACGACGCCGCGCAGCGCCCCGGTGTCGGCTTCGGTGAGAAGGTAGAAGCTCTTTTCCTCAAGCGGCACTTTTGAGGAAACGGGCGCGCGGCCGCCCCCGGACCTCGCCGCGGTCCGTCGGGCGATCTCGCCCACAGCGGCCCGGACCTCGCGCCGCCGCCGCGCCGCGGCCTCCGAAAGAAGCCGAACGCCCTCCGGGCCGAGCCGCGCGGAAAGTGCGTCGAGAAACCGCCGGATCTCGTCTTCCGACGCCTCCCAGGCGACGGCGTCGAGGAGACGCGCCGAAAGAAACTCCTCGCTCGCAACATTGGCGACTGAACCCGTCCCCGCGGCGACGCCGGACTCCAGGAGTTCGAGGAGGAGGTCGATGCCTTCACCAGTCAGCGCGTACCGCGCCAGCGCCGAAAGCCTGGCGGCCCGGCCCGAGGCAATGGCGTCCGCGACTACAAGCTCTGCGTCACCCAGGTCCCCGACCCCCCCCGGCTCCGGCAGTTCCCCCGAAAAGGGGTCCGAAGCGGGGAAATTCGCGTCGAACACGGAGTCAAACGTCGCGCGGTCGCGCCCCCGCTTGCAGAGCGTCGCCGCAAGCGCTCGGCGGACGTCTTCCCGCACCGACATGTCCACCAGATCGAGCGCGCGAGCGGAATCGCACAACTCGGGAGGCGACACAGACAACCCCGCCTGCCGCAAAGACTCTCCAAAACTGACAAGGGCCGAAAGCACGCGGGCATTCTAGCACATGGCTGACGGCTGATAGCTGAACGCTTACATCCGGTATTCGAGGATGCCGGAGACGGTGAAGCCGCCGCCGTTTCCTCCGTCCTTCAAGAGTTCGCTTGTGCGGGGCAGGTCGAACCAGTCCCAACAGACGTCTCCGCGGACGTAGAGCGACTCCGAGACTCGCACAAAGAACCCCCCCGAAACAAGCACGCCCGGCCGGGCGGCAATCGAGTCCTCGGTCCCCAGGAACCCCCGCAGGTCCGACGACACGACGTAGAGCCCGGGTCCGGCCAGAAGCGACACGCCCGCGTCGTTGCCGTTGTTCGCAACCGAGGCCGCAAGCGAGAGCGTGAACGGAACGACCGAGCGGGCAAACCGGAAGTCCAGCCCCGGGTTCGCATCGAACCTCCCGCGCGCGGCGCTCTGCCAGAACCTCTCGCGGACCTCGACCCCGAGGTTCTCATGGAATTTCCACGACTGCGTGAGAACCGGGACAACCGCCCAGTCGGCCCGGCGGCTGTCGCCGGTGTCCGCCCCCAGCCCGCTCAGGTACGAAAGCGCCCTTCCCTCGTAAGCCACTCCGTCATCGAACGCAAACACCCCCACGCCGATGCCGAACGAGAACTCGTTCTTTGCGTGGGCCGGAGCCGGCTCAAGCGCGATGACGGCAGCGAGCGTCGCGCCGGCGAGTATCGCCCGAAACCGTTGGTCACTTCTCCAGCCCAAGCTCGATCTCCTTCGGGTTGAGATAGAAAAGGCCGTTTTTCAACTCGAACCCGGGGCACGACACCGCAAACAACCCGGCGACGTCGGGGTACGAGTAGCCCGGCGTGTCGGACGCGAGACGACCGGCCTTCGTGACCCGGACGCTCCCCGTACACGAAGAACCCCCAGAGACGACAGTGAACAGGCCGTTGTCGGTGGCCGTCAGCGTGCCGGGCGCCGCGGCCGCGGCGCCAAACGCAATTCGATGGATGAATGTCGAAACGCCGGAGCCGGAGAAATCGATCGAATATGACCCGGTGCACTCACAACTTTCGGACACGAGCTCCGCGGAAGTCGCCCCCGCGCCGGAAGCCGTGCCTTCGGAAGGCGCCTTGACGCACGAACCGCCCCGCCACTCGTCGCACGTCAGAACGGTTTCGAAGTCGAGCACCTCCGCCCCGCGCCCGCCGTCGAATTCCGCCACAACATGGTACGTGAACGGGGTCCCCGAAGAGATTTCCCCGCCGCAGGCCGCCACCCCCCACGCGACAGCGGCGATGCACAGGCCAACCACATTGCGGACCCTTCCACCCACCGGCCACCTCGCAGTTCTATTATAGGCATTGGGCGGCGGGGTGGCAATCGATGGTTCAGCCCGCTAGAAAACCTCGGCCAGTTCGTTTGACCCCGACAGCGTCACCAGTCCGACCGAGCTGTTCGGCCGGAACACGACCCAGAAGGGGTTCGTCCCGCCGCCGAGGGGCACCTGCGTGAGGTAAGTGTTCGAGTCCAGGTTCAGGACGCCGACCGAGTCGGTGCCGCCGGTCTCGGCCACCATCGCGAGTTTCCCGCTTGTCGAGACCGCGATTCCAAGGGGCTGATCGCCAGTCGGGATCGTCGCGACCTCGTTGAAGTTCGCCGCGTCAAGCACCAGCACGGCATCGTCGAACCTGCACGTGACGTACACCCTGTTGCCGTCCGGACGCACGGCCACTCCCCTCGGACCCGAACAGGAACCCGACACGTCGACCGTCTGGAGCACGGAGTTCTCGCCCCCCGACCCGCTCTGGACGTCGATTACCGAAAGCGAGTCGTCGCCTTCGTTTGCCACGTAAAGCCTCGTTCCTGCCGGGTTCACCGCCGCCCCGCGCGCGGTGTTGCCCACGCCGATCGCGGTGAGCACATTGAACGTCGACGTCTCGATCACGGAAACGGTGTTCGATCCAGAGTTGGCGGCGTAGACCCGGTCGCCGGCTGACCTTATCGCGATCCCGTCCGGGTTGCTCCCGACCGCTATCGACTGGACGCCCGGATTGACCCCGTTGACGTCGATTTGTACAAAAGTCCCGTTCGTGTCGATCGCCGCCACCCTGCCCGTCCCGTTCATGCAGGTGATGAAGGTCCTCTGACCGTTGGGCGTCACCGCAATCCCCATCGGGTTCGTGCAGTCCGAAAGCGCGATGTTGTTCGTCACCGAAAGGCTGTTCGTGTCGACGGAGACGGCCCGGTTGCCGTTTCCCTTCGCGATGTACGCGAGGTTGGCTGCCGACGAAACGGCGATCCCCTGCGGGGTCGAGCCGCCTCCGAGGTTGACCTTCTGGACCGCACCGGCTACTGCGGTGAACTCGAACGTGAACGCCGCGGGGTTCGACACGGCTGCGCACGCGGCCTTGGTCGGATCCTGCGAGAACTGCGCCTTGTTGGCACCGAAGACGTTCGTCGTGACGGTCACGCGGTATCGGTCGTCAATGGTGAGGGGGGACGCCGGCGTGCCCGTGACGGTCAGCTTGTCCCCGCTCACCGCGTAGTTCGCGTTGACCGAGGCGCTGGTGGTGACGTCGAAAAGTTGCACGTTCGTCCCGGAAATCGTCGAGGGGTTGAGCGGGATCGAGAAGCCCACTGTGAAGCTCCCATTGGTCGGAAGCGTGCCGTTGTTCGCCGGGTTGGACGAAAAAACCGTCAGCGTGGCATCGGTCGCCATGGCGTACGCTCCGCCGGCGTAGCTGAACGCGTACACGCGTCCGCCCGGGGCGAGGCCGCGCGTCGCCGAATTGCGGAACGCCTGCACACCCGCGACAGAGGAACCCTGAATGCCCGCGAGGGCCGACGTCCCGCCCGCGAACTGCCCCCCGTAGGTGTTCAGGTACTGGAACTTGATGTCGTTGCTCGACTCGTAGAGCACCGCCTCGAAGTTGTAGACGTCGCCGCCGGCCGCGCGGGACGAGAAGCTCCGCCACGCCACGGCGAACTGACGGTTGGGTGCCGTCCCTGTGGTCAGCACGTAGACCTGACCGCCCGCCCCCGCCGTCATGTCCATGAAAAACGGCGCGATCAGGGTCGCGGGGTTGGCTGCCGACGGGATCGCGGAGTGCGTGAACGACGCGCCGGCATCGGTGAAGGAGATCCAGCCGTTTGTGGTCACGCGCAGCTTCGTGCCGACCGGATAGACCTTCCCGAAGAACTCGAAATCGAACGGCAGGTCCACCGCCAGGTTCACGTCATCGTCGTTGGCCGCAAAACCAACGGACGTGCCACCGGCGACGAGCGCCACCGGGCAGTACGTAGTGGTCGCCCGGTTGTCCGTGCCGAGATAGGTGAAGCCGTCGGCATGGATGATCGACCCGTTCTGGTTCGTCAGCCAGACATCCACCGGCCCCGGGACGCCGGGCGGCGTCACCGCGGTCATGTTCGTCGAGTCGATGACGTCGACCGCCAGCGCGTTGTTGGGGCCGAACATCAGCGTGGTCACGCCGTAACTGGTAAACCCCTTCCCCTTGATTGCCACGGTCGTCCCGCCGCTGGTGCTGCCGGAAGCCGGCGTGATCGACGTGATGCTCACGGTGTTGTCCTCGATGTCAATCTGGCGGGTCATGGTGTTCGAAAGCGTCGTGGCATCCTTGTAAGTGGCCGTCACCTTCAGGCTGATGTCGTAGACGCCCGCCGCCGTGTAGGTGTGAACCGCGGTGGCCCCGCTCCCGGTGGCGGTGTCGCCGAAGTCCCACTCGTACGCCGTGATTGCGCCGCTTCCCGGGCTTGATGCGCCGCCGTCCACCGCCACCGCCTGGTTCACGAGCGCCTGCGCCGGGCTGACAAACGACGCGATCGGCGGAACGGCCGAGTCGGCCCCGGTCTTGACAGAAATCTGCCGCGCCGCGGTGTTGTCGGCCCCGTCGTTGTCGGTGACCCGAAGGGTCGTGTTGAATACGCCGGCCGCGGTGTAGACGTGGTTGTACTGAACGGTCCCGCCCTCGGCATCGACCGTCGCGTCCCCGTCGAAATCGAACGAGTACTTCGCTATGGCCCCGTCGAGGTCCGAGGACGGCGAGGCATCGAATGTCACGACGTCCCCCACGACCGCCGTCGCAGGGCCGGTGAACGCCGCCACCGGCGGGATGTTGTCCGAGACCAGGATCTGCACCGCCGCCGCGCCAATGGCGCCGTCGTTGTCGGTCACCTCCAGCGAAACCACGTACGCCCCCGCCGCGGTGTAGGCGTGCTGCGCGACCTTGACGCCCTGAACCACCGCATCGGCGGAGGAATCGCCGAAATCGAACTTGAACGCGGCGACCGTCCCGTCCGGGTCGGCGGAATCCGAGGCATCGAAAGACACCGCCGTGTTCACCCGCGCCTCCGCAGGGCCCAAAAGGGCCGCCACGGGGGCAAGATTGTCGGTGACGGTGACCTGGATCGTCGCCGTGGCCTTTGCGCCGTCGTTGTCGGTCACCTCGAGCGTGACCGAATAGTATCCCTTCGCAGAATACGCGTGCTGGGCGGTCCGAACACCGGTGACGGCGGGCGTCGAGTCGCCGAAGTCGAACGAGAATGCCGCAATGGCACCGTCGGGGTCGGTGGATGCGGAGGCGTCAAACGATACGATCTGGTTGATCCTCGCCGACGAAGGGCCCGTGATTGAGGCCGACGGAACGACGTTGTCGGTCACCGTCACTTCGATCGCCGCCGTCGCCTTGGCGCCGTCGTTGTCGACGACCTCGACCGAAACGGTGTACGCGCAGGGGAACTTGTCGCCCGCGCAACCCGCGAAGACGTGGGTCGACACGGACACGCCGGCCACTTTAGCGCTCCCATCCCCGAAGTCGAACGAATATCCGGTCACCTGTCCGTCGGCGTCGCTTGACGCGCTCGCGTCGAATTTCGCCTCGGCGCCCCTGCGGACAAGATTGGGTCCCGTGATCCCGGCGACCGGCGTGACGTTGTCGGTGACCGTCACGAGCTTCGAGGTCTTGGCGACGGCTCCCGCATCGTCGGTGACTTCGACGGTCACCGTGAAATCGCCCTTGGCCGCGAACGTGTGCGCCGCGGATGTCACGCCGGTAACGGCCTCGGTCCCGTCTCCGAAGTCGAACTTGAAGGCCGTGGTGTCAATGAACCCGTCGGGATCGGAGGACCCGGATGCGTCAAAAACAGCGGGTGCCTTGACCCGGACCACGTCGGGACCCTTGAGGACCAACTGCGGCGGCAGGTTTACTTCTTGGGTGCAGCCGGACAGAGCGGCCGCGAGCACGACCGCGACAACCAACGAAGCATGCCTCATGACATGACCCTCCTTTTGCAGAACGTGAGCCGAACGGATCAAAAGTAGTAGTTGATACCAGTGGAAAAGCTCGTCGTCGCGCCGCTCCCGAGCGTTGCCGACTTGTGGGCGAAGTACGAGGCCCCGCCCGAAAATTCGATCGAGACGTGAGGGTCCTTGATCGGCATGAATTCGACACCCGCGCCCGCGCCGGCCTCCACGCCGATGCCTGTGGCCTCTTTGGGCGGCTTGGAGACCAGAAGCCCGCTGGCGGCCGAAACGAAGAAATGCGCCCATTTGGAGGCCACGACCGGAAAGACAAAGCTCAAGCGCGGGACGATCTCGCGCCGCTCCTGTTTTTCGCCCGAAAGCCCGTCCATGACCTTGCCCGACCAGAGCCCGGCGGCGATGTCGGCCTGCAGCCCCACGTGCCGGTGCACCCACCAGCGCAACGAAAGCCCGCTCCGACCGGCAAGTCCGTCGGAGATGCGCAGATTCGCGCCCGCGCCGAGCCTGCCGTCCAGGTTGAGCCGATCGCCGTCGCCCGTCGGCGCCGCTGGCGCCGGGGGCTGGCCCGAAGCCTGTCCCGGATACGGGTACGGTTTGTAGGCGTCCAAAGCCTTCGCGTCGCCCGCGGCGGCGGGAGAAGCGGGCGGCGCGGTCTGCCCCGCTGAATCGGCAGGCGTCGAAACGATCAAGATCAGAAACAGCGCGACCACAACCCTGTTCATGTGCCCTCCTGTGCCCGAACCGTGCGTCCCGGTGAGAGAGGCGCCAGGGACGATGCCGAATGCGACACCCGGGCCCGCCGGCCGCCGGGCTACGGCAGCGGGCAGCCGCCCTCGGCACAGAGCACCGAGTAACCTCCGCCGAAAACGGCGACGGCACAGCACGAGTCGAAGTCGCCGGCGCACGCATCGCACGGACACGAGTTGCACCCGGCGAACACGTAGTCCCTGCACTTGACTTTTCCATCCTCCGATGCGCACACGTTTTCCTTGTCGCAGACCTTCCCGCACTCCCCGCAGTTCGTGGGATCGTGCGCGACGTCGGCGCACGCCGACCCGCACCGCGTGAGCCCCACGCCGCAGGCAGCCGTGCACTCGCCCGCGCTGCACACCTGGCCGGGGTCGCAGACCTTGCCGCAGATTCCGCAGTTTCCGGGCGAAGACGCCAGGTCGACACAACCCGCTCCGCAACGCGCCGCACCGAAGGGACACGCTGAGGGCGTGCAGACCCCGCCCTGGCACGCGTCGCCTTTGTCGCATTCATTGCTCTCTCCCACCGAACAGCCGCCGCAGTTCTGCGCGTTCGCGAGAGTGTCCACGCAAACCCCTCCGCAGTCGGTCGTCCCGGACGCGCAGTCTCCCCCGGTGCACCGGCCGCCCGCGCACGCCTGCCCCGCCGGACAGGCGAAGCCGCACGCGGCGCAATTCCTGGCATCGGCGGCAAGGTCGGCGCACCCGGCGCCGCAGAGCGCAAGACCCGCCGGGCAGGTGCAAATCCCCAGCGCGGGGTCGCACACGGTCCCGCCGACGCAGATCGCCGGATCGGCCGTGCAGCGCCTGCCCGCCGAGTCGATCGCGACGGACGCATCGGCGCCGGAACCGGCGTCGCCGGCGGGGCCCGTGTCACCGAGCGCGCCGGCGTCGTCGAGCGGCCCGCTGTCTCCGCCGGGGCCGGCGTCCGATTGGTTTCCGCCGTCGGTGTCCGGACCGGCGTCGCCGGAAGCCGCCCCGTCCGGATTGGGGCCGGTGTCGCCCGTCCCGGCCGCGTCCGGCACGTGATGCACGTCACCATCCGAGGCCGCGTCCTTTGACCCTCCGACCCCCCACTTCGAACCGGCATCGTTCTCGACCAACGGGTTCAACTCGCCGACCACGCCGCCGCCGCACCCTCCCGCAAAGACGACGACCAACGCGACGACCGTGGCTCCCATTGTATGCCGGCATATCCTGCTGCTCACGGGCGAACCTCCTTCATACGATTGTAAGTGCCGCGGTATGGTCGTCGTAGCTCAAGGAACTTTCACCTCCACCCCCGCGGAGCCCTCCAGCAGCGGCTTGCCGAACGTCCCGGCGCCGGCGCCGCCGAACCTCACGAGCACCTCGGGAACGGATCGCCCGTAGCCCGCCCCGACCCTGAACCAGACGTACTCCCATGCCGCTACGGCGCATTGCGCGTTGACGCCCAGATACCCGGTGCTGGTAGCGTCGGACGCGCCCGTGAAACGGACTGAATCGGCTCCCTCGGCTTTTGCGACGACGATCCCGCCGCCCGCCCCGATGGCCGGCCGCAGCAACCCGGCCTGAAGCATCTCCCACATGGCCCACGCGCGTACCATCGTGACGCTGAAGGTGCTGCCGGCTGCGGGTGTCCCGACGCGCTTGCCGGGAAACGAGGTCGTACCCCCCAGTTCGACAGAAAGGGCCGGGATGAACGTCCCCCTTAACGCAATCGATGCGGTCCCGAGGAAGCCTGCGTCGTTGGGAAACCCCACCGCCCCCGCGCCGAAGTGAACCGACAGCGGTCCCGGTCCGCCCGCGTTGGCCGGTTCCTTGGGTGTCTGGAGCGGCTGCGGGGCGTTCTCTTCACCCTCTGTCTGCCGCCCAAGTTTCCGCAGTGAATCGTCCAGAAGTTTCAAATCAAGGAGACCGGCCCGGAGAACCTCGACGACACGAAGCGCGAATATCGACGCATCCCCGTCACCATCCTTCCCCTCGGGGAGCACCCGTTTGTGACTGGTCTTCCCGGAGACCGGGTTGTTGATCCACAGGTCCGCCTCCCCTCCCCGCCCGTCGGCGGACTTCACGATGCGTAACGCGCAGACCGCCTTTTTTTCGCCCGCGAGGATGCCCAGCTCAATCCGTCCCGCTCCGACGCCCGAAACCCCGCCGTTCACCACTTCAACCGAGAAGTTGACGTCACCAAGCTCCGCCTCGATCTTTTTTTCGGCCTCGACCCACGCCTCGGCGGGACAGCACGATTTCGTGCTCACCAGGATGACCTTTTGAGCCGTGGGGTTCGAGCGTTCCTGCGCGGCAGCCGGCCACGCGGCGCCAAGGCAAAGCGCCGCGGCCATGATGGTCGCCAAAAGAGATTTCATTCTTCGAGAACGGATCTTGCCAGATCCGGAAATGTGCCGTTAAGGTATTTTTCAAGGTACCGCCGGGCAGCGTCCTTCGCCGCGTCCCTCTGGTTCGACTTCACGCAGGCGTCCACAAGCCGTCCCAGGGCTTCTTCCGCAAGCGATCCGTCGGGGTCTTCCCGCAGATAGGTCCGAAACCATCGAGCCGCCTCGGCCGGGTTCCGGTCCAGATCCATCGCCGTCTTTCCGAGAAGATACGCCGCCGCCCGCGCGCGCGGCGAGTCGCCGAAGCGTTTTCGCACGGCCAGGAGGGCCTTCTCGACTTTCCTGGGGCTCTTGGCATAGCGGGCCGCGTCGGCAAGCGCCCACAGGTCGGCAAGATCGAGCGTGCCGGTCAACACGTCGAACCCCGCCTTTTCTGCGGCGGCAAGCGATTCGGCGTAGCGCCCCTCGCGCTGGAGGTCCTTCCAGTCGTCCGGCACGATCAACGCCGTTTTCCGGGGCGCGGCATCTCCCGTTGCCTTCTCTTTGACGGCCCCCGGGCGTGGACCTTCGATTGACGCTGTTCGCCTGGCCGCCGCCGATGGCGCCGGGCGGCCCCGCGGGCTCTCACGCGCGGACACCACACCGGGCCGCGGGGCGACGGCATCTTCGGTGCGGCGGCTTTCCAACGACGCCGGCGAAGAGACGGCCGGCACTCCGTCTTGCGACGGTACGGCGGACGTCGAAGCCGGCTGCGAAGACCCCGTGTCGATGATCGTCCGGCCCCTCTTCTCGTCTACGTGAAGGTTGTGCCCGGTGGCAAGCGAGAGCCCGCCCTCGGCAAGCCCCGCGCCGGTGACCGCAACCTTCCCCGCCCGCACGAGTACGTCAAGGAGGCCGTCGGCAGGCTGCCACGAAACGTCGAAGACCGTGCCCGTCACGGTGACACGATAGGGCCCGGCGTCGATGACCCACAGCGTCCTTCCCGCGCTCATCACCTGGGCCGACAGCGTTCCGCTGTCGAGCGCTATCGAAACGGCATTCCGGTCCGCCCGCAGGATCCTTCCCCGGGCGGTCTTCTGCATGACTATCCGGGTGCCGTCGTCGAACGCCACGTCAAGGGCGACATCCGTCCTTTCGTGCAGCCAGACGCTCTCTTGCCCGTCGTGCGCCACACCGGCAATCCGGAAGCCCATCCTCCCATGCCCGGACACGAGAAAGACCCCCGCTCCGGCCAAGACCGCCACCGCGACTGACGCGACCGCGACCGTGTAGAACGCCGTCGCCCGGGACCTTCGCGGCGCCGAGACGGCGTCTACAACCATCATCTCCTGCATGGCCATCGCCCTGCCGCCCGGCCCCTCGCCGATCTCCCCGGCGACCTGCCTCCCCAACATCTCCATCCCGTCCATTCTCTCACTCATCGGTTGTGCCCCCAATCATCGAGGCAAGCACGGGGTCCCTGCGCGCCCTTCGTTCAAATACGGCCCTGGCATGAGCTATCCTGCGTTTGACGGTCGCCACCGAGCAGCCGGTGACCGAAGCGATCGGCGCCAATTCCATCCCTTCGACGTATCGGAGCGTCAGCACGATGCGATCGTCAGTCCGCAACGCGTCCAGGACATCGTAAAAACGCCGGGAGACGAGCATCTGTTCGGAACCGACGGCCTGCCGATCGTCTTCGACCGCGTCGTGACCCAGATGGAAGATCCCCAGGACCTTCCGCTTCCGGATCTCCCGTCGTGCCGTGTTCACGGCGACGGCGGACACCCAGATCTCGAGCGCCGACGGATCCCTTACTCCTCCGATCGATGAAATGACGTTGATGAACGCCTCCTGAACGACGTCGTCGTGCTCCTGGTCCGCGCCCATGATTCGCCAGACGAGACGGTTGACGAGCCGGGCAAACCGCTGGTAGAGAGCCCGCGCGGCCTCCGGTTCCCGCCGGCGCACGCCGCGAATCAGGGTTTCGTCGGTCGCGTACGCACGCGGGAACGCCGTAACCACGCCGAGATCGTTTGAAGACCTGTCTGCCAACCCGGCACCCCTGCGCCCGCGCCGCGGGCCGACGGCGAGCGTCGTCGAAAACGCACCGCCCATGTCTAGGTAGTGCCAACGAGGGGCACGAACGGCTCAAAAACCCTTCCACCCCACGGGCCACCTCACAGGATCATTGTAGGCACGTCTGCGGAATGCTGCAACGATTACGGCACCGAAGGTACCGCGCGGTTCCTCAGCCGCAAAAAAAATCCCCCCCTTCCGAGTGGAAGTGAAAAAATTCTGAGCCGTCAGGCCTCCCCCGCGGCACTTTATTCATAACGGAGGGGATCTGGAAGGCATGGTCGTTCCCACAACACGAAGGGGATTGCAATGAAATCACTGAATGTGCCGGCGTTGGTGATGTGCCTCTCGGCATTGATCGCCGTGGGCTGCGGCGGCGGGGTGGCCACGTCAGATCCAATCGATGGAGATTCCGGCGGGGGCCCCGACGGCCAGGTGCCGGTCGAAAAGAAGGATGGTGGAGCGACTCCGCCCAAGGATGGCGGCGCGGGCGACGCCGGCTCGGACGATGCCGGGCCGACCGATACCGGCTGCCAGCCGCCCCTCGAGGATTGCTCCGGTGACTGCGTCGACAAACAGGCCAACGACGCGCACTGTGGGACTTGCGGTAACGCCTGCGCCGGCGGCAAGACCTGTCGGACGGGGCAGTGCCTGTGCCCGGCCGGGCGGGAAGACTGCAACGGCACGTGCACCGACCTCGCGGCCGACCCGCAAAACTGTGGCCAGTGCGACAGAAAGTGCGGTGGCCTGCAGAGCTGCGTCTCCCCCGGCGTCTGCGAATGCCCGGCCGACATGATCGATTGCAGCGGCATGGGCGACTGCTTCGATCTTTCATCCGATCCCGCCAACTGCGGGAAGTGCGGCACGGCCTGCGCGGCCGGCGGCACGTGCACAAGCGGCCAGTGCGGCTGTCCCGCGACGGCGCCCGACCTCTGCGACAACGCGTGCGTCGACCTCCTGACGAGCCTCGTCGCCTGTGGCAACTGCGGGCATTCCTGCACCGGAGGGACCTGCGCGGCCGGGATCTGCACCTGCGGGGCCAACGACGTGGCGTGCCCGGGCGGGTGCGCGAACCTTTCCAACGACCCGCAAAACTGCGGCAACTGCGGCCGCGACTGCCCGACCGGCGGCACCTGTACGAGCGGGCAGTGCGCCTGCCCGGCCGGAACGCCCGACATCTGCGACAACGCGTGCGTCGACCTCCAGACCGACATGGCCAACTGCGGCCAGTGCAAACGCGCGTGCACCGGCGGGACGTGCGCGGCCGGGATATGCACCTGCGGGGCGAACCAGGTGCAGTGCCCGAACGGGTGCGCGAACCTGTCGAACGACCCGCAGAACTGCGGCCAGTGCGG
>JACRCP010000374.1 GCA_016218965.1 Deltaproteobacteria bacterium | reverse complement strand
TGGTACTCGTTCATCGAGCGCCGGAAGGTCACCGTCTGGTACACCGCGCCCACCGCCATCCGGATGCTCATGAAATCGGGCGACGACCTCCCGAAGCAATTCAATCTCGGGTCGCTCCGCCACACCTGCTCGGTCGGCGAGCCGCTCAATCCCGAGGCCGTCGTCTGGGGTCAGAAGGTTTTGGGGCTGCCGTTCCACGACAACTGGTGGCAGACCGAGACCGGGGCGATGATGATCGCCAACTACGCCATCCAGGAGATCCGCCCCGGCTCGATGGGCCGCCCGTTCCCGGGGATCACCGCCGGGATCATCGACGACTCCGGCAACGAGGTCGCTCCGGGGGTCGAGGGAAACCTGGCGGTGCGCCCCGGCTGGCCATCGATGTTCAGGGCCTACTGGAAGAAGGATGCGCTCTACAACGAGCGTTTCAAGAACGGGTGGTACGTCACCGGGGACCGCGCACGGAAGGAGGCCGACGGTTTCTTCTGGTTCGTCGGGCGCGCGGACGACGTCATCAACACGGCGGGCCACCTCGTGGGCCCGTTCGAGGTCGAGTCGGTGCTCATCGAGCACCCCGCGGTCGGCGAGGCGGGGGTCATCGGCAAGCCCGACCCGATCGCCATGGAGGTCGTCAAGGCGTTCGTCTCGCTCAAGGACGGTTTTGCGCCATCCGAGGACCTGCGCCGCGAGATCCAGAAGTTCGTGATGAAGCGGCTCTCGAGCGCCGCGTCCCCCCGCGAGATCGAGTTCGTCGACTCGCTCCCCAAGACCCGCAGCGGCAAGATCATGCGGCGGCTGCTCAAGGCAAAGGAGCTCGGCCTTCCGCTGGGCGACACCTCGACGCTCGAGGACTGAGGCGCACCATGCCGGTTCCCGCAAAGTTTTTCGACCTCACCGGCTCCGCGCACGGCGCGCTCTTCATCCCGGACCAGCCGGTCTGGACGGCGCTCGACCGGCTCGGGGCGTACCTCGCGGGCTACTTCGGGAACGCGTGGCCGCTGAAGGGCCGGACGGGTCTCGTCGCGAAGGCGTTCGCGATCGTCGACGGTCAGGTGCGCGAGGACGTCGAGGTGCGACAGGGCAAAAAGGGGAACGCGGTGGCCTTCGCGGGGGGCGTGCAACTCGGGAACGCCGCGATTGTCATGGCCGGCACGTACCTCTTCGACGACCGCGTGATCCTCGGGCCCGGCACCGTGGTCGAGCCCGGCGCGCTCATCAAGGGGCCCGCCGTCATCGGCGCGAACACCGGGATCCGGCAGGGGGCATACCTCCGCGGCGACTGCCTGGCGGGAGACGGCTGCATCATCGGCCACACGACCGAGATGAAGAGCTCGATCATGCTCGACGGGGCCAAGGCGGGGCACTTCGCGTACGTGGGCGACAGCATCCTGGGGCGCGACGTGAACCTCGGCGCCGGCACGAAGCTCGCCAACCTGCGGATGATCCCCGGCGCCATCTCGGTGCGCGGCGAGAAGGGGCGCATCGACACCGGGCGGCGCAAGCTCGGGGCGATCCTCGGCGACGGCACCGAGACCGGGTGCAACTCCGTCACCTCCCCGGGCACGCTCACCGGCCCCCGCTCGGTCATCTACCCCGCCGTGGCCGTGCCGCCGGGGATCTACCCGGGGCAAACCCATTTCCGGCCCCCGCAGGGCTCACCCGTCATCCGCTCGACAAAGACATAGCCCCGTCGTCGGGTCCCGGAACCCATGGCGGTCGATCCATTCGACGGCTTCCCGATTCGCCTGTACCGCCGCGGGGCGCGTTGGGGTATACTCGGCGCCGATGAACGATCGGCCGCTCATCGACCCGCAGGTTCTCGAACGCCTCGGGAGCCTCGAGCTTCGGGCGAGGTACCTTGTCGAGGGGACGCTCTCGGGGATGCACGCATCTCGCCTCTCGGGCGACAACGTCGAGTTCGCGGGACACCGCGAGTACGTCCCGGGCGAGGACCCCAAAAGAATCGACTGGAAGGCGTTCGGGCGGCTCGACCGCTACTACATAAAGGAGTCCCTCGACGAGACGAATCTCGCCGTCCACCTCGCGGTCGACTGCTCGGGTTCGATGGAGTACCCCGAGACGGGCACGACCAAGGGAGCCTACGCCTCGTTGCTTGCCGCAAGCCTCGCCTGCATGGCGCTCGAACAGGGCGATGCCGCGGGCCTGTACCTGTTCCCCGCGCGGCGCGTCCACCTGCCGCCCAGGGCGTCCCGCGTCTACCTGCGCGAGATCGCGCGCGCTCTCGAGACCGGTCCCCGCGAAGGCCGCGCGTCCATCGGGGCCGCCGCTTCCGAGCTTGCGGGCATGGCCGGGCGGCGGGGGCTCATCGTCCTTTTTTCGGACATGATAGACGAGGACCCCGCGGCCCTCGACTCGATAATCCAGCTTTCGCGCCGCGGCCACGACGTGTGCGTGTTCCACGTGCTCGATCGCTCGGAAATCGGGTTTTCGGCAAGCGGGTTGACCCTGTTTTGCGACCCCGAGTCAGAGGCGCAGGTGCTGGTCGAGCCGGATGCCATACGGGAGGCGTACCTTCGCGAGTTCGGGGCGTTCCTCGAGCGTTGCCGGCGAGTGTGCATCGATGCCGGGGTCGACTACCGCCTGGCCGTGACCGACGTGCCGCCCGAAACGGCCCTCCGCGAATTCCTCGAAGGCCGCCAGGGCAGGCGGGCCAGGGCATGAGCATGCTCCAGTTCGTCAACCCGGGATTCCTCTGGCTTGCGCTCCTCGGCATTCTGCCCCCGCTCATCCATCTTTTGGGCAGGCGAAAACCCCGCCGTCTACGTTTTCCCCCTTTCGAGTTCGTGAGAAGATGCGAGGAGAAATCGCGCTCGCGAAGGCGCCTCCGTTCGATGCTCCTGCTCGTGCTCAGGACGCTGCTTCTCGTGTTCGTCCCCCTGGCCATCGCGCGCCCGTTTTTGGCCGCGCCCGCGGCCGCGCAAGGGACGGGGTTTGCCCTGCAAGTCGTCATCCTCGACAACTCGATGAGCGCCTCGCAGGCCGCAGGGGGCGAGACCGCGCTCGACCGAATGAAACAACGGGCCCGTGAGATCGCCTCTGCGACCTCCCCGGCCAACCGGTTCGTCCTGGCGACCGCGGCCAACCCACCCGCCCTTGTGACGCCTTTTCCCGCCGCCTCCCCCGACCTCGCGCGCGAGGCGATTGGCTCGGTGAAGCCGACGTACGCCTCCACTTCGATAGGCGGCGCCGTTGGGCTTGCCCGCGGGTTGGTCGAGGCCGCGGCGCCGCAGAGCGCGAAGGGGTATCTGCTCTCGGACCTCGCCCGGCACGCGTTTCGAGAGGCCGAGGATCTCTCGATCGGACTTGGCGACGAACGCGTTTCCTTCGAGATCTTCGACCCCGTGCCGAACCCCGGGCAGAACCTCTCGTTAGTGTCGGCGGAGGTGCGGGGAACCGCGGAAGGTGTCAGAATCACTGCAACCATCGCGAACCACTCGCGCGCCGCAGCGGGGACCGAGATCAAGGTGAGCATTGCGGGCGCGGCGCTCCGGCCCGCCGCGGTCGAGGTCCCCGCGCGCGGGACGGCCGAGGCCGTATTCGAGACCGCGCACGACCGCAGATCGCCCGTGTTCGCGGAGGTTGCCCTGCACCCGGACGCGCTCACGCAGGACAACGTGTTGCCGTTTGCCCGGCCCCCCGGCCGCGAGACTGCGGTTCTTCTCGTAAACGGAGATCCGAGAACGGTAAGCCACGCCGACGAGACGTTCTACTTCGAACGTGCGCTTTCCGCCGGGGGCGAGGGCGCATTTGTCGTCATGTCGACGTTCCCCGAGGCGCTCCCCGATGATCTTTCGCGGTTCGACGCGATCGCGCTTCTCAACTGCGGCCCGTTCGCGACGGCCGCCGCAACACGCCTCGATGAGTTCGTGCGCGGGGGAGGCGGGCTCCTGGTGTCGGCGGGAGACCACACCGACCCGGCGTCGCACAACGCCATGGGCTGGTTGCCCGCCCGCTTCCCCCAGTCAGCTTCGGCCAATGCCGCGCCGGGGCTTCTGGTCCCCGCGGCCGGACACCCCGCGCTTTCTCCTTTTGCCGGCGGCGCCGAGGGCCTGGGGGTCGTGAAGATCACACGGCGGTTCGAGCTCGTCCCCGCGCCCGGCGCGCAGGTGTTTCTTGAAACCGCCGACGGCCGGCCGCTTTCGGCGGCGGGCCGTCATGGCGACGGGCGGGTGATAGTCTTCGGCTCGTCGCTCGACCGCGATTGGGGGGACTGGCCCATCAGGCCGTCGTATCTCCCGGCAATGGGGGCGTTTGTCAAGTATCTGTCGCGGGGGCGCGAGGCTTGGGAGACGTACGAACTGCGCGTTGGCGAAAAGCGCGTGCTCAAGATCGAGGCTTGTCCCGCAACGCTCAGAGCGGCGGGCGGCAACCCGGAGCCGCAGGAACTCCAGTGCCGCGCCGAAAACGGCGGCGCGGTCGCAACCGTCTCGGGCCCGCCCGAACCCGGCCTGTACGAAATCACGACGCCCGCGGGCCGCACCGCCTATCTCGTCGTCCGCACCGACCCCGCCGAATCTGACCTCGAAAAAACCCCGCGCGAGGAGGTCGAGGCCGCACTTGGAATCAAGGGGAGATCGGCGCTCCGGTCGCTCGTGGGGTTCGGCGCAAACGAGGGCTCGGGCCCGGCCCTCTGGAGCTGGGTGCTCCTCGCAATCGTCCTGGTCCTCGGCGCCGAACAATGGGTCACAAGGCGGGGCTGAACGGCAGCCGGTCGTCAGTAGCCAGTGGCCAGTGGTCAGCGGGCGACGGCGCGCGACTACAAGCCAGCCAGACAAGGCCTCAGAGCTTGCGCAACCACCGCTTGTCGCCCGCGTTGGGGCCGAGGCTTTCCAAGAGCACGGGCGCGCCGGTTGCTTTCGAGACCTCTTTGAGCAGATCCTCGCGCGAGAAGCGGGCGAGCACCGGGTCTGCGCGGCGGAGGAGGGTGCCGAGGCGCTCGCGGTGCGATAGATCCTCCCTGGGGCCGGGAACCAACCGGCGAACCATTCCGCCGGCGTCGCGTTCGGCAAAGGCCGGCTCTGGCGGTTCGCCACGAACGGAATACGCGACACAGGCATCGGTCTCTTTCCCGACCTGGTCAAGACAGGTGACGGCGACGCCGTCCACGCCGGCCGCAGCCTCCGCCGCATAGCGAAGGAGCACGAGGTCGAGCGGTCCCGTGCGGAACTCGCCTTGCCAGCCTTCAGCGTTGTTGTTTGGATCGCGGTGTGCGGCGGCGTGTTCGGCGCTCCCGGTCGGAAACGGCCCCTCGCCGTGGCGCGTCGAGTAGGCTCGAATGACGCCGAGCCGCGTCACGCGGCCGTCGAAACCTGCTTCATCGAGGATCGCCAGCGCGCCCGCTGGCGTGCAGTCGCTCCATGTCGTGTGCGGGTGAAAGCCCCACGTCTCGTCAAGGAGCATCCCCTGCGCGCCTTCGAAGACGATCGACCGCTGCGCGCCGAGGATCCTTTGGGCCTCGGTGGAATCGACGACGCGGAGTTTTTCAAAAAGCGGCGCCCACTGAAACAAGACCCGTTCGCCTGACGCGCCGTCGTCGAGGATGGCCAGCTCCGGCGCCGCGCGGGGGTCGGCGGCGAACGCCGCATGTTGCCCGATCTCCGTTCGTTTCCGGATCCGCTGTGACGCAAGGGTTTCGCGGAGGAGCGACGGGTTTCGAATGTCGGCCGCGTGGACGGTGTCGGAGTGACCGGCAAGCGAGTCCGAAACCGCTTCGCCGATGCCTGCGCCGCACGTCCCGTGCCGGGCGTCTCCGCGAAGGACCTCGCGCAACCGCCCGGCGGCCTGTTGATGTGGCGTGACAACCAGGGCGCGGCCGTCGATCGTCGTCCGCTCAAACGTGTCGGCGACGCCGACGGATTCGAGCTTTTTCGCCTCGACGAGCATGGCACCGGGGTGCAGGACGAAGGCGGGGCCGAGGTGTGAAAGAACGCCGGGGACGAACGTCCCGGCACCGAATTGCGAGAATGTGTGGTGGTGTCCAGCAGGGGTCACGACGTTGTGCCCGGCCTGCGCCCCGCCGTTGAATCGGACGACAAGCCCGGCGCCGCGCTCGCGCACGAGAAAGTCGGTAATCGTTCCTTTCCCCGAATCGCCGAACCCGAGGTCGAAAACGATCCACGCGCGGATCAACGCTCGTACCCGCTCGGGCCGTTTCCGCCGGGGAGCCTGGGGGAACCGAGCTTCGGGACGGGGGCGCCGTTCTTCTTGATTGTCGAGGCAAAGGGCGTCAGCGCGCGCGCGACCGCCGAGCAGCGGTCAGCCGGGATCCCGGCGGAGCGGTATTTTTTCACCAGCCCGTCAAGATCGGGCGCGCCGCCCTCCAGAAGTGATACCAGCCCGGCTGCAACATACCCGGTGTCCTGCGGCGCGGCCTGCGCAATCACGCGGTCGCCCAGAAGGTCGCGCCATTGCCTTTCGACCTGTTTGGCCCGCTCGGGGTCGGGGATCAAGAAAAACGGCTCGAACGTCCGCTGGGTTTCCTCTATGACTGCGGCGATGGGGATGTCGGCCGAAAGCTTGTCCCCTATGAGGCGCTCCACCTGTGCGCGGGAAACCGCCGGGTTTGGCGGCTCGTCGCCCGTGATGAAGAGATACCCGCGCCGCCCGCGCTTCTTTACGCAGTCCATGTCGGTGTGACGCGCGGCGAAGAACATCGCGAGCTCGTAGCTCTCGTTCCCGCCGCCCCCGCCGCCTTCGAGATACATGTACGTGAGCCACTGGTCCATCAGCCGCTCGGTGGATTCGAACTGCCCGACCTGAAGCGGCGCCGAGTCGCCCACGGCGCAACCTATCGCCATGAACAGCACCTGCGGGTCGGCGACCCCGGCATCAAGCAGAGTCTGCATGAACGCCGGGAGCGTGTCCGTGGCGAGCGCATGCGGGATCTCGCCCATCGAACCGCTCACGTCAAGCGCAAAAATTACCCCAAGCGAGTTCGGGTGGGCCTCGCAGTCCCGGCTCTCGCGGAATTTGACCCCGTGCGGGTCCATGAGCTCGTGGCACCGCCTCTGGACGAAGACCTCGCTCTGCGCCGCGCCCTGGCGCGAGTTGATCATCGCAATGTGGGCATCGTGACTGTACGAACCGTAACCCATGGCACTCCCTCCGTTGGCGGCCGGGGCGATTGACTATTGCGACAACCGCTGCCAGCCCGGCATCGGCAGCGGGTGATACGCCGGCGGTCCGAAATCGCGGTTTGAGGCTTCTTTGAGTCGTTCGAGCGCGGCAGGCGCGCCCTGCGGTCCGGCGCCCCGGGCCGTTTCCGAGAGCAGCGCTCCGAGATTGGATGGGAGGGCCGAAGGGGCCTTCCAGTCTGTGTCCCCGCCCGCGGCGGCAAGCGCGCACCGGGCCGACATGAC
Source organism: Deltaproteobacteria bacterium (assembly GCA_016218965.1). GTDB lineage: Bacteria > Myxococcota > SpSt-1050 > SpSt-1050 > JACRCP01 > JACRCP01. The sequence continues at coordinate 5,148 of JACRCP010000374.1, read as the reverse complement.
GACGTCCGTCGGCTGCGCCGCGGCGCGGGCGCTCTTTGTCTCTTCGGGGTAGAATACGAGCCACGCACGGCTTAGCGCAGGAATTCTCTGATCCCCGCCTTCGACGGAGATCCGGGTCGCGGTCCCCCACCCCAGGAGAGCCGCGCCGTGGTCGCGCGGGTGGACGAGCACGTGCGGAGGGATCACCGCGCCGTGCACCACGCCGGCGTCGTGGACGAAGGCAAGCGCCTCGAGCAGGCGTTTCCATATCCAGACGACGACCGGGCCGGGGATCCCGCCCCGGTGGGCGCGCCCGACCTCGTCAAGCGTGTGTATGTACCCCGAACGCCAGCGGTACACGGCCGCAAGCCGCTCGCGGCCGGTCTCGTCTTTGACCGGCCCCATGCCTATCGGGTCCGGAAGGACCGACGCCAGGTACACCCCCGTGGGGCCGGGGGTCCCGCGAAGCCCCCCGAGCATTTCGAACTCCCGGCGCATGATGTCGGCGTCGCCAAGCGATCGCAGGACCTTGACAATCACAAGCTCTCCCAAGCGCATCGACCAGCGGGCGCGGTACACGTCGGTCGAATCGCCCTGGGCGAGGAGGCCCTCCAACACGTAGGTGCGGCCGCCGATGTTGAGCCGCGGCCGCTCGTCGTACGCCATCGAGGACGAAACGACGATCCCCTGCCCCGGCAGGTTCTTCGCATCGCACCATCGGCACACCACCGTGAGCTCGTGCCACGGCGCGTCGAGCGGCGCGCCGCACACCTGGCAGAACAGGACGCGCATGCGCCCCGCCGTGTCGTTTGCATCGCCCATCAGGCCGTGCCCAAAAATGCCGCGGCCTCGCCGCGTTTCTCGATCTTTGACGCCTTTCCCTGAAAAACCCCGCGCGATCCCCCGCCCCGGCCGCCCAGGGCCTCGGCCACCCTGGGCCCGAGGTCTTTGACCATCGCCTCCGGGCCTGCAAGCGCAAAGACGCCTTCTCCGGAATCCGCGCCGCCGGTCACCAGGAAGACGACCCCCGGGCGGCTCGCCGCGGCCGCCGAGGCGATGGCGCGGACGAACTCCAGGTCGGCGTCGGGACGGTGGAGCGCGGCGCCGTTTTTCCCCGAAGCGAGGGCCGCGCCCAGATGGCCCGCGAGCTCAACCCGAAGGGCCCGCACCGTCTTCGCCGCCGCCTTCGAGTCGTCGAGGAGCCTTTTTGCCGCCGCTTCGTGCCCCGCCGGGCCGCACGAGAGGGCCGCCGTGAGAGCGCGCTCGCGCAAGACGAGCTCGTCGAAGGCCCGCACGGCCCGCGCTCCCGCCAAAAAGTGCACGCGCGTCCCGCCGCGCATCGGCTCGGTTTGGGTGATCTTGAAAACCTGTATCTCGGCCGTCCGGCGCACGTGCGTCCCGCCACAGTTGTTTCTGTCGACGCCGACGATCTCGACGACCCGCACCGCGCCCGTGCACCCCTCCGGCAGGCCGCGGGTCCGGACGCCCAGGCGGCCCAACTCGGCGGGGTCCACCTCGGAAACCGTCACCGGCAGGTCCGCGCGAATGACGGTATTCACCTCGTCCTCGATCTTTTTGAGCGTGCCGGGGTCAATGTCTGCGGCATCGAGATCGACGTCGCTCCGATCGGCGCCAAGATGGAAGGCGGTGGTGTTCAGGTTGTAGCGGTCCTCGCCGATGGCCGAGAGCACGTGCTGCGCGGTGTGCTGCTGCATATGGTCGTACCGGCGCGCCCAGTCGACGGCGACCTCGACCCGGCCGACGACGGCCTGATCCAGCAAATGGACCACCTCGCCGTCGGGCCTCTTGACGATGGCCTTCACGGGGAATCCCGCGACGGTCCCCGCATCGGCCGGCTGGCCTCCGCCCTCGGGGTAGAGCACGGTGTCCTCGAGCGCCACGGCGTACCCGTCGGGGCCGGGCGTGCATGACCTGACCGCGGTCACGACGGTCTGCGCGTACGAGTCCTTCTGGCACAAAAGAAGCGGCACGAAGATCCTTTCTTTGCGCACAATACAGCGGCGCGACCGGTACGGCAAGCGTTTGAGGTGCGTTGGGTGCATCCCCGCAACTGGGGTGACGCGAAGGCCGGGGCGACGCCTGCCCGGCGCACGTCCGGGCATGGACGAAAAGCGAGCGCAGACGGATTCACTCCGCCGGAGCGAGCAGGGGGCCCGGGGGAGAAGTTCGCGTAGCGACCCCCGGCAAGAAGATCTCAGAACGGGTGCCGGGAAGGTGGCGGCCCGGCCAATCCGGGAGTCAGTTTCGTGTTCCCCAAAATCGGAGATGCACCCAGGTGCGTTTGGAGTACGTCCGCGGGCGCCCCACCCCGGCCCCCCTCCGGGCCTTGCCCCTCTCCCAACTTGTTGGGGGAGCGGAAAAGGGGTGGGTCAGCTCTTCCGGACCACCGCCCGTTTCCCCGCCTTTGCAATCATGTCGCAGAGATCGTGAAAAACGGCCTCGGCCGGCGGGGCGACCGAGACAATCTGCAAAAGGTCGCTTGCGCGCATGAGCGTGACGACGGCCCCGGTGTCCCCGAGAAACGCACGCTCCGGGATCTGGGCGGATCTGACGAGGAGATCGTGCGCGAGGAGGAGTTTGTCATTGTCTCCGGGATCGGCGTTCAAAAAAAACATCGAGAGGTTCCGACACTCCGCGTCGAGCCTGCGTGCGGCGTCCGGGGCGCCGATTTGTTCGATGAAGTAGTCCGTCTCGGAAAACCGCGCGTTTGCGGCCCTTCCGACCGGCGTTTCCATCACGAGCCAGATCCGGTATGCGTCCTGCTGGGCCACAAAGTCGAGTATCGGGCGCACGGTGTCCAGGTGCGACGAAGCCGAAGCGATCTCGAACGACCGGACCGTCGGCCCGCGCGAGCCCACGGCGATCTCCACGGTCCCGCGCACAGCCGCAAACCACTTGAAGACCGCTGTGCCCGCCACGGCGGCGAGGGCGACCGCGATCAGGAACCAGATATTCATGCGGACAGGGTACAGGGCGCAAGGCTCGGGGCGCAAGAAAAAAAGGGGCGGCCGATTGGACCGCCCCTGTCTGCCGGTTGTCTTCTCTTCGCCAAACACGCGCCGGCAAGCCGCCGCACTCCAAGGCTCACGCCGTCTTGGCCTGCTCGCGCGCCTTGCGCTCGGCGACGCGCTGCTGGAAGAGCGGGTCGGCCTCCTGGAGCTCGCGGCGCAGGACCTTGCCCACAAGGGTCTTTGGCAGCTCGTCTATGAACTGGACGTGCGCCGGGACCTTGTAGTGCGTCATATTCTCACGGGACCACTTGACGAGCTCGTCCTCGGTGAGTTTGCCCTTGAACTCGGGCTTGAGCACGACCCATGCCTTGATGATCTCGCCGTCGGTTTCGTCGGGGATGCCGGCGACCGCGACCTCGGAGACCGCGTCGTTCCCGCCGACGAGCTCCTCGACCTCCTTGGGATACACCGAGTAGCCCTTGTGCTTGATGAGCTGCTTCTTGCGGTCGCGGAGGACCACCTGGCCGTCGTTGTCCATGTAGCCGATGTCACCCGTCAGGAGCCAGCGCTTGCCGTCCATCTCGACGATGGTATCCGCCGTTTCTTCGGGCCGGTTGAGATACCCGACCATGACCTGCGGCCCCGCCACGGCGAGCTCGCCCATCTTGTCCTCGCCGCCCGTGCCCAGATCTTTTTTGTGGTCGGTCGAGTTCACGATCTTCCATTCGGTGCCCGGGAAGGGCAAACCCACGGTCCCGATCTTCCGATTGCCCCAGAACACCCCCGCGCTCACCACCGGCGACGCCTCGGTGAGGCCGTAGCCCTCGACGAGGCGGCCGCCCGTGTTCTTCTCGAACGCCTCCTGCACCGGCCGGTGCAGCGGCCCCGCGCCCGAAACGCACAGCTCGAGCTTGCCGGTAAGGTTGAAGTTCGCGATGTCGGGGTAGTCGGCCAGCCTCTTGAACAGGATCTCGGCGCCGACGTACATGAGCTTCTCGGGCGGCGCAAGCTCGGAGATTTTTCTCAGCAGCTCCTCGGTGGCCGGCGGGCGGGGGAACAGGACCATGAACGCCCCGACGTGAATCGAGATGTTCATCACGCCGGTCATCGCGAACGAGTGGAACGTCGGGATGACGCCGATGACACCGGCGCCCACCTTGGCCTTGTGAAGCCACGCGGCGCACTGGATGCAGTTCGAGACGCAGTTGAAGTGCGAAAGCACCGCGGCCTTGGGGACGCCGGTCGTGCCGCCCGTCATGATGTACGTCGCCACATCGTCCGCGTCGATCTTGACGTCGGGGAGATCTATCTCGTGATCGAGAAGCCTCGTGAGCGGGATGGAATCCGGCACGTCTCCGGTCGGGATCTTCTTTAGGAGCTTGCCGAGCGTCTTCTTGACGACGCCCATCTTCACGAGATCGACGATGTTCGTCGAGATGAATTTCTGGATCCCCGACTTGTCGCGGATCGGCGCCACGCACGACTCGTAGAGCGAATCCAGCACGACCATCGCCTTCGTGCCCACGGTCTTGACCTGGTGGAGCACCTCGGCGGGTTTGTAGGTCGGGTTGATCCCCGAAACGATGGCGCCGATCCGCGCCGCCGCGTAGTAGCAGACCACGTACTGGATGGAGTTGGGAAGCAGCAGCGTGATGACGTCGCCCTTCCGGAGGCCCATCTCGTGGAATGCGGATGCCACGCGGTCGACGTACTCGTCGAGTTCGCGGAACGTGACCCACTGGTCAAGGAACCAGATCACCTTGTGATCCGGGTGCTTTTGGGCGGTGTTCCTGAGCATCTCGCCCAGCGTCATCCGCGGGAAATCTATGTTCTTGGGCACCTCATCGGGCCAGCCGGCCTCTTTTTTGAACCAGGGCTTGCTCTCGTCGACGTAGAATCTCTTGTCCATTCGCATCCCCTTTCGAGTGGTGAATAACTATCCTCCGCCCTCAAGTGCGGCGCAACGTCTTGAGTCCCGACCTGGGGCGCTTTAGCGTGGTCCCGACCGCGCAGGATTCTGCCGAAACAGGCCCCGGATTGCAAGCACAAAAATCCCGGTGTGATTCAAGGGCTTTGGTGATGCAGATCGGATACTCCCTGGATCGGCTTTGCGGGATCGATGCCCTCCGCGCATCGTGAACATGGCCGGCATCCCGGGCACCGGTGCAGTCGTCGGAAAGGACCTTGAAACTGGGGG
>JACRCP010000376.1 GCA_016218965.1 Deltaproteobacteria bacterium | reverse complement strand
CGGGCATCCTCCTGGCTCCTGGTCAAGGTGTGTAGACAACATCCTTGTACCAAGAGCTGGCGATGCCCTCGATTTTATCTACGAACGCTCAGAAATGACCTTCGGCGGGTTTACCCACACTATTTCCAGAAGAACCAAAAGGATCGCTGACTGGCTGGAATGAGTTGACAGACGCGGCTTGCGCAAGTTGCGCCAACGCGGCGAACCTCCCCGTCCATTATTCGCGTTTTTTCTTGTGGCGTCCGAACGCTTCTACGCGCAACCGCAGGTTCTCGGCGGCGAGGGGATCGGCGGGGTTCATCGCCACTGCGCATTCGAGAGTCGCGCGGGCCTCGTCCACACGGCCCGCTTTATGTCGGGACCGCCCGGGTTCGTTGACGTGCTCCTGCTTCTGGCCCAAGTTCCGGGCGAGCCGGGGCTCCAGGGCGCATCCAGCCTTCGCAGCCGAAGCGGCTGCTTCTCGGCGGAGTAGGCCCGGGGCGGGGTTGTGGGTATCGACCACAAACGTACTCCGAATGGCACAGCGCTGGCAAAAGCTTGCCGACAAGATTGACAGTCGGGGAACCGGCGTAATATAGTCCCGCCACCGATGAACGGGATATCTACACTGCGGGCGCTTGCGGGGATCTTCGCCGTGTTCTGCCTCGTCCCCCAGGCGCACGCCGCCGAGGAGGAGACGCCCCAGGACTACGCTGCGATGGCGGTCCAGAACCGGCTGTACTCGTACACTCACGAGTTCACCCTGTTCGCGGGGACCCTGCCGATAGACGCCTTCACCAAGGGAATCACCGCGAGCTTCGCCTACACGCTCCACTTCACCGACGCCATCGGGTGGGAGGTCGTCAACTTCACGTACGCCATGCACGCGAACACCTCGCTGCGCAAGGACCTCCTGGCGTACGACCTCAAGCCCACGCCGTTTGAGGTCGTCGACTCGTCGCTTCTGACGAACTTCGTGTTCAAGCCCGTGTACTGGAAGGGGACGTGGCTCAACGGCGCCTTAATCCACGGGGAGTTTTTCCTGGTGGCGGGCGGCGGTTACTCGTGGCTCACCGCCTCGCGGCGCCCCACGGCCGATTTCGGGGCCGGGGCCCGGCTATTCGTCTCGAAGCACTTCTCCGTCCGGCTCGACGCCCGTCCGACCTTTTACATTGTCACCGACGGTTGGGGCGTGAAGGAGGAGCTGTGGATCGCCCTGGGTACCTCCTTCTCGTTCTGACGGCGGCGCGGCGGGCCGCATGCTCTGCGCTCTGCGCCGCGCTTCTTGGCGCCGCCCTTGCGGCCGGCGGCTGCTACCGTGCGGCCATAAGCGACAACCGCGACGAGGCGTTCAACCAGGGCGTCGAGGCGTTCCAGAACGGCGACTATGCGCGTGCGGCCTCCGCGGCCTGGGAATACCTCAAGGGCGGGACCAAGACGGACCCCCTCCACGACCGCGCGCTGAAGCTCCTTGCCGAGTCCGCCGAGCGGATGGGGCTCACCTACGCCGCGTCGCTCTGGTACCTGGACATAGCCGAGTCGCGCCGCAACCCCGAGCTGGTCCCCGCCGCGATGCGCGCCCTCGAGCGCATCGTCACGGGGGGGGCCCACGACCACGATGTCCTGGTCGGCGGGTTCATCGCAACCGCAGACCTGTCGCGCCTGCCGCCCGACGTGCAGCCGTTCGTGGACTTCGAGCAGGGGCTCACGAGCCTCAAGCAGGGCCATGAGGACTGGACGACAGGGCACTTTGCGCAGATCCCGCCCGGCAGCAGGTATTTCCATCGCGCCCGGTACACCGATGCCGTACGGCTCGTTGCGCGCGGCGATCTCGAAGGGGCAAAGGCACGGATCCGCGACCTCCTTGCCGAAAAGGACCTCCCCGTCGAGCTCGAGATCAAGGCGCGCCGGAGCCTCGCCCGGCTGCACTTCGAAGGCGGGGAGTACCGGAAAGCCCTCGAACAGTACGAGGCGCTGAAACAGCTCGCGCCCGGCGACCCCGAGCTCGTCCTCGAGATGGCCTGGGCGAGTTTCCATCTCAACGACATCCAGCGGGCGCTGGGGCTTCTGATAGCGCTCGACGCCCCGGTGTACAGGGACCTCATCGCCCCGGAGCGGTTCCTCCTTGAGGCCCTGTGTCTCCAGCGGCTGTGCCAGTTTGACCTTTCGAGAAGGGCCGCCGTGCGGCTGCGCGAGCGGCACGGAAGGGCCATAGACGACATCTACAGCGGGCGGCCGCTCATGGAGTCCGAGGACCTTCGGGCTGCCGCGCGGCTCAAGTCGGGGGGGCCGCCATCCACGAAGCTTTCGAAGCTCGTCTTGCGCGAAAAGAGATCGCTCGACCGCCTCTCGGAGCGCCTGTCCCCCGACCTCGCGAAGACCCTCTCGGGCATCTACGCGGCCGGGGTGAACGAGGCCGCCAGGCGGGAGGCCGGCGAACTCAAGCGCGGAGTGGCGCAGGTCGCCCGCGAGCTCCTCGACGCCGAGGAGGGAGTGCGCCTGCTCCTGCACGAGCTTTCGGTCGCGCTCCAGCGGGGACAGCGCCGCGCCGAGGGGCTCGGCGCGGGCCGCGAGGCGGCCGACAGTGCCGCACACGTCGTACGATACCGGTTTGACGGCGAGTTCTGGACCGACGAGATCGACGACCTTCTGGTCTTGGTTGAGGACCGATGCGTCTATTGAAACACCTTTTTGCGGCCGTTCTCTGCGCCGCAGCGGCCGCCTCGTGCGCCCACGTGAGGCAGGAGGTCCGCGACCCGCCCCTGGTCGAGAAGCTGAGATTGAACATCACCAAGGTCCGGCACGCGATCAAGGAGACGCGCGAGACGATCTCGCGGTCGCGCGGCGCGCCGTACCTGCCGGAGCTCCATCTTCGGCTCGCCGAGCTATTGAGCGAAGAGGCGCGGTACCACTATCAGGTTGCATATGAGCGCGAGCAGAGGGCCAAGAAGTTCCTTCACGTCCCGCAGGTGCAGCTCCTGAAGGAACAGGCCATCGCCATCTACAAGATGATCCTGCGGCAGTTCCCCGGGACGCCGCTTGCGCCGCGAGTGCTCTTCAACGTGGGGCACGAATACCGCGAGCTCGGGAACTACGAGGAGATGATTGCATCGCTTGGCCAGCTCGCGAGCGGGCATCCGCAAAGCGCGCTTCGGGACGAGGCCCTGCTCGTGCTCGGAGATTACTACTTCGACAAAAACGACATGCCCGGCGCCCGGCAGTACTACCAGATGATTGCCGCCTCGAAGCTGGGGGGCGTAAGCGGCCTTGCCAACTACAAACTCGCGTGGGTCCACGTGAACCTGGGCGACTGCGGGAGGGCGCTTTCGGGGTTCGAAAAGGCCATGGACACGTACGCCGAGTGGCTCAAGCAGTCGGGGGCCGCGGCGGACGCCGCGGTTCCCCCGGGGCTCGACCAAGCCACTGCACGGTACATAACGGGGGACGCCGGCAAACAGGCGATAGACGTGCGCCGCGAGGCCCTCGTTGACCTTGCGTACTGCTACAGCCAGGAGCGACCCCCGGCCCAGGTGGTGAGGTACTTCCGCGACCGGGCGTACAACCGGGCCACGTACGTGGCGGCCCTCGACCGAATGGCGAGCCGCTATTCGGTCATGAACGAAAGCCGGGGCGGCGCGCTGGTGACGCGCGAGCTTTTGCGCGCCGGGCCGGACACCGAGGACCGGATCGACGACGCCCGTATGCTCTACACCGCCCTCACGCGGTCGAGAGACTGGTCGTCCGTCGCGGGGGACATCTGGCTCATCACCGGCGCGCTCCTGCGCCACGTGACGCGCGTGGGCGTCCGTGCCGAGACGCGCGAGCAGCTCAACGCGGAGTTCGAGACGTACGCGCGGGACCTGGCCACCAAGGCGCACGAGGAGATCGAGAAGACCAAGCCGGCCGTGCGGGACGAGATCACGCGCGAGGTCATCGGTGGCTACCGGGCGTATCTCGCGGCGTTCCCGGCCTCGGAGCAGCGCGTCAAGATGATGCTGAACCTGGCCGACGTGCTCTCGCGGGGCGGCGACGACTTCGAGGCCGGCCTGATGTATGCCGAGGCGGGGATGGCGATGAAACCGGACGACAAGGAGCGGCCCGAGACGCTTCGGGGCGCCGTCTCGCACCTTCAGAAGGCGCTCGAGCACGGGAGGGAGCGCCCGCCTATCGACCGCGTCCGGGCCAGGGCGGCACTGCGCCGCTCGGGCCTCGCCGTGCTGGGCGCCGGCCTGCCCGCTGGTGTCGAGCGCTCAATCAAGTTCGCCGTGGCGCAGACTTGGTACGACGAGGGCCACTACCACAAGGCGATCGACATGCTCCAGAGGTTCGCGTACGAGTATCCCGGCACACCCGAGGCGGCGGCGGCCGTCCACCTTGTTCTCGACTCGTTCAACGCGGTCAACGACTTCGACGGCCTCATGCTCGCCGGAAAAAGGCTTCTCGCCGACGACAGCCCGGCCGACGCCAAGACCAAATCCGAGATCCGCCCCATCGTGGTCAAGGCCGAACAGCGAAAGCTCGACGAGATCGCTCTGGGGGCGTCGGGCGAAGAAGGCGGGGACCTCTCGCCCCTGCACGAGTTCGCCGAGCGCCACAAGGGGACGGGTGTCGGCGAGCGGGCGCTCTTGCAGGCGTTCGTGACCGCCCACGCCATGGGCAGCTCGGACGAGATCAACCGGATCGGGGCCGAGGTCGAAAAATCATACCCGGGGTCCGCGCAGCTTCCGGCGGTCTTTTCGACGATGGCGCAGACCGCAATAGCGCGGTTCGAGTTCGACAAGGGCATTGAGCTGCTCAAGCGCGCGGCCGTGTCGAACCCCTCGCAGCGGGCGGCCATACTCTCGTCGGTGGGCAGGCTCCTGGAGCAGTTCGGCGACCACGCGGGGGCCAGGAAGGCGTACCTCGACGCGCTCCAGAGCGCCGAGCGCGGGCAGGTCCGGCAGGACCTCCTCATCAGGGTATCGGAACTCCTCGAGCGCGAGGGGGACGCGGGCGTCGCGGCAACCATCCTCGCAACCTACATGGCCGACAAGGTCCCCGAGGTCGCGGCAAGGCTGGGGCTTGCGCAGCTCGCAAAGGGGAAAAACGACGAGGCAGAAGCGAGCCTCCAGCAGGCCATCAGGAACCAGGCAGACCTTTCGCCCGAGGCCGCGGCGCGCGCCCAGTACGGGACCGCCGAGATCCTCGTCGGGACACTCAAGACCTTCCCCGCCCTGGCCGAGGTCGAGACGATGCAGGAGTTCCTGGGCTTGGTCGAGCTCGCCCAGCAGTCGTACGTCAACGCCATCCGGCAGGGCATCCCTGTCTTTGCGGCCGCGGCGCTTCTGCGCCTTGCCCACCTGAATGACTACGCCGCCGGACGAATAGCGGCCTTCAACATCCCCGCCGCGGTTGCGCAGAAGGACCGCGATGCGCTCAAGAAGGCGCTCGACGGCCGCGTCCAGCAGCTCAAGGAGTCGTCAAAGGAGGCCCTTTCGACATGTGCGGCACAGGCGTGGAACGGTCGGATGTTCAACCCGGTAGCGCGTGCGTGCCTCAAAGAGAAGCCGCCGGAGCGGCCCCCGGCGATGTTCGACCGCGTCAAATCCCGCGCCCCGATTGCCGAGCCGGCTGGCGCGCCGCAACTGCGCCAGAAGATCTGGAAGAATCCCGACAGCCTCACGGACCTTCGCGAGCTGGGCACAAGGCTTCTGGACGCCGGCGACCCGCACACGGCGCGGCTGGTGTTCGGCAAGACGGTGCAGAGCGGCGGCGGGCCCGAGGACTACAACCTGCTGGGGCTTGCAAACCACGCCGCGGGCGATCTCACCGGGGCGCTGGAGGCGTTTGCGCAGGCGGCCGAGGGGGGGCTCGAAAACGGGCGCAAGAACGTGGCCGCGGCCTTAAAAAAGATCGGGCTTTCGAAGGCGGCGGACGAGGCGATGAAGCGGTGGAGCGGCGGCAAGCCCGGCGGCAGGCTCTTGCCGTGACGGAAACCCCCTCTTGGTGCAAGAGGGGGCAGGGGGAGTTACAAGGAGGTCCAACATGAGGGGTCTGAATTCGGGGAAGTTCCTTCTGCCGGCAGCTGCGGTCCTGCTGTTGGCCACGGTGTCCCCGGGCTGCGACTCGCGCGAGGCCGACAACATGTGCGAAGAGCCGACCATTGAGCCGCACTTGAGTCCCGTCAACTTCGGCGACCTGTACACCACGGAAGACGGAGGGACGGGGGGCGGTGGCGCGCAGACCGTGCCGTACGAGTGGGTTCTTCTCCTGATGTCGAAGTGCAAGGAGGCGGTGACGGTCACCGCGGCGTGCTTCGCCGGCACCACGCACAGCGGCGCGCCGGCAAACACCGCGTTCTTCGTCGAGGGTCCGGTGCCGGCCGCCATTGAGGGTGGCAAGGAGGCCGCGGTCAGGATCACGTACAGCCCGTCGGCGCCCAACGCCGACACGAACGGCGACGGCGTTCCTGACCCGGACAACGTCGCGCTCGTCGTGCAGTCGAACGCCAAAAACTACCCGACGCTGGTCGTCCCCATCTGCGCGCGCCTGGTCGCCGCCGGCACGGAACGCACGGCCTTCGAATGCACGTCCCCTGTCACCCTCGCCCCCGGGGCCAAGGACGAGACCCTGTGCCAGTAGGCGCGGCAGAGCCAACGTTCCTTTTCGGGGCGGGCGCGACCGGAGCCGCCAGTGTGTGACTGCTACGAGGCGAAATGCAGAAAGTGCGACGCGACCGTGCCCGTGCACATTGCGGATTTTTGCATGGGGCGAGAAGACATCGACCTTTTCTGCGGGAGGCACCTCCCCGAGCGGGACGTGGTAGTCTACGAGCTGGTCTCGGAGGCCTACTCGCCTCCGCCCGACGGGAAAGGCGACCCGTGGTATCACGACCCGCCCAAGGGATGGAGGATGGGCGTCCGGTATCTTGCGCCGCCGCCCCAAAGCTACGGCCTGGCTGCCGTCACGCCCAACACGGGCTCCGACTATGTCGCCGAGCACCGCTCGCGGACCGGCGCGCGGCGCCACTTCACCGAATCCTGCGACAAACCGCGACGGACGCTGCTTGGGGCAATCCAAGACGCGGCCGCCGCCGTCGATCGGCGGCTTGCCGATGCGGATTCCGACCGGTACGGGCTGAAAGCGTTTCTTGAACAAGACAGGCGCCTCTTTGCGGCCCTGAAACAGCAGACCGATCTGCGTTTGCGCGCCCAGGGCATCGCCTTGCGGCTCCCCTTGCTCAAGGAACTCCGGGAATCCGGGAGGCTCCTGTCGGTGGTTCTCATCGGATCGCTTTGCAGCCGGGACTTCGTCCCGGGCCTGAGCGACATGGACCTGTGGGTCCTCGCGCGCGGTTTGAAACCCGGGCTCAAGGTCGAGAACGTCTCGGCGCGCGGGCTGGACCTCGAGGTCAATCTGGTCTGCCGCAACCCCGGTTTCCTCAGCCGGATGCTCCGGGCACGGAACCCCGTGGACCTCGTGGCGCTCAGATACGGCGAAGCGCTATTCGGCCGGGGCGCAATGCGGGCGCTTGGGCGGAAGACGCGGAGTCTCCGTGCGTCAGAAAAGACACGCGCGGCATGGATGACGTCTTCGGCAAGGTGGCTCTCACGCGCCGTCGAGCAGTATCTCAACCCAAGCTGCGCCCACTGCTTCTTCGGCGCGCTCTACCACGCCTCGCGCGACCTGCTTCGGGCACATATCGTCGGGGCCGGGGGCGATCTGACCGAGGGTTTTGAGGTCGAGGAAGCGGCACAGGCGCGCTGGCCGGACCTTGCCGAACGCTTTGGCAGAATTCGCTGCGCGAGGGCGAACTGGGAAACCTACAAATTCGTCGAGTTCGAGTCGCGCCTCGGCATCGAAGGACCGCTCGGGGGGCTTCTGACCGATCTTGAAGAGATCGCAAGGCCCATCTACCGGGTATACGGCCTCAAACTCCCGCGGTTCGCCACGCTGCTCCGCGAGTACGTCGCCGCGCGGAAGGCGCGGGGGTTCTCCGTTTTCATCGTCGACCCGGACAGGCAGGAGATCCTCGTCGGGTACCGGACGCCCCGCGACAAGCTCCGGCTCTCGAAGCGCAGAATCAAAAAAACGCCAAAACGCCGCGGCTACTTCATGCGCGCTTCGGCGGCCGCCCAGTCGATGTTCCCGAAAAACGCCTTGATGTAGTCCGCGCGCTTGATGCCGTAGTCGGTCATGTACGCGTGCTCGAAGCAATCCATGACCAGGATGGGCGTGCACCCCGCCAGGTGCGCCACGTCGTGCTCGTTTATCCACATGTTGAACAGGCCTCCGCCGTCCTGGTAGAGCACGGTCCACCCGATTCCGCGCATTGCGCCGGTGGCTTTGAAGTCCTTCTCCCACGACTCGAGTGACCCGAACCGGGCAGCCAGAGCCTTCCCGAGCTTTCCGTCCTTGCCCGCCGGGGTCTTGCCGCCCATGTTCTCGAAGTACATCTCGTGCAGGCGCATCCCGTTGAACTCCCAGCCGAACCGGCGCTTGATTTCGGAATATTCGGGCGTGCCGGTCTTGTCCTCCTTTAGCATCTTGTCGAGGGCCTCGACGGCCTTGTTCGTGTTCGTGACGTAGCCCTCGTAGAGCGTAAAGTGGTTCTTGAGCAGCGTCTCCGAGAACCCCTCGATCCCGATGAGCTTCTGGTAGTTCTTCGCGCTGTAGGCCATGGGTGTCTCCTTTCCCGCGCGAATCGTACCGGCCGCGGCGCCCCGCCGCAACAAAAAAACGCAAGTTCCGCGAGCGGGTCAAACTCTGTTATATTTTTGAACGCTGGCCGCAGGGACGGACATTAACGAGCGGGTCCGAATGTTAGAGACCGAACAGGCACTTCTTGATGCCGCACAGAAAGGGGACCAGGGTGCCTTCAGCCGCCTGTATGACCTCAACGTCAACGCCGTCCACCGGTTCGCCCGTGGGATGGGCGTCCCGCAGGCCGAAATCGAGGACGCGGTCCAGGAGGTTTTTGTCATCGCCTTCAGGCGGATTGGCGGGTTCGACGGAAAGGCCCGGCTTTCGACGTGGCTCTACGCCATCGCCCTCCGTGTCTGCAAGGCCCACGCCCGAAAGGCTTACTGGCGGAGCGCGCTCCACGACCTCTTTGGCCGCGAACCTCAGGAGGGCGGCCCGGAGAGGCCTGACGCGGCGGTCGAGCGGACGCTTTCGCGCGAAATGGTTTTTGCGGCTCTTGACCGCATGAAAGAGAAGAAACGGACGGTTCTGGTGATGCGCGAGATGATGGATATGAGCGAGGACGAGACGGCGGCGGCGCTGGGCATCAGCCGGGGAACGGCGGCCACGCGCCTCTTTCACGCACGACGGGATTTCGAGACGATCGCGGGGCGGCTCATGAAGTCCCGCGCAAAACAGGGCGGCAATGACTGACCCGAAAGACAAAGAAACCCGGAACGGGTTTGAGCACCGCGAGGCCCTCAGGCGGGCGGGCGGCGAGGGGCCGTCCGACGCCCAAAAGGCGCGCATCTGGCGCAAGATCGAAGCGGAAATCGCCGGACCCGCGCCTCGCCGCCTGCCGCAACTGGTCCCGGTGTTCGCCTCGCTTGTCGTCTTTGTCGTTGCGCTTGCGGCGATCTACCTCGTGACGCGTTCGCGCCTGTTCCCGCCGGGCCCGGGCGTCAAGCTGGCGGAGGCTGTCGACGCGGGCGCCGGCATCGGCCCCGGTCCCGTGTTCGTCTGGACCGACGAGACGGGATCAAGGCTTCAACCCGGCGCGACGGCCGAGGCGCCCAGGGGCGAAAAAAGGACGCTTCGGCTCGGAAAGCGCGCGACCGCGACACTCGACGACGGCGGCTCAATCGAGATCGGCTCGGGCGCCCTTGCGGCGGTGGTCAAGTCGGGCGCCGCGGAGTTTTCAGTCGAAAAGGACCCCACGGCCCCGGCGTTTGTCGTCGGCGCCGCCGATGTCACGGTCACCGTCGTCGGCACCGCGTTTCGGGTCGTTGTGCACGGCACGGACGTCTCGGTGAACGTTTCGCGGGGGGTCGTGCGCGTGGCGGCCGCGGCCGAAACGCTTGAGCTTCGGGCGGGCGAGGCTTGGTCGCGCGTCGCGGACGCCGAGGTGCGGCCGCGACCCGAGGAACCGAAACCAGCCAAAGACGACCCGGGCGCCGCCAAGGAAAAGACTGAACAAGGGCGGCGCGGCCACCACCGCGACAAGGACCGCGGGAAAAAGGACGGAGAACTAGACGAACAAAGGAAAAACCCGGAACAAGGCCGCGGCAAAGACCCCGACCGAAGGGAAGGGATGCGAGGCGCCGGCGAACAGGGACAAAACAAGGACGGTGCGCGGCCGAAGGACGGTGCGGACGGCAAAGACAGGAAGAAGGACGACGTCAAAGAGAAACGCAAAGACGGGCACGGGGAAACCGACGGCGACCGCAGGGAAATGAAGGAAGGAAAGGCGAAAGACCGCGAGAAGGACAAGGACAAAAAGCGCAAAAAACACAAGAAACCCAACGACCGCGACCACCGGAAAGACAAAAAAGAGAACAGATAGAATTTGAACGCCCCGCCCACGTTTCGACATTCACGGGCGGATTTGGAAGGAACAAAGTGATGAAGACCAGGGTGCAACGGACAAACTGCAAGGAGGGAGTCATGGACGGGTTTGTGAAAGCATTGTTGGTGGCCGTGGTTGTGGGGGCGTTTGTGCTGGCCGCGCCGCTTGCGGCAGGGGCGCAGGAGCAGGTTGAGGCGCCCGAGGGCGCCGACAAAAAGGACGCAGTCAAGGACAAGGTCCAGGAGATCAAGGAAGAGGCCAAGGAGAAGGCAAAAGAGATCAGGGAAGAGGCGAAAGAGAAGGCGCGGGAGATCAAGGAGGAGTCCAAAGAGAAGGCCAAGGAACTCCGTGAGGACGCCAAAGGCAAGGGCCCCGAGACGCGCGAGGAGGCCCGTGAAAAGGCCAAAGAGATTGGTGAAGACGCGCGTGAGAAGGCCCAGGAGGTCCGCGAGGACGCGAGAGAGAAGGCCCAGGAAGTTCGCGAGGACGCCCGGGAGAAGGGGCAGGAGATTCGCGAAGACGCAAAGGAAAAGGGCAAAGACAAAAAGGACGACGCCAAGGACAAGGCCGCCGAGAAAAAGCAGAAACACAAGGACAAGAAGCACAAGAAGGACAAGAAGCAAAAGCACAAGAAGGACAAGGAATAACCGGCATCACGCCCCAGGAGGGCGTTCCCGATACCGCCGCCGGGTTCCGAGAGGGACCCGGCGGTTTGTTCAGACCGCTTTCAACCGCAGAGAGCGCAGAGCACGCAGGGGCTTTCTTTCTTCTCGCGCAAAGACGCCAGGACACAAAGTCGGCAGCATCAGTTACGAAGGACCTCTTTGCGCCTTTTGCGTGAGACCGTCTCGGGTCTATCTCGGACTCGGTGCGGGTCGCATCTCTGCGCTCTCCGCGGTCTCTGCGGTTTCATGCCCGGACTGTGACGGGGAAGCCCTCAGAACCCGACGCCGATCCCGGCAATGAGCGACGACGTCCACGCAGAGGGGAGCAGGGAGTCGGTGTCGGCGGTGAGGAACATCGGGAGGTACCCGGCGGCAAAGAGGTCGCAGTCGAATTCGTAGATCCGCAGGAACCTCGCCCCCACGCGCACGAAACCCGCGAATCCGAAGTCGGTCACCGTGTCCACATCGCTGATTCCGGGCGCATCGACCCGGCCCTCAAAACGGACAAGCTGGACTCCCGCCCCGGCGCTTGCGTAAAACGACCACGACGAGATCGCGTCGAACTCGTACACCGCCCCCACGTCGCCCCCGGCGTGCAGGCGCAGGGCCGGCTCGCGGACCTCGTCTCCGGGCAGGCCGCCGAAGTAGATCCGTGAGAACACACCGAAATGGTCCGCGCCGCGGGTGACCGAAAAGGCCCCGCCCGGGGCGAACGCGGCGCCCAGGGGGGACCGCGCCGTGACCTCGTAGAGCTCGATACGCCAGGTGTTGTGCCCGCGCACAAGCACGCTTCGGGCCGCGCGCTGGGCGGCGCTCATCCGCGAAACGTCCTCCGAAAGAAAGACGGGGTCGGACCCAAGGACGAGCGTTAACGCCTTCGAAAGCGCCTCGCCGAGGTCCGCCGGGTCTTTCACCGCGTACCGGGCCGGCACCTCGTTCCCAACCCGCGCCGTGAGATACCGCACCCCCGAGACCTCGAACAGCTCAACCGAGAGCCTGGTCGCGCATCCGGCCTCGACCGCCTTGTGCGACGCATGGCGGGCCACCTCATCGCGCACGAGCTTCTCAAAGCCCTCGCGCTCCTTCGCGTCGGGCGCCTTGACCTCCACGCAGACCGCCACCGCCGCCGCCGCCGTCGAAACATTCAGGAAGCCGGCCACGGCCAGCGCGCAGCCGCAAAGCCACGGCAAGGTCAGCCACGAAACCCCACGAAATTCCACGAAAAGAACGGACGAGTCCGGAGTCCGGAGTCCGGAGTCGCAAGTCGTAAGCCGCAAGTCGCGAGTCACTTCAGAACACCATCCCCAGCCTGAGCATCATTCCCGGGAACCACGTGTCTATCTTCCCCGCAAAGTCGTCCTCGGTCTGGACGGCGTAGGCGGGCAGGTTGAGCTCGCCCTGCAGGAAGAACTGCACGGCGCTCGCGCGCATGAACTCCCAGCCCCACACGAGGTCCACGTCCAGTCCGCCGCCGTACAGGGTGGTGCGTCTTTCGCTTGAGCGGAACTGCTCGGGCCTCGCGGCCGAAAACCACATAAACTCAAAGGTGCTGCCGGCGCCGAGGTAGAACGACGTGAGGTCGCGCGGCTTGAGGTATCTGAGGAAGTGGAGCGCGAGACCGGTCTCGCCGCCGAAGTCAACGTGTCCACCCTCCGGGTTGCGCCTGATTGACGTCTTGGCCGTGCCGATTCCGAGTTGGGCCGCGGCGTCTATTCCCCACGTCTCGAATTTCCCCCGGTAACCCGTCGAGATGACCATCGGCGAAAAGACGCGGGTCTCGACCCTCGCCCCGCCGTCGTCCTGTGCCGTGCCGAACTGGCCCAGGCGGAGCTGCGTGCCGAGCCCCAGCACAAAGTGACTGGTCCCCTCGACGCGCTGGACGGCCTTTCTTGAGTCGGCGCGCAGGACGTTGTCGCGGTTGATGGTCGTGCCGATGGACGCGTTGTAGAGGAGCGCGAGCACGGCCCGCTCGGCGAACTGCGACAGCTCGTCGGGGTAGAGCTGGTCCACGCGCTCCTCGCGCCCCGTCCCGGAGTACCGCGCGAACGCGGTCCAGCCCTCGCGAAGCGGGTAGAGTTCGACGCGCAGGCGTTCGTCGCATTTTTCGGAGACGGTTTCGAACCCCGGCTCGTGCGTGATGAAGTGCTCGAAGAGCCTTTGGAGGTACCCGACCGGGGTCTGGCCGAACGGAAGAAGCGCCCCCGTCCGTTCGAGGTGTTCCGCCTGCTCGGCGGGGGGCGGGCGGGCTTCTTGGGGACTTCGTCGCCTCCTTCCTCAAGCACCACCTCGACGCACACCTTTTTTTCGGCCGCGACCGCGCCGACGGGTACCGCTGCGATTCCGAGCGCCGTGAGCAGAAAAAGGCCGATTCGAATTTGTGTCATGATCTCCTCCTTCTCGAGTACAGTTCTTCCCACCCGCCGGAAGTTCTTTTCCCCGGCACCGTTTGGTCAGGCTTTCCCGTCAAACCACCCCCGCCCGTTGTGATGAAGATCAAGCCCCGTGCCAGCGGGCGGCACGGTGGTCGAAGTGAAGGCGATCACACGGGAATCAAAAAAAACCGCGTCCATGCCGTTTCGCCCGGACCGCGCCCGCCGCGCGCCATTGCTGCCACAGGTGTGAACCGCGTTCACGGTCTCCGCCCGCCTCCATGCTACGAGCCTTTCGCGCTGTTGAAAACTGGTAATAGGTGGAGGAGTTGGACGCCTGTGGGGAAAAGATTACCCCAAGGCGCCGGGTCGGCGTCTCTCTGAAGGAACGCTCCGGCCACCGTTCACCCGGCCGTTGAGCCTGAT
>JACRCP010000058.1 GCA_016218965.1 Deltaproteobacteria bacterium | reverse complement strand
GGAGTACGTGCGTGAACGCCCCACCCCGGCACGCCCTTCCACCCCGGCTCGCGCATGCTCCGCCGGTTTTTTTTCGCTTCTGGCCCAGGTTCGGGGCGAGCCGGGGCTCCAGGACGCGCCGGGGTGGGGCTCCGGGTGTCGGCTACGAACGTACCCGAATGCCAGGAGGCCGCTGCTGCCGCTTGACTGTCGTCTCGGTGTAATGGACAATTGCGTCGTTGAACGCAACCGACATGAAGGGGGATGCGATGCAATCCACAAGAAACCGGGCGACGGCGGGCTTGAGGATCGGGAACCGGGCGGTGATGCTCGTTCTGGCAATTTCGGGTTTGTCGTTCCTTGCATGCGGGAACGGGGGCGGGGCCGCGGGCAAGGAGGATGCGAGCGCGGCGGATGCCGGCCTGTCCGACGCGAACGCGGAGGACGGGAACGTGGCGGACGCCGCTGCGGGGGACGCGGGACTGCCGGACGCCGGCGACGCGGGCGAGGATGCGACGATTCCGGAGGTGCCGCTCAAGACCCAACTTCTGGGCGCGACCTCGAGCGACGGGCTCGCGTGGACGAGACTCGAGCGACCGGTAGTGGAGGAGGGGGCCTCGCCGGGCGCGATGTTCGACGGGCAAAACATCAGGCTCTACTTCATGAGGGCGTCGCCCCCGACGGTTTCCGGCCTCTATGTGAGGATCTCCGCCGACGGCGCGCAGTGGCAGGAGACTCCGGTGGCTGTGAACGGACTGCCGGACGGATACCTTCCGCAGGACCCGGCGGTCGTCCTTCTGGAGAACGGCAAGTACCGGATGTACTACTACGAATATCCTTTCGGGTCGGGCGAACCGCTGCTTCTGCCGGGGCTCTTCACCATCGCCAGCGCGTTGTCCGACGACGGCTTGACGTTCCAGCGGGAACCGGGCGCGGCTTTCCAGAAGGAAAAGACCATGGACCCGTCCGTCATCCGTATGGGAGATGTATGGCGGATGTTCACGTCGTTTTCACAGGACCCCGACTGGAAGACCGCCGTGTCCGTCTCGAACGACGGGCTCACCTTCACCTTCGAATCGTACCTGGCCATAGACTGCTGGGTGAACAGCGTCATCGCCGTTCCCGGGGGCTGCCGGATGTACTGCAACGACGGCGAGTGGTTCAAGGCACAGACCATACCGGACATCTTTTCGGCCTTCTCGAGCGACGGCACGAGCTGGGTTGCGGACCCGGGAGTCCGCGTGCAAGGCGGCGGGAGCATGGCCGCGGTGAAGGCCGGCGACACCTACTGGATGTTCTACGCCGTCCCCGTGTTCTCCGACACCGACGGGGGAGTCGGCCCCGTGTGCAGCCCGCCGTGCGGGTCGGGGCGGGTTTGTTGCGGCATGGGGCCGTGTGCCGGGACGTGTGTGCCGGATTGCCGCGTGGCGGGCACCGAATGCCCGCCGGATGTCCCGAATTGCGATGCAGGCTCGGGACTTTGCCTTCCCTGATACGGACCCCGAAGGCAGGAGGCGTCCGTCTTGGAGTGCGGTGGCTTGACACCGCCTTGGATTCCGCGCCGGCTTGACGGCGCGGTGTGAGAGCCATGCCATGCCCCGGATCCGTTCTCCGTCGAGTGCCTTGATTCGGCATCGAGGCGGATCGACAATCGCGTTGGCCTGATGGAAACAAAAATGGCTGAATCGCGGATTTGAACGTTCCCCGCGCTTGGAGTAGTCTCAGCAACAAGTGGAACGTCGTTGTCCCGTGGGGAGAGCATGAACAAGGCAGTCTTCTTGATGGCGGCGATCGGGCTTTTCGCCTGCGGCGCATCGCGCGATGCGGGGAACGGTTCGGGCGACGCCGCGGTGGTCGCGGACGGCGGCCCGGACGCCGCGGCGCCGGATGCCGCCACGTTCGACGCCGGCGTCGATTGCGTCCACGAGGTCCACTGTCTCTCAAGACCATGGCCCTTGGCCTGTGCCGGCGACTGGACCTGCTCGGACGGCGCGTGTACAGCCGTCTGCCGCGAGGCCGAGTGCGCGGCGGCGGCCGACTGCGACTCGAAGCCAAAAAAGAAAGCGTGCACGGGACATTGGGAATGTCTGTCGGGCGGGTGTCTTGAAGTCTGCGACTCGGTCGCCTGCGCCGACGCCGCGGACTGCGTCGTCCTCCCGTGGCCGCTCGAGTGCGAGGGGCACTGGGAGTGCGGCGACGGGAGCGCGTGCTCGGCCGGTTGCGACGACATGTCGTGCGACGAGGACTTCCCGTTCCGCGCGCCGAGAACCGACGCCTCGGGCAAACTCCTCCCGTGGGCGCCGTACGATGTGGTCCTGCGTTCGGCCATGGAGTTCATCCGCGCCTGCCCGGCCGACAGGACCACCGGGCTTCCGTGGTACATGCAGTACCCTAGCTTCAGATACCAGAACATGTCGCCCTCGCCGTGGCCGCACAACCCCGCCGGGCTCTACGGGATGATGGTCGAAACCCTGCTCCGCTGGTGGCCGTACACGGGCGATCGCGAGTGGATCGAGATCACCCGCCGGGCGCTCGACTATCTCATCGATCAATCGACGCCCGACTCGTATCTGTGGCCCCGCGTACCCTTCGCGAGCGCCGACAACTCGGGCACGTACCGCGGCGGTTCGTCGGAAGGCTTTGACGGGATCGAGCCCGACAAGGTGGCGCAGGCCGCGGTCGGGTATCTTCGCTTCTACATGACGACGGGTGAAGAAAAGTACCGCGCCGAGGCGGAGCACTGCGCGGACGTCCTTGCGGCAAACGTTCGCGACGGGGACAAAGACCGTTCGCCGTGGGCATTTCGGCTCAACGCCCGCACCGGCGAGGTCCTCGAAGAGTACACAAGCGACATGGTCTGGCCCATCGCGCTCTTCGACGACCTCAAGAGGCTTGGTCTTTCGACACCCGGGCGTGATGCCGCGCGCGAGGCCGCTTGGCGGTGGCTTTCGGCCTTCCCGATGCGAAGCATGGAGTGGAAAGGCTACTTCGAGGACGTGATCATTGATGAAATGCGCATCAACCGCGAGCAGTACACTGCCGGGGAGACCGCGCGGTATCTGATGCGCAGGCCCGGGACCGATCCGAAATGGAAAGAGCACGTGCCCGCCATCACCGCGTGGATCAAGGAGATGTTCGGCGACGATTCGGCGAAGTGGCTGGGCGGCACGGGCATCCGCGAGCAGACGCTCTGGCAGCAGCTCTCGGGCAGCCACACGGCGCGCTACGCCTCGCTCCTCGCGCTCTGGCATGACCTCACGAACGACGCGGAGGCCCGCGAGGAGGCCGTAAGGTCGTTTGCCCTCGCCTCGTACATGGCCCGGGACGACGGCGTCGTGATCTTCAGTATCTGCGACACCAGTGTGTGGTTTTCGGACGGGTACTTCGACTACGTCCCGCACTTCATAGACGGCATGGCCGCGCTTCCCGAGATGGCGCCCGGGGGAGAGGACCACCTGCTCGGGACGACCTCCGTCATAACCGACATCAGCTACTCGCCCGGCCGAATCGAGTACCGGACGTTCGACGCCGACGGGACCGAGGTGCTCCGTTTGAGCTTTTCCCCGGCGTCCGTCAGTGCCGACTACTCGTTCGATCCTTCCCTGAACGTTCTCAAGGTCTCCAGGAAGGGTGCAAAAGACGTGGTGATCACGGCGAAGTGATCACAACAGAAACGAGGTTCTCCGTGAAAACGCTCATTGCCGGGTCGTGGTTCGTCTCTGTCGTTGCCGTCGTTCCTGCCATGGCCGAAGGTCTGCACCGTGTCGAGGCAGAGTCGATTTCGGGGCGGAATGCGTTCATGGACGCCCATCCGGATTCCAGGATTCTTTTGCAGGAAACGGCCCGGCTCCCGCGGATGCTCACCCGCCTTTCGATTCCGGTGCCCCGAAACGACGAGGGGGCGGTGCGCACCCGCCTTCTGGAATGGACGCCGCTTCTCGGCTTGGACCGCAAGAACGGCGGTATCGCTCTTCGTGGCGTCAACGAATCCACGGGCGCCTCGTTCTACCGGTACCAGCAGACGCACTTGGGTCTCCCGGTCGAGGGCGGCGAGGTCGTGGCGGCGGTGCTCGACGGGCGGATCTTTCACGTGACAAGCTCGGTCAAGGTGATTGAAGATGCGCCGGCGGAATTCGGGACGGACAGGGAGGTTGCGCGGGAGGACGCGTATTCCGCCCTGCGTCGGGCAGGGGTGGTCGGTTCAGCCGAATACGTGGAAACGTCGGTGACGTCGATCTTGCTCCGGCGGGGCCCGGGGTTCATCCCGGCATACAAGGTCGACGTCGTCTCGAAACAGCCGGTCGCGAACTGGCGCGTGTTCGTGGACGGGCGGTGCGGTGCGGTGATCGAGGTCGTCGACTTGTTCAAACGCGCGCGTGCGAACGTGTACATGGACACGCCCGAGGTCAACGGGGCGACGGAGGAAGTCGTCCTTGACCACCTGACCTCTTCGACGCTGCTGAGCGGCGAATTCGCGGACGTCTTCAGCAACTGCCGGCCCGGGTTCTCGTGTGCCGATGAGAAGCGCCTTTCGAAGGCCGACGCGAACGGCGACTTCCTCTATTCGCCCGCCGAGCCGGACGAGAACGACCCGTTCGCCGAGGGCATGGCGTACTTTCACATGAACCGGGCGCACGACTGGTTCAAGTCTCTGGGCCTTGACACCATGGATTTTACGGCGAAAACCGCAGTCAACGCCACGTCGCTTCTTCTGGGGATGACGTGCAACGCCGGGTACACCGATCGGGTCGTGATGGTCGGGATGTGCAAGGATACGGACCTCCTGAACAAGCAGAAAAAGACGGTGAATTTCGCCTACGATGCCGACATCATCGTCCACGAGTACGGCCACGGCTACGTGTGGGAGACGAGCGCGCTTCAGGGCGTGGTGGACGAACTCGGCCTGAACCTGATGGCGGATGCGTTAAACGAGGGGGCGGCCGACATGATAGCGGGTTTTGTCACCGACGACGGCGTCTACGGGAGGCACTCGCTTTCTGTGCTCGGGGACGAGCACATCCGGGATTTCGGGAGATTCGCCTCGTGCCCCGAGAACCTGTACGGCGAGCCGCACTTTGACGGGAGGATCTTCGACTCCGCCACGTGGGAGGCGGCGAGGGCGGGTTGGGGCGCTCAGGCGCACACGGCGGTCCTTCTGGGGATCGCGTCGCTCACGGGCGCATCCACGTTCAAGGACGCCGCGGCGGCGGTCGTATCGTTTGCTTCGCAGCTTGGCGGGGCGTCCCTCGCCTCGGAATTTCAGGCCTCGTACGACTCGCACGGGCTGTCCGACTGCGGGCGGCTCATCGAAGTTCCCAACGGCTACCGCGCGGCGGGGCGCCTGCTCGCGGCGCTCAACCCCGGGCTCGGGCAGTACCAGCCGCACATGGTCCAGTACGTCTACTCGGTCCCGCCCGGCGCGACGTCGGCGGTCGCGGAGATCAAGGGCGCGGAAGGCTATGCTGCGTTCTATGTCAACCACGACGCCCCCGTGACGTTCGCCGACGCCGATACCGCCGCCACCTACCGGTGGTCAAACACGACGCAGGAGACGATCGACTCCCCGCCGCCGGGGAAGTACCACATGCTGATAGTCTTCGAGGGAAAGGACGCGGTGGACTGGTCGTTTACGTTCACGGCGCAGGGACCCGGCATCCCGACCGTGACTTCCGCGTCGCCATCAGCGGCAAGACGCGGCGAGTCCATTTCCGAGTTGACCGTGAAGGGAACGAACTTCCAACAGAATGCCAGGGTGGCGTTCCCGCATCCCCTGTCGGTGGCTGAAACGGTGTTCGCCGATGCGACGACACTCAAGGCAAAGAGGGTGTCGGTGCCCGCCGGCACGCCGCCCGGTGCATTCGATGTTTACGTCTTCAATCCGGACGGCAGCAGTGCGATTGGCGTGGGCCTTTTCACGGTCGAAGAGGGCGAGTTCCCCGACGCCGGGACGGGAGGCGTTGACGCGGGGACTGCGGACGACGCAGGTCCGGGTCCCGGCAACACCGCCGACGGCGCAGGCGGGGAGGGTGCGCCCTCCGAAACTCTCGACGGGAGCGAAGGAAGGTGCTCTTGCGCGACGTTGCTCCTGGGCGGTTAGGGGCGCTGTACTTAGCGGATCCTTTCGAGCATCCCGTGGGCGATGTCGTCGAGGATCTCCTGCGCCCTGCCGGCGGGGTCTTTCGCGCGGGTTATCGGGCGGCCGACGACGAGGAGGTCCGAGCCTGCCGCGATCGCCTCGGCGGGTGAGGCCGTCCGCGCCTGATCGCCCTGGGCGTCCCCCGGGGCGCGGATCCCCGGCGTGACGATCACGAAGTCCGGCGGCACGATTCTGCGCGCCGAGGCGCACTCGCGGGGCGACATCACCGCGCCGTGCGCCCCGGCCGAGATCGCGAGTCGCAAAAGGCGTTCGACGGTCCCTGCGGCGCCGCCGGTCATGCCGATCTCGGCGATTGCGGCATCGTCAAGGCTCGTGAGCGCGGTCACGGCTAACACCCGCAAACCCGGGGAAGGCGGACCCTCACCCCGGCCCTCTCCCAGGGGGCGAGGGTGACCAGAGGAGTCGAGCGGTACTTGGGCCTCGACGGCGGCGCGGACCATGGCGGCACCGCCCGAGGCGTGGACCGTGCACAGCGAGGCGCCGGCCGCAGCGAGCGACCTGACCGCGCCTTTGACGGTGTTGGGGATGTCGTGCAGCTTCAGATCGGCAAACGCCTTCGAACCGGCGTCGACCACGGCCTTGACCGCGTCGGGACCGGCCGAGGCGTAGAGTTCAAGTCCCACCTTGAACCAGCCGGCGTGCGCTCGAAGCATGCCGACGAGCGCCCGCGCCGACGCGAGGTCCGGCACGTCAAGGGCGACAGCGAGGCGGTCGCGCGGGTAGACCGTCGATCTATTCACTTCGCGCCTTTTCGAATGCGTGGACGACCGCTTCGACGATCCCCCGCGCCTCTTCGGGTTTGAGGGCGTTTTTCACCTCGAACATCGCGTACTGCAGAAGCTCGTCGAGCGCGTCCATGAGGACCTCGCCCGCGCGATCGCCGTAGAGCGTCACCGCGCGCGACGTGAGCGCCTGCTGGTCGAGCATGCCGTCGGCGTCAAACGAAAGCCCGCCCAAAAGCTCCTGGTACGCCGGCGGGTCCTGGACGTACGATTCGAGGTGCATCATCCCCATTGCGCCCCTGTTTTCGAGCTCCTGGTAGCAGAGCCGCAACGCCTCGATGAGGATTCCGACCTTGTCCTCGAACTTGCCCAGCCCCTCGGCCTCGGCCTCCACGGGCGCGAGGACTCCCGTGCGAATCAGCCGGACCATGGTCTTGAGGCCCTCGAATTCGCCAAGCTGGCTCTCGACAAGGATGTCGCCGAAGCTCCTGCCGCCGTCGGCCAGCGTGAGCACGGCCTGCTCGCGCTCGTTGAACTGGATACCCGGCGGGGGGAGCCTGCGGGTGAACCTGTGGTTCTTGTCGGGCACGATGGTGCGAAGGCGCGACAGCTCGCCGTGCTGACGCATGCCCTGCATGATTAGCTCTATGGTCGTCTCGTGCAGCCGCACGGCGTTGCGCTCGGTGTGCTCGCCCTCGGTGAAGGCGAACGCGCCGCCGCTGATGGAGAACGTCGAAAGGAAGATCTCCTTGACCTGGAGCGTGAGCCCCACGTAGATGTCGCGGGGTTTCAGGCGTCCGAGCTTCATCAGTAGCTCGCCAAGGCGCGCCCCGCCGGCGCCGACCTGGTCGGTCACTTCGTTTAGGGCATCGAGCGTGATCATCCCGTTGCGCCAGAGCGTGTTGCCCAGGCGGTCGTCCGCGAGCGTCGAGGTCGCGTACACGACCTCGCCTCTGGTGAAGAAAAGGGCCTTCTGGGCGTCGCCGACGAGGAAGCGCAGGATGCCGCTCTTCTTGAGGTTGTTTACCATCCCGACAATATCGCCGGCGTCGAGGACCTCCATGCTTCCGGCGAACAGCCGGCACTCCCCGCCCGCTGACGCATCCCGAAGGATGGCCGTGCCGCCGTCCACGGCAATCAGCTCGGGTTCGGAGGTCGCCTGAAGCCCGATCGCCTTGAGCATCGCGGCGTCCACGACCAGATTTCCGTCGGCGTCGAATTCAAGGGCAAACTTCCGCATTCTTCACTCCGGTTGGTCGGGCCTGCAGCGGGCCAGTTCTTGGTTGACGATCGCCTTGACATGCGCGCCGACTTCGGCAATCGGCACTATTTGCACGGTCTTGTCGCGCCTGAGTTTTAGTTCGGCGCCGCCCTTCTCGAGCGATTTTTTCCCGACGCTCACGCGCACGGGTATTCCAACCAGGTCCGCGTCCTTGAACATGACGCCGGGACGTTCTTCACGGTCGTCAAAGAGGACCTCGACGCCCGCGTCCAGAAGATCCCTGTAGACGCGCTCGGCCTCGTCTTTGACCTCGGCGCCGAGGCGCAGGAGCGCGGCCTGAAACGGCGCAATCGGCATGGGCCACACGATCCCGTCGGCGTCATGGTTCTGCTCTATCGCGGCGGCGGCCGTACGGCCGATTCCGATTCCGTAGCAACCCATCACGATCGGGTGCTCCTTGCCGTGCTCGTCAAGGTAGATCGCGTGCATCTCGTGCGAGTACTTGGTCCCCAGAAAGAACACCTGCCCGACCTCGATCCCGCGGTGAGCCTCGTACACGCCCGCGCAGCCCTCTTTTGCGCACCGGTCCCCCGGGATGGCGGTGCGGATATCGCCCGAGGTTTCGACGTTGAAGTCGCGCCCGGCGTTCGTGTTGACGTAGTGCGCGTCGGCGGCGTTTGCCCCGGTCACGAAGTTCGCCATCGCCTTTATCGTCTCGTCCGCCACGAGCTTGAGCTTCAAGCCGACCGGTCCGGCGAACCCCACCGGCGCGCCGGTTGCCTTCGTCACGGTCTCGTCGTCGGCGATCGAAAGCTCGTTGCATCCGAGAAGCGACTTGAGCTTGGCCTCGTTTAGCTCGTGGTCCCCGCGCACGAGCGCCGCGCCCGGCGTCCCATCGGCGACGTAGACGAGCGTTTTGACGAGCTGCGCTGCCGGAACACCCAGGAACGCCGTGACCTCCTCGACCGTGCGCTTCCCGGGCGTCGCGACCTTTTGGAGCCCGCGGGGGGCCTCGGACGGCGAGCCGGCCGGCGGCAGGCAGGCGGCCTTCTCGACGTTGGCGGCGTAGTCGCACTTCGAACACGAAAGTATCGCGTCCTCCCCCGAGTCCGCCAGGACCTGGAACTCGTGCGAGAGCGTCCCGCCTATGTTTCCGGTCGCCGCGAAGACGGCCTTGAATTTGAGGCCGCAGCGCCCGAAGATCCGGCGGTAGGTTTCGTACATCACCCAATACTCGCGCTTTGCGTCCTCATCGTCCGCGTGGAACGAGTACCCGTCCTTCATGATGAACTCGCGGCCGCGCATAAGCCCGAACCGCGGGCGCGCCTCGTCGCGGAACTTGGTTTGGATCTGGTATAGGTGAAACGGGAGCTGGCGATAGGACCGGACGTCCTGCCGCACGGTGTCGGTGACGACCTCCTCGTGCGTGGGCCCTACGCAGAAGTCGGCGCCCTTCCGGTCCTTGAGGCGCAGGAGCTCTGGGCCGTAGAACTGCCAGCGTTTGGATTCCTGCCAGAGCTCGGCGGGGCAGACGGCGGGCATCAGGAGCTCGACCGCCCCCGCCCGGTTCATCTCCTCGCGCACGATGGCCTCGACCTTGCGAATGGTCCGAAGCCCCATCGGCATGTACGTGTAGATGCCCGCCGCGACCTTCTTGATGAACCCCGCGCGGATCATGAGCCTGTGGCTGGCCACAACGGCGTCGTTGGGCACCTCGCGGTAGGTAAAGTGGTGATACCGGGAAAGCCGCATCAAAAACCCTCGCTCCCCCCGCAAAGCGAGCGGCCTATATACCAGAAAATCCCGCCAGAGGCGAGGGCAGATCGACCGTTGAGGGGCCGCTCGCTCGTTCTTTGTGGTCGGACCGGGATGCTAGCAGGCGGAGAAGCACAGGTACCAATATCCCCACAGCTTCTTGTAGACGTATGCACACCGCTCAACGTCTTTCGTGTTGACTGAACCGTCCAAACCGGCGCGCAATGGCCCGAGGTCGTTGAGCGAGAATGCGATTCCTTTGCTGGTTCCTCCGCCAGCCCATCCGATATGAGAGAGGGTCAGGACATGCGTCCCGTCCCGTTCGACGCGGATGACGTCCACGCCCAGCCGTTCCATCTCCGACGAGTACCAACGTTCTTTTTCTTTCGAAAGTGGGGCACTTCCTTTGCCATCGCCTCGTTGGTGCCTGAGTTCCCGGCCTCTGAACAAGTCCACAGGCGACCGGACTCGGAAGAGCGTGATCAGTTCATCCTCCATCATGTGTTCGATCAGCATCGTGAAGTGAGCCTCATCGGCCTTCAGTTTCTTCTCGAGAGAGGCGTCGTTCGGGTGTCTGAACCCGCCGACGAAGAGAATCAACAGGAGAAACGACGATGCCACTATGCCAACGACAACGATGGCTATCCCTGCGACTACTTTCAGAATCGGCCCGAATCTCGACATTGCTGTCGGACGTTCCGGCCCGGGTGTCCTTCTGCCGGCAAGGTGAATGATCATAGTCGACAATACCGACCACTGAAATCCCGCGAACACGTAGGTCAGGAGCATCGAAACCCAGGAACCTGTCGAACTGAACCCAAAAAGCGACAAGGCAATGAATGTTGCGACGGCGGACGCCGGCAGGCCTAGGATGAACAACGCCAGGCCGATGGTCGGAGGATGTCCGGTTGATGCAGACAGGACAAAAACGATCGTGGCGGCCCCGAACCCCCAGGCAAAGCCTCTCTTCAAATGTCTTTCCATGCCGCCCGCGGCGGCGGAGTCTGCGCCGCCTTCTGATGGCCCTTGCACCGGGTCGACGGAAACTTTCATAGACGGGGTTTTGGGCCTACGCCCTGTCTGGGAACGTCACGTTACCTACTTCTACTGGAACACATGCGACTCTCGATTCATAGCGAAGCTCGACGAGGCGGGGGAATCAGACCAAGTGCTCGGAATCGTGCTTGGCGCACCTCCTCGTTCCGGGTGAGGTGGTAGTTCACAAGGTCCGCACGGCGC
>JACRCP010000057.1 GCA_016218965.1 Deltaproteobacteria bacterium | reverse complement strand
CGACTGGGAGATGGTCAAGAATGCCGAGGTCAGCTACATCGCCGGACTCCTGCGGAAGCGGGACCTCGACAAGATCACGGACCTCGGCATCGACGAGGTCTCCGAGAAGAAGGGATATCGTTACCTCACCCTCGTCACCGACATCCGCCGACGCAGGGTCATCTGGGTGGGCCGGAGGAATGACCGAGCCGTCATCAGGGCGTTCTTCCGCTGGTTCAGCAAGAAGCGATCCCGTCGCATCAGGCGCGTCGTCATCGACATGCACGACCCCTACGAACTGGAGCTCAGTGTGCAGTGTCCTCGCGCCAGTCTCATCTACGACCACTTCCACGTCATCAAGCCGATGGGCGAGGCCATCGACAACATCCGCCGTCGCATCCAGAGCCAGCTCCCGCCCGAGGGACGCCGCTATCTCAAAGGCAGTCGCTATCTGCTCCTGCGCCCCAGCGAAACGCTCACCTCGACCCAGTGCATCACCCTCAAGGAACTTCTCGACCTCCCCGGCAATGTCGAACTCACCACCGCCTACCTCCTCAAGGAAGACCTGCGCGCCGTGTTCCGTGAGCTCGACCCGAAGGTCGCCCGCGCCGAGTTCCGCGACTGGAAACGTCGCGCCATAGAGAGCGGCATACCCGAAATCATCGAGTACGTGAAAATGCTGAACCGACGTCGCTTCGGCATCCAGAACTTCTTCCGTCATCGTCAGACCAACGGCCTGAGCGAGGGGTTCAACAACGTGGTGAAGACCCTGAAGAAGGACGCCTACGGCTTCCATGATTGGCGGTACTTCCGTCTGAAAATCCTCCGAAAGTGCGGCAAACTGGAATCCGATGATTAGATCGGGATTGAAGCCTGTTTTTTCAGAGAGGGATGCACACTAATTCCAGAAGTTCCGAAAATACCGCAAACGCAGCCATGCCCAGTTGAGCAAGAGCCAGAAGAACATACGGCAAACCTGCGAGAATCAGACCGATCCGGAATCTGGCGTCCATTTTGTCCCCTCCATGCCGGCAGAAGGCGACCGCCCACCGGACCCTTTTCGAAGCGGGGGCTCAAGCCGCCCGTTTTTGCCCGCGACGAGTGGCGGTACCGCGACCGGTCGCCGAGGATCTGGCGGTTCGTATGAGCGACAACAGCGCCCGGTTCACCTCGGCGTCGTTGTGAAATACCGTCGCGACCTGAGGACTCAGCACGACAATATTGCTGATGTCCTTCATGCGTGCCGCGTACTTCCCGAGAACCGTTGGATGGCGGAAATCAGAAAACCGGTACTCCTCCCGAAGAACGTCTTTTCGTGCAAACCCAGCCTTCTTCATAGATCCTCCGCTCCCTCCTTCCAGCCTGACGTGCGCTGACAATCCTTGCCTTTTCATCCTCGTCGAACCCGGTCCAACTCCCCGAGCCGGGTACGCTCAAGTTCCGGTCGAACTTTCATCGCGGTTCCCGTTCTCCGTAGTACTACGAAGGATGAATTCCCCCTCCGGAGCGAGCATGCGGGGAGGATACCGGAAGCGGCGGGGGATTGCAAATACGGTTTCGGGCCTTCGAGGTCGAGGAAACCTAGGGGACGGTGGTGCGGACTGTGCATTGCGTTGAATCCCCCAGTTCATCGGCTATGGTTCTCAGCGATCTCCCGCCTCGAGTGAATCGGCGTCGGCGAGGTCTTTGAGCCTTCCGGTGGCCCTCTTGTTCTTGATGAACTCCCCGCGGCCGATGACGGGGATGTTCAAACCCTCGACGAGCACCTCTTTGCGGTTGGGCCATGCCGACTCGAACGAAACGCCGGTGATCCGGGTGAGGACGTCTATTCGACGCGGCTCGACCCCGATCTGGAACACGACGCCCGGTTTCGAGAGATCGTCTATGGAGAGACCCCCGAGAGGTGCCCCGAACGACTGAAGCGCGTGCACCACCTTCGGGGCATTTTCCGGCGTCGGTTCGACCCATACGTCGAGGTCGCCTGTTGCCCTCGGACGACCGTGAACGGCGAGTGCGTAGGCCCCCACGACGAGGAACCGGACGCCGCCGTCGCCGAATGAACGCAGGAGATCGAGGAAATCCTTATTCATCTTTGTGCGCCGCCCCTGCCTTCCACTCCCAGAGATCCTCGCTCAATCTCCAGGCCTCTTCGACCCGCTCCTCGGGCGTCATCCGCAGCCAGTAGGCGGCGTCTTCCCGATCAAGGTCGACCGCCTCCCCTGGTCGGATCACCCGCACCTCGGCCCGCCGCACACGCGTTTTCAAGCTCCCGCCGTCCATGTCGCCCCGACCTCCCGGTCGATCGTATCGCCCTGGGGGAAGTCTTTTGTTCCGCCCTCCAAGTCTAATCTACCATCGAACCAACCATGCATCAACCACGTGTGCCAGGGGTGCAACCGGCTGCATGAACGCCCGCTTCTGTGCTACACAAACACCATGGCGAAGAGACCCTGCATCCTGCTAATCGACGACGAGCAACAGAACATCGAGATACGGAGAACGGGCATCTCTTCACTGGACGCACCAACCGCGCCTGACACCGTTCCGGACTGACAAGTAAGGGTTCGCGCAAAAATAAGTTCGCATTTATGGGCGTCGAGGCGCCCGGCCGGCGAGGCCCAAGGAGCGCCGCGTACCAGAGGTACGTAAACGACGCGCAACGAAGCCGGACGGGATGCATCGGCGGTCAGAAATGTGAAGTTTTTTTTGCGCGAGCCCTGAGTGCCGCGAGCGCCCAAATGTCGCCCCGGGGTGGGCCAAGGACGCGGGCGGCACAAGGCGCATGGCACACGGCGTGGCGGCGGGCGGGAGGGGGCGCGCCAAAGGCGGGGCGGAAAAAAGTTGATGCACCTTACCCTTCGTGCGAAGATGCCGTTCGGCGGGGGAAGGCATCCGGCTACGTGATCCCTTTGCGCCATCTCAGCATCAAGCGCCGGCTCATCGTCAAGCGCCACCTCATCATCGCCGCTTCGGCATTCTGCGCCGCGCTCCCCGCGCAGCCGGCGCACGCGGCCGAGATCGATCGGCTCCCGATGCTGTACTCGTCCCAGGTGATGTTCCAGGGCGGCATCCCCATCGTGACCATCATGCTCATGGAGGGGAGGGACTCGGTTTCGTTCTCGGCGGACGCGCGCCTCAAGATCACCCTGTACGGCGGGCAGGAAAAGACCGTGGACTCGCCGCCGAGGAAGGAGTGGACGGCGCGCGTCAAGGACTCGAAGCCCGCGCGCGTCGCCTGGCGGCCGATCGTCGCCGAGGTCCCCTTCAACGAGAAGGACCTGCGGGCCGAGGCCGAGAAGACGTGGGCCGGACGCGGTTTTGCGGTCAAGACGTTCACCGTCGGGAGCGTCTTCGGGATTGCGGGCAGGGTCTACGACAACCGCACGTATGTCGTCACCGTCGTCTCGGACAAGGACGAGGATCGCGAGCGTTCGGTCATGCTCTCGTCCGATCTCTTCAAAAAGTTCGGGGTGCGCGTCAGCATGTACCCCGAGGTGCTCGAGCGCCCGTCCGGGGCAATCGAGTTCGCTGACGGGAGCGGTAAGGCGATAGGCGAGGCAAAAGACCTCGCGGGAGTGGTCGCCGAGGGCGACGACGGGATACTGGTCCGGAAGATCGAGCACGGCGTCGGCTACCCGTGGCACGGGTTCGAAGACCGGCGGTACCAGGGGGAGATACTTCTGGTGCTCGATCGCGCCGGGCGCCTCGCGGTGGTCAATTCGATCGCGTTTCCGAAACTCCTCAAGGGGCTGGTCCCGTCCGAGATATTCGCCTCGGCGCATCACGAGTCGCTCAAGGCGCAGGCGGTCGCCGCCCGAAGCGAGATCCTAGCCAAGATCGGGCACCGGCATCCGGGCAATGCCTACCTGCTTTGCGCCGAACAGCACTGTCAGGTCTACTCGGGACGGGCGCGCGAGTACCCCGAGACGAACAGGGCCGTCGAGGCGACCGAGGGCGAGGTGCTCGTCACGCGCGGCCGGATCGTAGGCGCGGTGTATTCGTCGCACTGCGGCGGCCACACCGAGAATAACGACGTCGCGTGGGAACAGCAGCCCGACCCGGCCCTGCGCGGGAAACCGGACCTTCCGGAAGGGGGGCCGTCGGGGGCAGACCGGAAGGAGATCACGACCGAAAAAAAACTCCACGCATGGCTTTCGCAAAAACCGGACTCGTGGTGCGCACGGAGCAGCTACGGCAAGGCCGACAGCCTGAGATGGAAGACGTCTCTTTCGGCGCCCGAGGTCGACCGTCTCGTGAACGCCAGGTACAAGATCGGCCGCGTCAAGGACGTCAAGGTCGTGGGCCGCGGCGTGTCGGGGCGGGTGACGGGCGTCAAGATCGTCGGGGAAACGGGGTCGGCCCACGTCGGGAGGGAGTTTCCCGTGCGGCAGCTCTTCGGCGGACTCAAGAGCGGCATGTTTGCGCTCTCCATCGAGCGCGGCGCGGACGGGTGGCCGGTGCGTTTCGCGTTTAGAGGCGGTGGATGGGGGCACGGGGTCGGGATGTGCCAGACCGGCGCCATCGGGATGGCCGAGGCGGGTCTTGATTATCGCGCCATCCTGAGGCACTACTACTCGGGCGCCGACATCGCCAACGTGTACGGGGCGCCCGCGAGGGAGGTACGGTAGGCGGCGTGCAGATCAAGTGTTCCAAGTGCGGCGGGGTCGTTCCGTACTCGGGCGCCGACCAGTTCGTCATGTGCCCGTACTGCGAGGCGGCGCTCTACGTCCATTTCGAGGGGAACTCGGTCCACTACGCGGTGCGGCCCGCCGTCGCGCACAGGATCATCCCCGCGTACGTGCAGAGGTGGCTGCACGAACACGACTATGCCGACGCCCCCCGCGTGGTGAAGGTCCGCTTCGCGTACTTCCCGTACTGGTTCTTCCGCACGGCGCGCGACAGCCGGCTCGTGCCGGCGGCCGCTGCCGTGCACGGGGAGCTTGCGGACCACCGCCTCTCGGGCGGAGACCTCCAGTTCTTCCGGACCGACCTGTGCCACGGGGCCGAGGTCGTTTCGCCCACGGTTTTCGTGTCGGCGGCGCGTGAGCGCTGCCAGCGGGACCGTCCGCCCGAGGGCCAGCCCGAACGAATCGATCTCGTGCACTGCCCGTTCTACTTCGTGAACTACGTCTACGGCGGGCGCGAGTACCGCCTTTTGATTGACGGCGCCGCAGGGACCGTCATCGCCCACGAAAGGCCGCCCGCGGAATCCGACGACCGGACGAGGCGCCTGGTTCTGGTTTCGGCGTCCGCGTTCGCCGCCTTTTTCTTTGTCAATCTCTGGCTCGAATCGTGGTGGGCCATGGTGCCCGCCGATCTGATCGCGGGGGCGGCCATATACCTGCTCGTCCGGTCACAGATCGAGCCGGGGGGCGGTCGCGGCCCGGCCCGGGAGGGGCCCAAGTGAAGGCCATCCACGCCAACTGCCCCAACTGCGGCGCAAGCCTCATGCTTGAACCCGACAGCCGGATCACGACGTGCGGGTTCTGCAACGCCCGCCTGCTCGTCGAGATCGAGAACTTCGCCCCGCTTCGGTGGTTCGCTCCCGCAGTGAGCCGCGAGGACGCCACACTCGCGATTCGCCGCGTGCTCAAGGACCCGCTCATGCCCGCCGACGTCACGAAACTCGCGGCGCTCGACTCGGTGACGCTCGCCTTCGTGCCGTTCCACCTCTTCAGGGCCCGCCGGGTGGGCGTAATGACGACCGTCGAAACAAAGGGTGCGGACAGCCCCGTCCGCGCGGCCGACACGAGAGTCCTCTTCAACCCGGTGTCGGCGTGTAGCATCGCCACCGACGTGTCGGGCTGGGGCCTCGACAGACTGGACCTGGAAAAGGTGGTCGAGGACCCGCGCTTTCCCGCGCGCCCGTACCGGGCCGCCGAACTCCAGAAGATGGGCGAGGTCTTCGCGCCGACGCGGCCGAGCGAACGTTTCGTGGCCGACAGGACGAGGACCTTCGAAACCCGGGACACCACGATCACGGCGCGCCTCCTCCCCGACGAGGTGTCGGTCTGGTACTACCCCGTCTGGCTCGTTCGCTACACGTACCGGGGCAGCGTCTTCCGGGCCAGCGTCGACGCGCTAAACGGGGAGGTCCTGTTCGTGCGCGCGCCGCAGTCCAACCGCCACCGCCTTCCGCCCATGCTCGCGATCCTGGCCCTGCTCTCGATGCCGGCCGCAAGCCTCGTTCGCTACGTGCTGGAGAGCGAGCGCCCGATGGAGTCGGCAACGGCCGTCAGCTATGTGGTCATAGTGACCTGGCCGCTCGTTTTCGGCATCCTCTCGATGTTCCTCCTCGTCGTGTACCTCACCTGGATGAACTACCGGTACCCGGGCGAGGTCGTCGTCACTCCCGGAGGCCGCGAGATCGAAAAACTCGGCAAACCGTCGGCGACGTGGGTCGAAAGGCTGTTCGAAAAGGTCGATCTGGTGACGCAGCGGTGGCTTGCGGCGATGCGGCGGAAGGGGGATTGAAGGGTTGGGAATTCCGGCCATCAACGTGGTCTGCCTTCGGTGCCAGAGCTGCGGGGAGCACCTGGCGGGGCGCGATTTCGACCGGGTCTTCTTCTGTCCCGCGTGCCGCCGCGCTTTTGAGGCCGGCCCTACCGGTCTCGAGGAGCTCGAGTTCCGGGAGGCAGGGGGAACGGGCGGGGCGGACGCCGACGAGCTGTTCCTGCCGATGTGGATGTTCGACGTCGATGTCCAGGCGGCGCGGGCGTCCGATGAGCAGCGCACGCGGGCGGCCGGTTTCTTCGGGCGGGTGAAGGTCTTCGTCTCGGCGTTTCGCCTGTCGCACAAGGGGTTCTACGGCGACCCCGGCGTCGCGCTGACGAGGCACTGGTACCTGAAGGTCAAGCCCGGCGAGGCCCCGGAGCCGGCACTCGAGAAGACGGTGGGTGTCATCCCGCCGGGGTGCACCGTCGGTTCGTCGCGCGCAATGCAGTACGCCGAGCCGGTGCTCCTTCTGGTCATCGACCCCGTGGTGGACGTGACCGGGCTCGAACTCAAGATGGCGTTTGAGAAGAAGACGCTCCTTTCGGTGAGATTCCATCGGAACGACCGGCGCGTGAAGTGCCTCGACCTCGCCGAGGAGTACCCCGAGCACGCGTTCCCGGATTTGGTGTGTTCCGCCGACAAATAAAAACCCCGACAACGGTGGGGGGGAGCCGTTGCCGGGGGCGTAAGGGGAAACCCCTTACTGTCTGGGCAGTAAGTTACCTCTCATTTCAAGTACTTACAATAAGGTCGATACCTTAACGCACGCGCGTGTCTCGCCATGCTCCGCCGGCCGCTTCAAGGTGAACGGCGATTGGCGTTGCCGAGACACGGCCGAAGGACGCGCCGGTGGGCGACTCGCTCAGCGCAGGTG
This sequence comes from Deltaproteobacteria bacterium, assembly GCA_016218965.1. Lineage (GTDB taxonomy): Bacteria > Myxococcota > SpSt-1050 > SpSt-1050 > JACRCP01 > JACRCP01. The sequence continues at coordinate 14,782 of JACRCP010000057.1, read as the reverse complement.
GCATGTTCCAGATGCCAGGACCCGCGCTGGAATTTGGAGTACGTGCGGGAACGCCCCACCGCGGTGGGGCTCTGGGTGTCGCCGTGAACGTACTCCGAATGGCAGCACCTCCCGCTGTTCGCTTGACACCGGTGCAAACGTGATTAGTTTACACCCAGAAATCGCGGCGAAAATCCCCCGGCTCAAACGGAGGTGCGGGACAAATGGGAAAGATCATCGGCATCGACCTCGGAACGACCAACTCGGTTGTGGCGATAATGGAGGGGAAGGACCCCAAGGTCATCGAGAACGAGGAAGGCGGCCGGACGACTCCGTCGGTCGTTGGATACGCCAAGGACGGAGAGATCATGGTGGGCCAGGTGGCAAAGCGGCAGGCCATCACCAACCCTGAAAACACCGTCTTTTCGATCAAGCGTTTCATGGGCCGCCGCTACGAAGAGGTTTCCGAGGAGATCAAGCTTGTGCCGTACAAGGTCTTGAAGACCGGCAACGGCGACGCGCACGTCGAGATCAGAGGCAAGCCGATCTCCCCGCCCGAGATATCGGCCAAGATCCTTCAGAAGCTCAAAAAGGCGGCCGAGAACTACCTTGGCGAATCGGTGAAAGACGCGGTCATCACGGTGCCGGCCTACTTTAACGACTCCCAGCGGCAGGCGACCAAGGACGCAGGGCAGATATCGGGTCTCAACGTCCTCCGGATCATCAACGAACCGACCGCCGCTGCGCTCGCGTACGGTCTTGACAAGAAGAAGGACGAAACCATTGCCGTATATGACTTCGGCGGCGGGACTTTCGACATTTCCATCCTTGACGTCGGCGAGAACGTCGTGGAAGTGATCGCGACGAACGGCGACACGCACCTCGGCGGAGACAACATCGACCAGCGGGTCATCGACTACCTCATCGCCGAGTTCAAGAAGGACTCGGGGATTGACGTCTCGAAGGACCGCATGGTCCTCCAGCGGCTCAAGGATGCGGCCGAGAAGGCCAAGATTGAGTTGAGCTCGATGATGGAGACCGAGATCAATATCCCGTTCCTCACGGCCGACGCAAGCGGCCCGAAGCACCTGCAGATCAGGATGACCCGCGCCAAGCTCGAGTCGCTGTGCGAGGATCTCGTCATGCGCTCGTTGGAGCCACTCAAGAAGGCCCTGAGCGACGCAAAGAAGCGCCCGCAGGACATCGACGAGGTCGTGCTGGTCGGGGGGATGACGCGGATGCCGCGGATACAGGACGAGGTCAAGAAGTACTTCGGCAAGGAGCCCAACCGCTCGGTGAACCCCGACGAGGTGGTCGCCGTGGGCGCGGCCATCCAGGGAGGGGTGCTCTCGGGCCAGGTAAAGGACCTCCTGCTCCTTGACGTCACGCCCCTGTCGCTCGGCATCGAAACGCTCGGTGGTGTCATGACGCGGCTCATCGAGCGGAACACGACCATTCCCACGCGCAAGTCCGAGATCTTTTCGACCGCGGCGGACAGCCAGACACAGGTCGAGGTCCATGTCCTTCAAGGCGAGCGCGAGATGGCCGGCAACAACCGCACGCTCGGCCGGTTCATTCTCGACGGGATACCGCCGGCCCCGCGCGGCGTCCCGCAGATCGAGGTCACCTTCGACATAGACGCGAACGGCATCGTGCACGTGACCGCCAAGGACCGGGCGACCGCGCGCGAACAGCACATCACCATCCAGTCAAGCGGTGGCTTGAACAAGGACGACATCGAGACCAAGGTCAAGGAGGCCAAGGAGCACGAGGCTGACGACAAGAAGCGCCGCGAGGAGATCGACGCGCGCAACCGGCTGGACTCGCTCGTCTACCAGATCGAAAAGATGCTCAAGGAGTACAAGGACAAGGTCCCCGCCGACCAGGTCACCAAGATCGAGTCCGCGCTCGCCGACGCAAAGACGGCCGTCGAGAGCGGCGACGCCGATCGGATGAAGAAGGCGACCGAGGACCTGACTGCGGCGTCGCACAAGCTTGCCGAGGCGATGTACAAGTCCGCGGGCGGCGCGCAGGGCGCCCCGGGGCCGGACTTTTCGCACACCGGCGCGCAGGCGGGGCAGGGCGGCGACGGGGCGCCCAAGGGCGGCGAGAACGTCGTCGATGCGGAGTTCGAAGAGAAAAAGTAGTACAATGGTTTCGTGAAAGAAGCCACCAAAGCGCCCCTCGTTTCCGTCGTTGTTGTTGCTTATGATTCCGGGGAGCCGCTGCAAGAGTGCCTGGGTTCGCTTTTCGCGCAGGACCATCCGCGCGTCGAAGTTGTTCTGGTCGACAACGCCTCGCAGGACGGCGCGGCGGAGAAGGCCGCGCGGAAACACGGGTCAAGGATCCGGTTGGTCGGGAACCGGGCGAATCTCGGGTTCGGCGGCGGGTGCAACGCCGGGATCGCCGTGTCGCGTGGCGAGATCATCGGCCTTCTCAATCCAGACGCCGCCGCGGATCGCAGATGGGTTTCGGCGGCCGTCGAGGCGTTCAATCGGCACCGCGACGCCGGGATGGTCGCGTGCCGGGTCCTCGACTACTCCGACAAGGCGAAGATCGACACGGCAGGGCATCTCCTGTACGGCGACGGCCTCAACCGCGGGCGGGGGAGGGGAGAGCCGTCCGATCGGTACGAGGTCGAAACCGAGGCGGTGTGCCCGAGCGGGTCGGCGGGGTTCTTCCGGCGCGCGGCCATCGATGCCGCCGGGGGTTTTGACGCCGCGATGTTCATGTATGGGGACGACATAGACCTCGGTTTATCCATCCGGCGAACCGGCTTGCGTTGTGTCTACGCCCCCGACTCGATTGCCTGTCATCGGTTCTCGCACGCCGCCGGGCCGTATTCGGCGCTAAAGGCCTACCACGTCGAGCGAAACCGAATCCTCGTCATGCTCAAACACTTCCCGCTTGCCGCGATCGCAAAGAGCCCGTTTTTCACGGCGCACCGGGTTTTCTGGCACAATGTTTCGGCCCTCACGGGGCGGGGGTCAAGCGGGCGGTTCACGCGCAACGGATCGCTTTTCCGCCTCTACGCCGTGATGCTCAAGGCATACGCCGACGCGTTTCTGTTGATCCCCCACGCTCTGAGCGAGCGCAAACGCCTCGCCGCCCTCGACCGAGTGGGTGAGGCCGAGTTCATGCGGTGGCTCTCGGAATTCGGCATATCCGCCAAAGAAATCGCGATGAAGGACTGACGGCGGGACGGCCTCCGGCACACGGGGCTATTTGAGCGTCTTTTCTATGGTGTCCTCGGCGCGGGCCATGACTATGCTTTCTAGGAGCTTTTTGACCTTGGGGTACTGTGAAAGGATTTCCATGATGTCGTACTGCGCAATCCCGATGGCGGTGACGGGTTCCTTGGCGCGGACGGTGGCCGTCCGCGGGGTGCCGGTGAGGAGCGACACCTCACCGACGCACGCGCCGCGCGAAAGGGTCGCCAGGAGGATTTCCTTTCCGTCGCGCGTCGTGAAGACGTCCACCGCGCCGCTCTTGATGATGTAGAGCATGTCACCGGGTTCGCCTTCCTGCACCATGACCTCGCCGGTCTGGAAACAAAAGATCTTGCCCGCCCGCATCACCATCTCCTGGCCGGCCTCGTCGAGCGACTTGAAGAGATACGAGTTCTGGATGAACGCGCTCGCGGGCATGTCGCCCCAGACCGCCCCAACCTCCTGACCGCTGATCCTGCCTTGCACGTCACTCTCCCTTTTCGGCCTTGTAGCCGCCCTGGCCCTTGGCGAGCGAGCGGCGGTTGATGACGACGACCGTATCCGATTTTCCCGCCTCTTGCCGGAGCGAGAGCATCACCTGCGAACCCGCAGGCCCCCTGAGTTTCGCCACGACGTCGGCCAATGTCAAGCCGGCCACCGGCTCGCCGTCGATCTTCACGATGCGATCCCCTTGCCGCAGGCCGGCCTCCTCGGCCGGGCCCCCGGCGATGACCGAGACGACCTCGGCGGCGCCGCCGCGCACGGCAAGCTCAAGTCCCACTCCCGCGTACTTTTCGGGGAACGCCTGGAGCTTCGTGGTGCCCGAGCAGGCGCCCGCGGCGGCCGCGGCAAACGCCGCGAGCAGGGCGCCGGCCATCGCGGAGGGGATGACGCCCCCGGCAAGCCGCAGATGGTCAGGTGTACAGGAGGTAGTGCGGGATGTTGACGTTATAGTCCTCCGGGTCGAGCGACTTGACGATCCAGAGCATCCTGTGCTGGTCTTCGCCCAGGTTCAGCACGCGCTCCTGAACATCTCCTCCGCTGATGTTCGCCACTACACGGACCCATGGCCGCTCCAAGAGCTCGGCGTGGGTGTTGGGTTTGAGCACGACGCCAATCTCGCCGTTGTTGAGGAGCGCGAGCGTGCCGGCGGGGTAGAGCCCCACGCTCATGACGAATGCCTTGAGCAGGACCGGGTCGTAGCGTTTCCCCGAGAATGTAAGCATCTTTTTGAGCGCCTCGTCGGGGCGCATCGCCTTCTGGTACGCGCGCTTGGTCGTCATGGCGTCGAATGAGTCGACTATGGCCACGATGCGGCTGTAGAGGTGCATCTTTTTCTCGAGCACCAGGCGCGGGTAGCCCGAGAGGTCGAAGTTCATGTGGTGCTCGAGCGCCACCAGCACCTTCTTGACCCCCGCCTCCGAGAAATCGTGCAGGTTGAAGAGGAGTTTCAACGCGAACAGCGGGTGGCGCCGCATCATCTCCCACTCGTCGTCCGAGAGGGCGGCCGGCTTGTTGAGAATGTGCTTGGGGATTGACAGCTTGCCCAGGTCGTGGAAAAGCGCGCCCAGCCCCAGCTCGGCCAGCCGGTTGCGCGGCATCCCCAGTTTCTGGCCGAACGTGATTGCCAGCACGCACACGTTCACGCTGTGGTTGTACGTGTATTCGTCGTAGTTCTTGATGGCCGAAAGCCCCGAAAGCGAGAAGTGCTCGGCGTCCTGCGCCGAGAGATCGACAAGCTGGTGGACCAGGCGTTTGGCCTGCCTGATGTCGACGGTCTGGTGGGCCTGGTCCGAGAGGGCCTCCCTGATGAAGCTCAAGGTGCGCTCGTACAGGAAGACGGACCGCTCGCGGAGGTCCTTGAGCCGTTCGATGTCCACGGTCTGATCGTCGGCGGCGCGTTCGTGCGGTCCGAGCGGCGTGAAGCCGTCCACGCCGGCCGTGTCAAGCGCCTTCTCGAACGCGGCGGCCGCGTCGCCGTCGTCGCCCTTGTTCGGGTCGAACCGCGAGAGCGCAATCACGAACCTCTTGAGGTCCTCGTCGCCGCAAGGCTTGTTCGCGACGAACCCCCCGAGGCCCTTGTCGGCGATCCGCCGCGCAACGTAGTCGCACGCGTGGAAGTTGGTGACGTCCTGCTTGACGCGGCCGCCGTTGATGTATATGTCGCCTTCGTGGACCACGAAGCGGAATCCCCCCTCGTCCTTGGCGATCGAACCCATGTGCTTGAGCAGCTCGGCCACCGGCGGGCCGAAGATCTCGTTTCCCGAGTCGTGGGTGAGACCCAGACGCATCAGGCGGTACAGAAACGTGACCGCCATCCTCTCGGAACTCGACGCCCGGATGACGTGTTGTTTAGCCGATCTCTTCATCACGCATGCCCAGCGTGCGCAGCGCCTCGATCGCCTTCTCCCTTACGATCCCGGTCTGCGCGGCGGCCGCCTCCTTCAGAATCGCCTTGGCCTGGTCGTTCCCGACGGACGAGAGCGCGGCCACGGCGCACTGTTTGATCTCTGATTCCTTGGTCCGATAGAAAAAACGTTTGCGGGCGAGCACCTCCCCGAAGTAAGGCACCAGCAGGGCGCCCGCCAGTTTGGCGAGCGCGATGAAGAACCGGCGTTTCTCGGTGAGGTCCTTGGCGCCGAAGTCCTCGCTCTCGATGAAAGAGATCAGCGAATCGACGACGCGGGTCGAACCCATGGCGACGATGTTGCGGAGCGCCGCGGTGCGCACATCCACGTCCTGGTCGAGCAGCATCTGAAGCAGGAGCTGCTCGACGTTCTGCCCGCGGTAGCGCGAGAGCGCCCCGACCGACTCCATCCTGATCTCGCGGTTGTGGTGGCGGAGGGTCTTTGCCAGGAACTCGATTGCACCGGGGTCGTCGATGCGCCCGAGGATGTACACGGCGTCGCGGACCACGTACGGCCTCGGGTCGTCGAGCTTGCCGCCGATCTCGCGCAGGTGCTCCTTTCCGATGCGGGCGACGGCCTCGCAGATCACGCGGCGGTACGACAGGTGGACCACGTCGGGGAGAATTGCTATCAGGTGCGGCGCGGCGAGTTGGGGGAGGGTCGTGAGGTATGCGATGACGTCGTTTAGGCCCCCGTGATACCGGAGGTTCAGGATCCCGGTGAGCTGGGCGATCTTCTCCCTGGACGAGAACATCGTCCCGGCGTCCCTGGCGAGCCGGTTGATGCTGGGCGACGACGAGAACGGGCCCGACGACAGCTCGTGCAGCCTCTTGAGGAGCGCGGCCAGGTGGCGGAACTGGCCGTTTTCATAGAGCGCCTCGAGCATCCGGACCACGGTCTCGGAGAGCCTCCGGCCCTCCTCGGAACCCATTTCGCGGAACACCAACTCCAGGAGCACGTCGAATATCCCCGAGAGCAGGATGTCCTGGTCCTCGACCTCGATCTCGGTCCGGAGTTTTTCGATCTCGTCGTCGGTGAACGTCACGGTGTTGACCGGGATCGCCACCGGCGGAGTCATCTCGACGGGGTCGAACTCTATGGCCTCTCCCGCCGTGCGCGCGGTTTCAAGGTGGGGCGCGTCGAGCATCTCCCGGAGCGGCTGCTTGGCGGCGGCCACCGACGCGAGTTCCTCGATCACCATGTAGTCGATGTTCTCGAAGTCGCGCTCCCAAAGGAGCGTCACGACGTCGTCCTCGACGCGGTCGGCGCTAAGCATGTCAAGGTTCAAAAGCGCCAGAAAGTCAAAGATCTCGCGGTGTTCCACGCCGGGGTAGAAGATAATGCTGCGGACCCCCTCGCGGTACAGGCAGAACGCGAGGCTGTCATCACGGTCCGGCTGGTTGTAGACGACTTCGGGTCCGAGCATGAGTTCCGAGGGGCTTACCCCGAGAGGGAGCGACGGATGGCTCTGGAAGTACCTCGACAGGCGATGCGTGACCTCGGTCTGGAGGCGGTCGATCACCTCGTTGTTGGGAAGGTAGATCCTGAGGGCCTTCCTGAGCTTGGCCAGCGACTGGATCAGTTCCTTGACCGGTGTCGTGTCGGTACCGGGGTCGTCGGCGTGGCGGCTCGGGGGGGGATCCCTTGGTGAAACCATGACGGTCCGAATTATACGATAACTTTGACAAAAGGCAAAAAGCCTACATAATAGCTTCGAGCGATCAGCAATCGGCGGTCAGCGAGCGTTCAAATGCCCGAAAGCACTGAAAAATTCAATGCGGAGTTTATCAAAGCCGCCATTCGAATAGCGCGCAGAGGTGAGATCAGGTGGCTTTGCTGGGCGATGGACAGCCCGGTCCCACCCGAGATCCTAAGGGCGCGGGGTTTTCGGAGAAAGCTCGTGGTCGCGACGACCGTCGAGCTTCTGAAAGGCGAATACTCCGTGCAGGGGATACCGGCCATCCAGGTGCCGGCGTTCCCTTACTCGAGGCTCGAAAAGATTCAGGTGGCAATCGGCGCCGGGATATCCGCAACGATTTTCAAAAGCGGGGAAACGGTGCTCTGCCTGACCGGCCGGTATCATTCGGACAGGGTGGACACCCTCTTCCGGTTGAGGATTGGGGAGGACATCGACCAGCGCGTCTCTTTTGAGTTCCTGAAGTCCGCAAGCGGCATCCCGGCGCAGTTCACCGAGACCCTTCTCAAGCTGGCGATTCAAGTCGGCGCGCACGGCAAGGAGGGCTACCCGGTCGGCACGATAATAGTCATCGGCGACACGGTGGCCGTGCTCGAGAAATCGCGTCAGATCGTCCTCAACCCGTTCCAGGGGTACTCGGAGGCCGAGAAGAACATCATGGACCCCGAGGTCCGCGAGGCCATCAAGTCGTACGCGACCCTCGACGGGGCGTTTGTCATTCGCGAAGACGGCGTCGTGCTCTCGGCCGGAAGGTACCTGAACGCCAGCGGAGAGAACATCAAGCTCCCGCTGGGTCTGGGGGCCCGGCACGCGGCGGCGGCGGCCATCACGCGCGAGACCAAGGCGGTCGCGATAGTCGTGAGCCAGACATCGGGCGCGGTGCGGATATTCGAAGGGGGAGAGATCATTTTCGAGTTGCAATCGCGCTCGCGGATCGGCGAATAGGTCGATTCCCGAGTCTGTTCTTCAAGTGAGATGGAAGTCTTCAGAATCGATACCTGGCCGTCTCGGATAGTGTTCATGGGGACGCCGGAGTTCGCCGTTCCGGTCCTCGAGGCCGTTGCCGAGCGGGTCGCCAAGCCGGTCCTGGTCGTCAGCCAGCCCGACAGGCCGAAGGGGAGGGGACGCGGGACCGTTGAACCGACGCCGGTCAAGGCGTGCGCGACGCGGCTTGGGCTGCCGCTCTGCCAGCCTGCAAGAATCAAGACGCCGGAGTTCGCCGAGGAACTTGCCCGTCACGCGCCCGATCTCGTGGTGGTCGCGGCCTACGGCCGGATTCTCACCGAGAAACTGCTCGCGGCGCCGCGGCTGGGGTGTGTGAACGTCCACGCCTCGCTCCTTCCGGCGTACCGCGGGGCGGCGCCGATCAATTGGGCGATCATCAACGGCGAGACGCGGACCGGCGTGACGGTGCAGAAGATGGCCGCGGCGCTGGACGCGGGCGTCGTCCTCCATGTGAAGGAAACCGGGATCGGCCCGGATGAAACGGCGGGCGATCTCTACGGCCGCCTCTCGGCGCTGGGGGCCGAGGCCATTGTCGAATTTTTCGAAAAGGCCCGCTTTGGCATCGAAACGAGACCGCAGGACGAGGCCGGCGTGTCGTTTGCCCCGCCGCTTTCCAAATCCGACGGGCTTGTCGACTGGTCAAAACCCGCGCGTGCGATTCACAATCTTGTCCGCGGAACGAGCCCGTGGCCCGGCGCTCAGGCCAAACTCGGTGGTGTCGCGGTCAAGATCCACCGGAGCAGGCTTCAAATCCCAAATCCCAAATCCCAAGAGAAAATTGCAAAAACACCCGGGCAGAAACCGCAGAGGACGCAGAGGGCGCAGAGATGTTCAAAAACGCTGATGAATTTCTCTCTGCGGTCTCCGCGCTCTCTGCGGTTAATGGGTTTTGCAAGAGGCTCCCAAGTCCCGAATTGTCTGCCGGGGGAAGTCGTGTCGGTTGGCCGGGATTGCATCACCGTCGCCACTGGCGAAGGCGTCATCGATCTTCTTGAGATCCAGGCCGAAGGTGCCCGCCGCCTTGCCGCGGCCGACTTTGCCCGCGGCCGGAGGATCGTGCCGGGGGTCAGGTTCGGGTAATCAACTTCACCAGCCGGTCCTCCAGCGCCCGCATGCGGACGCGCTCGCCGGGTTTTTCGTGGTCCCAGCCCAGAAGATGAAGAATGCCGTGGACCAGAAGGCGCGTCCACTCTTCGGCCTCGCTCACGCCGTAGGCGGCGGCCTGGCGGCGGACCGCGTGGCGCGAGATGACGACGTCGCCCAATTCGAGGAAGGCATGAGGCATGAGGCGTGAGGCGCGGGCGGCGAGTCGTCTATTTGCTTTCGTGTCTCGTGCCTCGTGCCTCGCGCCTTGTGCGGAAAGCCACGCCCGGGCGGAGGGCGACGGGCGGAGGAACCTGCCCTCGCGCATGTGTTCCTGCGGAAACGCCAGAACGTCGGTCGCGCGATCGAGTCCGCGATGCAGCCGGTTGAGCGTGCGGATTTTCGCGTCGCCGCAGACCGTCAGCGAGAGGCGCGCGCCGTCAAAGCCCAAGGCGCCTAAAATCCTCGTCGTATTCGCCTTCATCGCCCTCGTCGGGGACGGCCCCCGGCGGGTGGGCGGGCGGCTTGGCTTTGGGCGCCGCGCCGTCCCTGGCCTCGCCGTTTTCGTGGCCTTTGCCGGTCTTTTCATCGGACACCTTGACCGCCGGTTCGTGGTATTCCGGCCGCTGGTGGTAGATCCCCTCGAGCACGCGGATGAACGCCGCGGCGATCTTGTGGAGGTCCTTCAGCGTCAGGTCGCACTCCGAGAGCTGCTGGTCCCGGAAGAAGTTGTTGATGATCTTCTGGACGAGTCCGCGCAGTCTCACCTGGTCAAGGTCCGGCACCGACTTGGCCGCCGCCTCCACCGCATCGGCGAGCATCACGAGCGCCGCCTCGCGGGTCTGGGGCTTGGGCCCCGGATAGCGGTAGTCGAGCTCCTCGATGATCTCCCCGGCCCCCGCCTGGGCCCGCGCCTTTTGGAAAAAGTACTTGATCAGCGCCGTCCCGTGGTGTTGGGCAACGATGTCCAGAATCGGCTGCCCCAGGCGGTGGTTCTTGGCGATCTCGATTCCGTCCTTCACGTGCGATTTGATGACCAGCGCGCTCATCGACGGCTTGAGCTTGTCGTGCCGGTTCAACCCGTCCTTCTGGTTCTCGCCGAAGTAGAGAGGGTTCTTGATCTTGCCGATGTCGTGGTAGTAGGCCGTCACGCGCGCGAGCAGCGGGTTGGCGTGAATGGCCTCGGCCGCCGACTCGACGAGCGATCCGACCACGATGCTGTGGTGGTACGTGCCGGGCGCCTGGACGATGAGTTCCTTGAGGAGCGGATGGTTGAGGTTGGCGAGTTCGAGGAGCTTGACGTCGGTGATGTATCCGAACAGCACTTCGATTGCCGGCGTGAACGCCGTGACTATCATCGCCGAGAGCAGGCCGCTCGAGAGCGCAAAGACCACAGCGATCGCGGTCTCGGTCCAGGCGGCGTCGGCCTGGAACATGGCGAGCGCCAGTACGACGAGGGCGTTCACTCCCCCGGTGAGCGTCCCCGCGCGGAGCACCGTGGTCCTTTGCGTGGCCTGCGCCACGCCGTGTGCGGCGACGATCGACCCGACGAAGGCGTACCCCGCGTACCAGAGGTTGCCATCGACCAGGAGTCCCGCGAACATCGCGTTGACCATCGCAAAGACGAGCGCCGACTCGCTGTTCAAAACGAAGCGGCACATCATGGCCCCGGCCGCGAGCGGGATGAGGTACTGGAAGGCGCGGAACGGTATCCAGCGGCTCTGGTCCGCGATGGCGCCGCCCATGAGAACGAACAGCTTTCCCAGAAGCATGGACGCGATGAGCAGGATCTGCATCAGAACGATGTCGCGGGGCTTCGGGGCGAATTTTCGCACGAAAGAACGCGCAAAACGGTACGGCGCCACGATGATCAGGATCGAAAAACAGAACATTCCGAACGAGATGAGGATGTCGCGGCTGTCCTTGGTGGCTGCGAGCACCCCGCGGAAGATCATGAGGTGCCGCTTCTCGAGCTTGTCGCCGTCCCGGACGATCATCTGGCCCTTTTTGAGCGAGGTCGTGACCGGGATGACCCGCTCCCTCACCTCTTCCTTCTTGTTCTCGGTGAGGTCTTTTTTGAAGATCAGGTTCGGGACGATGAGCTTGCGGGAGAGCATAACGATCGCCGCCCGCTGGTCGCGGGGGATCTCGGCCAAGATGAAATCGGCCTTTTTTCCGATTACGCGCCGCGCCTCATCGAGGTCCTTGATGGCGTCGATCGACTTGACGTCCGTGATGACCGACTGCTCGCGGGCGCTTATCCGCTGCACGGTGATGCCAAGGTGGCGCTCGGCGGCGAGGAGGTCCTTGCTCTGGACGAGCATCTCCTGCATCACCGGGTGGACGAGCGAAAGAAGACCGTCCTCGATTTCCTTTGCGAAGGCCGCGCGGGCGAGGACGCCGAAATCGCCGTCGTCCACGGGGACCTGCATCGTCTTGACGAACTCGGCCTTCTGCTCGAAAAGGTGCGCCGTGAGCGCCGGGTCCTCGGCGCCTTTGGCCTTGACCTGTTTGGGCGTCTTTTTCTGCTTCTGAGGCGCCTTCGCTTCGATGCCGGACCCATCGGCGTCGGGGATTCCGCCGTCGGTCATTCCCAGGACGTCGCGCTGATACTGTTCGACGGCGGCCCGGGCGAGGCCGAACGCCTCGCGGACGCGCCCGGCAATCGTCTCGGCGACGTCCATCTCGTGGAAATACACCGAACGGACCTGCGTCGCCGCCTCGGCCCTGGCCTTCTCGGTTGCCTCCTCGTCGACGATCGTGTAGTCGCGGTCCGCCCGGATGTTCGCCGTCGACACCTTCCCGATGTCGGTGTCGGCCACGGGGAGGTCGAGCTTGTGTATGGAAGGCGTAAACAGCAGGGTGGCGGTCAGGGCCGTGGCGAGCACCAGGATGACATTGCCGGCGGTGGGGCCGCCGGCGGGCTTTTTGTCGGCATCGTCCGCGAAGTGCGGCGCCTTGGGTTTGGAGGTCTCGGTGTCGGGTTGACGCATCGGGGTCATGCCTTCTTGACCACGGGGAACCGTTCGCGGTTTGTGTGGCGCTCGTATGCCCTGATGACGTCGTGCACCAGCGGGTGGCGCACCACGTCGATGTCGTCAAACGTGCAGAACGCGACCCCCTCGACTCCCGAGAGGATCGAGCGGGCCTCCAGGAGACCCGAAGGCTTGTCGTCGGGGAGGTCTATCTGCGTCACATCGCCGTTTATGACGGCCTTCGAGCCGTACCCCAGGCGCGTGAGGAACATCTTCATCTGTTCCGAGGTGGTGTTCTGCGCCTCGTCGAGGATGACAAACGACTCGTTTAGGGTCCTGCCGCGCATGAAGGCCAGCGGCGCGACCTCGATGATCCCGCGCGAGAGCAGGCCCTGCGCACGCTCGAAGTCCATCATGTCGTGCAGGGCGTCGTAGAGGGGACGCAGGTACGGGTTTACCTTCTCGGCGAGGTCGCCCGGGAGGAAACCGAGCTTTTCGCCGGCCTCGACGGCCGGACGGCAGAGCACGATCCGCTTGGCCTTGCGGTCGGCGAGCGCGGCGACAGCCGAGGCCATAGCAAGGTAAGTCTTGCCCGTGCCGGCGGGGCCGATGGCGAAAACCATGTCGTACCGGCGAATGGCGTCGACGAACTGCTTCTGGCCCGGGCCCTTTGGGGCTATCGAGCGGTGCCGCGATGCCACGTACACCGTGTCGAGGAAGATCTCGCGCAGGTTCGCCTGCGGGTCGCTGCGGACGATCTTGAGGGCCTGCTCGACGTCCTGGTTGAAGAGCGTGAAGCCCGCCTTGACGAGGTCGTAGAGTTCGAGGAGCACCCTGGACGCCAGCTCGGCGTCTCCCGCGGGACCGGTTAGGATGACCTGGGTCCCCCGGGCGTCCACACGGACGCCCGTGCGGCGGTGAATGACGTGCAGGTGCGCGTTCTGGCCCCCGTAGAGGTTCCGCGCGACCTCGACGTCGTCGAACTCAAGCTTGCACTGGTGCTCGTTCACGGGCGGACCGATGCCTTTCCCGGATCACGGTCGTTGTCGGCTGCGTTTTCGTGACCTTCTACATGCCATCCGTCTCACGACGAGCGGACGCAACAGTATCCCATCCGTTTCCCCCCTTCGGCAACGACAAAAGGTTATCACAGAAACGGGGCAAGCACAAAGAGAGGCCGGCAGCTCCTTTTTGGGGGCGCGCTTGGACCTCCGGCTCGGCTCGGTGGGCTGGGAATGCGGCGTCGCGGACAGGCCTGTGCCGCTCGCACGTTTACCTCTTTGTTCGTGGGGTCGTTTGCGACTCGTGCCACGTAGCGTACTTCGCAGAGTATCGGGGCGGGGCATTGCTCGTCTTTCCCGCGGCGTCTGTCGAGGTCAGGCGGTTGCCGTTGGCATCGAAGGTGAAGCTGGTTTTGGAGGCACGGCCTCGGGAAAAACACGCAGCGAGATCTCGGGCGCGTTTGACGGACCACGTGATTGACGTTATCCTGAACTTGAACAGTCGAAGTCTCGACGGGGAGGTGCGTGATGAAGACCACGGCCGTTTTGTCGTTCGCCGCGATGTTTGTCTGTGCCGCGCTCGTGATCCAGTGCAGCGACGGAGGCACCGTGGTCGAAGTGGACGAAGGCGACGGCGCCGCGACCGTCAGGGATTCCGGCGGGACGGGTCAATCCGACGCGGGCTCCGGCGGAGGGCGGGACACAGGCGCGGAGGACGCGGTCGCGTCCGACGGCGGCACCGGCGATGCGGGGCACGAGGACGGCGGGACGGGTGACGCGGGGACCGCCGACGACTTCGGTCTGGTCGACGGCGGCGCCGACGCGGGGACGCTCTGCGGACGAAACGGAGGTTATTGCGCCGCCTCCGCGGACGCGTGCGACAGCGGTTTCGTCGATGGACCGGTTCTTGGCTGTCCCGGCGGAAAATGCTGTCTGCCGGCCAAAACCGACGCGGGGTCCGGCGACGGCGGCACGGCGGACAGCGGATCGGCCGACACCGGCGCTGTGGACGCCGGGTCGGCCGACACCGGCGCACCGGACTCCGGCACGACCGATGCGGGCGTTTCGGACGGCGGCGCGGTTGACGCAGGGCCGGCCGGTACCAGCCGTTTCGGCATAGGCATCCACTCGCCGAGGTCCGATCTCAACGCACAGATAGTCGATCTCGGAGACATCTACGTCAGGTTGAATCTGTGGGACGTCGCCGGCTGGCAAAACATCAAGAGCCAGGCGATGATTGCCGAATGCGAGTACTGCTGCGACCCCGTTCGTTCGCTGAATTGCAGTTGCGCGCCGGGCCCCAACTACTGCTGCGCGCAGGGCAAGTACTATTTCTGCACCCCCGCCAGCAGGAACGACAGGGTCGAGGGGGAGGCCAATGCAGACACGTTCTACGGACTCCAACACGATATTCTGTTCAGCGTCG
>JACRCP010000371.1 GCA_016218965.1 Deltaproteobacteria bacterium | reverse complement strand
CCTTCCACCCCGGCTCGCGCATGCTCCGCCGGTTTTTTTTCGCTTCTGGCCCAGGTTCGGGGCGAGCCGGGGCTCCAGGACGCGTCCAGCCTTCGCAGCCGAAAGCCGCTGCTTCGGCGGAGTAGGCCCGGGGTGGGGCTCCGGGTGTCGGCCACGAACGTACTCCGAATGGCAGGTGAAGGTCGTGGATTTGCGCGACGGCCGGGGCGCGTGGTAGAAATGCGGGCCGTTTTGGGGGGTGGAGGTCCGCATGAAGCGGTTTCTGCCGGTCATGGCGATCGCGTTGGGGTTGTCGTCGTGCCTCCCGTGGGATTTCAGGTACGAGCCCAAGTGGGACTACCCCGTGTACCCGCGATCGACGCCGTTTGACCGGTTCAAGGCCGCGCGGCTGGCCGAAAAAAGCCCTGCGGTCGTGGCCGGTGCCGGAAAGGCCGACATCACGCCGCCCAAGAAAAAAGGCGTCTACATGGCCGGCTACCAGTCGAACCGCCGCTCGACGGGCGTTGCCGACCCGCTCACCGCCCGTTGCGCGCTCGTGGACGACGGCCGCGAGACGGTCGTTTTCGTCTCGGCCGACTTGATTGGCCTCTTCTACGACGACATCGCCGACGTCCGGCGACTCGTGAGCACGGAGCACGGCGACGCGGTGATCGCAACGAGCGTCCACAACCATGAAGGCCCCGACACGATGGGGATCTGGGGAAAGTCGCCCTTCTACACGATACCCGTGAAGACGGGCGTCGACCCCGAGTATCAGCGGTTCCTCAAGGAGCGCATGGCGAAATGCGTCTTTGACGCCGCCGAATCGGCCCGTCCCGCGACGTTCCGCGCCGGGGCCGCGGAAGTGCCCGAGGGGATCTCGGAGAACTACCGGAAGGCGGGATACAAAGAGAACACGATGACGCTTCTCGAAGCCGTGGACCTCGCGGGGAAATCCATATTCACGCTCGCGAACTGGCCGATGCACGTGGAGGCGCTGGACGAGGGGAACAACCTGATATCGGCCGACTGGGCCGGCGTGATGTACCGCGAGTTCGAGAAAAACCACGACGGCGTGCTGGTGTACCTTCAGGGGGCGCTGGGCGGGATGATCGCCCCGCGCATGTCGAAGTATGCCCCGCAGCACGAAAAGCGGCGATTCATGGAAACGGCGGGCCGCGTGGCGGCCGAAACCGCGCGGCGCGGGCTTGACACCGGCGCCGAGAAGATCGAGGTCAAGCATGTCGTGAGACGACAGGCACAGGTCTGGATGCCGCTCGAAAACGAGGACCTTGTGCTGGCACAGAAGCTCGGACTCATGTCGCGCGAAAGCTACGGCGGCGCTGTGCGCACCGAGATTGACTACGTCGAGATCGGCCCTGCAAAGTTCGCCACTGTCCCCGGCGAGCCCCTGCCCGCCGTCGGCTTCAAGATCAAAGAGATGCTGGGCGCGAAACACAGCTTCGTCGTCGGCCTCTGCATGGACGAGCTGGGGTACATACTCCCGAAGGAGTACTGGACCGACCCGCTTTTCGAATACGAGCGGTCGGTGAGCGCCGGCCCCAAGACGGCGGACATCGTCACGGAAACGCTCAGAGGGTTAATCGAATCGAGGTAGGCGCGTGGTCTTGTCGTCAGTCGTCGGTCGTCGGTCGCCGGTCAACCGGTTCCTGCGCCTCCTCTGGGCGCTTGCGGCTGCGCCGGCGGCGCGGTTCAACGTGGGTGGTCAGGCGGTCATCGAGGGCGTGATGATGCGTTCGCCGCACTCGTTTGCCGTGGCGGTCCGCACCCCCGACGGCGGGATAGTCGTGCGCGAAAGTCCGTGGGACTCGATCTGGGAGCGCTTAAAGTTCCTAAAGTGGCCCCTCCTGCGCGGGTCGGTCGTCCTTTTGGAAACGCTCTGGAACGGGATCTCGGCGCTCAACTTCTCGGCCGAGCAGTCGATCCCCCGCGAAGAGGGCGCTGACAAGGACGAGCCGCCAATCTCGAAGGCCGCAATCGCCGGCACCATCGCCGTGGCCCTCGTCTTCGGCCTTGCGCTGTTCGTCGCCCTCCCCCACTTTTTGACGTGGCTTCTGGGCAGGGCCGCGGGGTCCGACCTGGACGTCAAGTCGTTTGCGTTCCACCTGATTGACGGCGTCATCAAGATGGCCATCTTCGTCCTGTACATCTGGCTCATCTCGTTCATCAACGACATCCGCCGGACGTTCATGTACCACGGGGCCGAGCACAAATCGATCTTCGCCTACGAAAACCACGAGGCTCTCACCGTCGAGAACGCCCGCGGCCACTCGCCCGAGCACCCGCGCTGCGGAACCGCGTTCCTGCTCATCGTCCTTCTCATCAGCATCTTCACGTTCGCGGCCATCTTCCCCTTTGTCCCGCCGCTCGTCGAGAACGCCTGGCTCAACAACCTCACCTATGTCTTCATCAAGATTGCGCTCGTCTTCCCGATAGGCGGCATCTCGTACGAACTCCTGAAGCTCTCGGGGAAACACCGCTCAAACGCGCTCGTCCGCGCGCTCTCGTCGCCGGGACTGCTCATGCAGAGGCTCACCACGCGCGAGCCGACCGATGATCAGATAGAGGTCGCGCTCGTCTCGCTTAGAAAGACGCTCTGGCGCGAGGCGCGCTGGGGCGAGACGCCGCGCACTTCCCGCATCGTCAACGTCGAGAAGTTCTCCGGGTTTCCGGACTATCTCACGAAGTACCCGGATGACCCGTCCCAATGAACACGAACCTCGACGCCATAGAAAAGAGATTCGACGAGCTCACGCAAAGGCTCATGGACCCGGCCGTTTCGTCGAATCCTTCGGAGATCGCGCGAATCGGGAAGGAGCGCGCCGAGATCGAGCCGCTGGTCGAAAAGTACAGGGCCATGAAAAAGTCCGAGGCCGAGCTCGACGGGGTGCGCGAGCTTCTCAAATCGGACGACCCGTCGATGCGCGACATGGCAAAAGACGAGGCCGCCGGACTCGAGGCCCGAATCGGCGCCCTGCGCGACGAGATCACCGAGCTTCTGCTTCCGCGCGACAGAAACGACGGCAAGAACGTGATGCTCGAGATACGCGGCGGCGCCGGCGGCGAGGAGTCGGCGCTGTTCGCCGCCGAGCTGTTCAGGATGTACAACCGCTTCGCCGAAACGCACCGCTGGAAAGTCGAGACGCTCTCGATGAGCGTAAGCGGCCTCAAGGGCATCAAGGAAGTCATCGCGCAGATCTCGGGGAAGGACGTCTACTCGCACATGAAGTACGAGTCGGGGGTGCACCGCGTCCAGCGCGTCCCCGACACCGAGGCATCCGGACGCATCCACACCTCGACGGCCACCGTCGCCGTGCTCCCTGAGGCCGACGAGGTGGACGTAAAGATCGACGACAAGGATTTGAACATCGATGTCTACCGCGCCGGCGGCCCCGGCGGCCAGGGCGTCAACACGACCGACTCGGCGGTGCGAATCACGCACACTCCAACGGGCCTCGTGGTCGTATGCCAGGACGAGCGCAGCCAGCACAAGAACAAGGCAAGGGCGCTAAAGATCCTTCGCGCGCGGCTTTTCGAGATCGAGCGCGAAAAGCAGGATTCGGCCATCCGCGCCCAAAGAAGAAGCCAGGTGGGGACGGGCGACCGATCCGAGAAGATCCGCACGTACAACTTCCCGCAGAGCCGGGTCACCGACCACCGCATCGGGTTCACGACACACCGGCTGGCCGGAATTCTGGACGGCGACCTCGACGAACTAGTGACCCAGTGCCGCACGTTCTTCAGGGCAGAAGCGCTCAAGGAAAGCGATCAGCCGTCAGCTGTCAGCGGTCAGCAGTCCGGGACGAACACGAAGAAGTGAAGGAATCCAGGACTATTCTCTCGGGACTGGAGTGGGGGACGGCAGAGTTGTCGAAGGCCGGGAAACCGTCGCCGCGCCTCGACGCGGAACTCCTCCTCGCGCATCTACTGGGTATCGAACGCCTGAAGATCTACCTGGATTTCGAGCGCCCGATGGGCGAGACCGAGGCCCGCGCGTACATGGCGCTCGTGCGCAGGCGCACCGCCGGCGAGCCGGTGGCGTACATCACCGGGAAGAAAGAATTCTATTCGCGTGAGTTCACCGTCACGCCCGATGTCTTGATCCCGCGACCGGAGACCGAGAGCGTCGTGGAGGCGGCGATCAGGACAGACCACGTCGTCGACGTGCTCGACCTCGGATGCGGCTCGGGGTGCATCGGGATCACTATGGCCGCTGAGGTCCCTTCGGCAAATGTGGCCTGCGCGGACATCTCGCCGGCCGCGATCGCGATCGCCCGGAAAAACGCCGCGGCGTTCGGCATCGAGTCCCGAGTCGGGTTTTTCACGGGCGACCTCTTCGCCCCGGTGGCCGGACGCATGTTCGACGCCATCGTTTCGAATCCGCCGTACATCCCCACGAAGATGATCGATGAGCTCCAGATCGAAATCCGGAAGTACGAGCCAAGGGCCGCTCTCGACGGCGGCCCGGACGGACTTGACGTCGTCAGACGGATCGTCGCGGAAGCGCCGGCGCATCTGATTGAAGGCGGCACCCTTCTGGTAGAGATCGCCGAGTTCCAGGCCGACGCCGTGCGCGAGTTTGCGGCCGCGAATGGAAGTTACGCGGACGTCAGGATTGGAAACGACCTCTCCGGCCGCCCGCGGTGTTTCGCGGCGACGAAAGGCTCCAAGGTCCGTTAAACGGGCAGCTTCACACGCGCCAGGCACGCCGGGGAAGTGACGGGGCGGGGCTGTCGCTCTGCTGTCTGCCGGCACGAAATCTTGATTGACTCCATTCGAGCGCGGGGTAGTATTCCGCCTCATGTACCCTGTCTTGTTCAGGATCGGCTCTTTTCCGGTAAACGCCTACGGCCTCTTGTTCGTCGTGGGTTTTTTTGGCGGGTTCTTCCTCATCAGGCGCGAGTTTCGGGTGCGTGGACTCCCGCACGACTTCGCCTCGACCGTGCTCATCATCGGGATGATAAGCGCCATTGTCGGGTCGCGCCTCTTTCACGTTTTCGAGAACCTCTCGGACTACTCGGGCGGGAATCTCATCAACATCTTCAAGGGCGCCGGTTTTTCGTGGTACGGCGGGCTGCTCTTGAGCATTGCCACCACCATCTACGCCGCTCACCGCGAAAATATTCACTGGTCCCATGTTCTCGACGGCTGCTCGCCGGCGGTCACGATAGGCTACGCCTTCGGGCGTCTCGGGTGTTTCCTTTCCGGTGACGGCTGCTACGGACAGCCTTGCAGCACGATAGGGGTGAATTGGCCCTCCCCGTTCTGCATGGCGTTCCCCAACGGGGCGACCCCGACGGTCAACGTCGTCATCAACACACCGATCTTCGAAATAGCCGGCGCAATCGCCCTTTTCGTGTATCTCGAGCTCATGCAGCGCCGCCTCAAGACCCCCACGACGCTCTTTGCGCACATGATCATCACCCACGCGGTCAT
Source organism: Deltaproteobacteria bacterium (assembly GCA_016218965.1). Lineage (GTDB taxonomy): Bacteria > Myxococcota > SpSt-1050 > SpSt-1050 > JACRCP01 > JACRCP01. Next base: position 3,047 of record JACRCP010000371.1, on the reverse strand, counting down.
GCGCTTCTTCGTCGAATTCATCAGGATCAACCCGAAACTCGCGCTGGGGCTGAGCCAGGCGCAGTGGCTCTCGATCGCCGGCGTCGGCGTCGGAATCTGGTTCATCAAGATGGGCCCGAAGATCGAGGTCCCCGTTCCCAAGCCTCCAAGAAAAAAGTTCAGCAAAAAACGGTAGGCCGTCGAATACCCGGAATCCGTGACGACGATTTTCAGAACCCGTACTTCGCCCGCACTTCCCCCGCTTTCAATCGGCTTTGCGTTGAGGTCCACAAAGTCCACAAAGTCGATGCTCCGACGGCAATACTGCGTTACAATGCCCCCAACACTGGAGGCGGCAATGAGACGTCTTGCCTTGTCGATTGTGCCGGTCCTCGCGGCTTTGGGCTTCGGTTGTGACTCGGGCGGGGGAGGCCCGGCCGACGCGGTCACGCCTTCGGAAGACGCGGGGTGTGTGTCGTGCCCGGGTGACGCGGGCGCGGCGGACACGCTGGCGGCGGTGGACACGGGGACGGACGCGGGGACGCCGGAGGACGCGGGGGCCGATGTCGGGGCGGAGGCCGAGGCGGACGCCCAAACCGATTCGGGCTACGACGCCGGGATGCCGGACGTCGAGATCGTCTGCAAGACGCCCGACCCGAACCCGGTTGCGCCGCCGTGGTTTGCCGACGAATCGATCGGCATGGGCCTGCGCGAGAAAGTGGCCGGCAACCGAATCATGTCGGTGGACCTCGACAGCGACTACTACCCGGACCTGATCGTCCACAAGGTCACGGGGAACGAGCGCGAGGACCGGACAGCCGATCCTCCGAAGGTCTATCGGTACGTGATGCGCAACCGCATCAGAGAGAGCTTCGGTTTCGAGGACGCCACTCTTGCATCGAAGTACGGGCAGAGACGCGATGATCAACCGGCGCTCGACCGTGTGGCCCACCTCGCGGTGGCCGCGGACGTGAACAACGACGGTACCCTCGATCTCTTTTCGGGCTCGTATCTCAATCTCGACGGCACCGCCCCACCGGACACCGGGGACAGGAGCGAGCTACTCTTGGGCGACGGGACCGGTACGTTTTCGCTGGGGCCCGCAAGCGACATCTTCCGCAGCCAGGGCGCATCCGTCACGTCGGCGGCGTTTCTGGACTACGACCGCGACGGGAACGTCGACCTTTTTGTCGGGACGTCCTACATGATCTACGGTTTTCTCGGCTGCTTCCCCGACAAGCTCTTCCGCGGCGACGGCAAGGGAAACTTCACGGACGTGACGGATGCGATGGGCATGACGCGCACGGACATGGGCTACGAGGACGGGACGAGCCACAAGCCGACGTGGGGCGTCACGGCGTGTGATCTGGACGGCGACGGCTGGACCGAGGTCGTCACCTCATCGTACGGGCGGCAGTGGAACCAGCTGTGGTGGCGAAGCGGGGCGTCGTTTGTCGAGATCGGGCGCGAGACCTCGGTCGCGGGTGACGACATCCTGGACTACTCGGACGACAACTTCTACCGGTGCTACTGCAAGGCGAACCCGGGCGCGTGCAACCCCAATCCGGCCCAGCCCAGCATCTCGTGCGCCTCGGGCTCGTGGAGCTGGTCGCCGGGCGTGGACGACCAGCCGTGGCGCTTAAACGGCAACACGTTCACGACCGTCTGCGCCGACATAGACAACGACCTCCGGGCGGACCTTCTGCACACGGAGATCCGCCACTGGCACATCGGGAAGGCCTCGGACACGAGCCAGATCCTCAAGAACGTCCCGGCGCAGAACGCCTACGGTTTCACTTTCGAGCGCCAGGACAACCGCAAAAACGGGATGTACCGGACGTGGCCGCCGTACAACTGGAACGAGGGCGACATCTCGGGCGCGGTATTCGACTTTGACAACGACGGCCTCCCCGACGTGCTCATCGCCAGCTCCGACTACCCCGACACGCGCACCTATCTCTGGCGCCAGAAGCCGGATCATACGTTCGAGGAAATTGCCGAGAAGGCCGGCGTCGCGCACGTGCGCGGGCAGGAGGTGACCGTGGCCGACTTCGACCGCGACGGCGACCTCGACGTGGTGATCGGCACGAGCCTGATGCGCTGGGGCGCCTCCGAGGACCCGCCCCCTCCCCCGGCGCCGTGGGTGTACTACTACGAGAACCGCTTGGGCGATCTCTCGAACTCCGCCGAGATCCGCGTGATCGGTGGCGGTGAAGGCAAGGCCAACAAGGCCGCCATCGGCGCGCGCGTAACCGTCACGACCAAAAACGGCAAACAGATGCGCGAGGTCCAGGGCGGCCACGGCCACTTCGGCCTGCAAAACGACCTCGTTCAACACTTCGGCCTCGGGAGCGAGTGCATGATTGACGAGATCGAAGTCCGCTGGCCCGACCAAAACCTCACCGTCGAGACATTCAGGAATGTAGCCGCCAACTGGCTTGTCGAGATCGAACAAGGCGCCGGCGAAGTCAGGTACGTCATGCCGCTGAAGAAGGATTGACAGAGTCGCATAGAACCAGGACGTTCTCACGCAAAGACGCAAAGGGCGCAAAGAAGCGGCGTGTCACACCTTCCACCTGGACGGGATCTTGATGTCCTTCTCCTTGGCGATCCGGATCGATGTTTCATAGCCGGCGTCGGCGTGGCGGATTATTCCCATCCCGGGGTCCGAGTTGAGCACGCGCGAGAGCCGGCGTTTCGCCGCCGCCGTGCCGTCGGCCACTATCACCATCCCCGCGTGGAGCGCGTACCCCATCCCCACCCCGCCCCCGTGATGAAACGACACCCACGACGCGCCGTTCACGGCGTTGATGAGCGCGTTCAAGATCGGCCAGTCGGCGATCGCGTCCGACCCGTCCTTCATCGCCTCGGTTTCGCGGTACGGGCTTGCAACTGACCCGGTGTCGAGGTGGTCGCGGCCGATGACGATCGGCGCCTTGACCTTGCCTTTTTTCACGAGGTCGTTGAACACAAGGCCGATCTTTTCGCGCTCGCCGTAGCCCAGCCAGCAGATCCGCGCGGGAAGCCCCTGGAACGCCACGCGCTTTTGCGCAAGATCCAGCCAACGG
>JACRCP010000049.1 GCA_016218965.1 Deltaproteobacteria bacterium | reverse complement strand
GGTCGGAGAGGAACGCGATAACGGTCATCGGCACCGCGCACTTGGCGCAGGTCAGGGCGTCGATGTCGAGTACCCGGCGCAGGAGCTGCGCCCACCCGAGCCTGCGAGGGCGGATGCCGTCATTCCCGCGCATGCTGCGGGCATCCACGACTGCTTCGGATGGACCCCCGCTTATACATTGCTCGCGCTGCTCGCAAGTACTACCGGGCACTGCGCGGGGGTGACACTTGGCGGTTGAGACCGGTTTCGGCGGCGGCGGGAGCAGGGGGCGGAAGCGCGAGCGGTTGGCGAACGCACCATGATAACGCACAAGGTTGAAATACGGGGCGGGGGTCAGTGCGGCGAGGCGCCGCAACAGCGCCTGCGGTTCGAACAGAAGCTCGGTCTTTCCGGCGGGCGTCGGCCAGGGCCGCGGGAGACGGTAGCGGACATTCCCATCCGGATCGACTGAAAACCGGTCGAGAGCAAACGGTGCGCGGAGGCCGTAGCGGCAGAGCCTTTCCAAACCCTCGCGGTCGTTTGCCTTGACGACCCGAGCTGCATGGAGCGTGAAGCCATCCACCTTGCCGCAGAGCGGTTTCTGCCCCGGTTTGGCCGACCCGGCGGCGTGTTCGCCGGTCAGGGGCACTTTCTGCGCCTCGGCCGCGGCGGCGCGGATCATCGAGACTTCGTCGTCGTTGTCGGGGCGGATTCCGTCCCTGTCCCTGCAGTAGCGCTCGGCGATCGCGCCGAGCTTGGCGGCGAGGAGGCCGGTCAGGCCTTCGACGTCGTCGTCACTCGGCGGCGGCAGCGGCACGAACGCGAGGCGGTCTTTGGCCCCCGGGACAAAAAGCCCGTCGGGCACCACGCTGTGGAAATGCGGGTTTGTGTTGAGCGCCCCGCCGAACCGTTGGATGAACGTCACCGCCCCGGTCTCGCCGCGAATGCCGAGTGCGCGGCCCCGCCGCCGCTGCCACGTGCAAAGCGTCCGGAGAAACAAGCCGAGCATCTCCGAGAGTAGGCCCCGGTTCATGGCAAGCGTGAGCCGGATCTCCCACGGGAAGGTGAGCACCCATTGCCGAAAGTCCGCCTCGGGAAGAACGCGGTCGACAAGGTGTACCGCCGTGTCGCCCACCAAGGCGGGGCGCAAGAAAGACATCGACATGGCGGGTACGTTTCGAAATATCACTGCCGGCTGTTCGTCCGCGACGGCGCGTGGTGGATTTTGGACTGCGGCAGCACCAACCACACCTTCGTGGACGGCATGAAGGTCGGGGAGATCGAGCTTGCGGACTGCTGCCGGATCGCTTTTGGAAAACCCGAGGGGTTCTTCAGACTCAAGCGTGCCGGGCAGGGACGGGTCAAGATCGCCGTGTTCGAGGGGATGGCCGGCAACTCGGCGGGCATGCTCGAGGTTTTTTCGGCCATCCGCGCCAACGCCAGGAACAACCTGCGCGTGCTCATCACCGGCGAGACGGGGACCGGCAAAGAGCTTGTCGCGCGGGCGATCCACAGGCAATCGGGGAGGCCCAAGGAGAAGTACCTCGCGCTCAACTGCGCCGCGCTCCCGCGCGAGCTTGCCGAGTCGGAGCTTTTCGGCCACGCGAAGGGGGCATTCACGGGGGCCAATCAGGCGCGGGCGGGGGCGTTTGAGGCGAACGACGGGGGGACGACTGGCCGGGCAACGTCAGAGAGCTTCACAGCGTTCTTTCGGTCGCGTGGGCGCGCGCCAAGGACGGACAGATCGATGCGGGAGAGTTGAAGTTCGAATCCGCGGGCTCAAAGGAGCGCGCGAATCGCTGGAAGGCCGATTTCCCCAACATGACGCTTGTCGAGATCCAAAAGGCAGTCGTTCTTGCGACGATCGAGGATCTCGGCTGGGACAAGCACAAGGCCGCGAAGCGGCTGGGGATGGGTCACACGACGTTGAAAGACAAACTTCGCGCGTGGGGGTACGGTCGAGACGGCGGGAAAGAGTAGATCGATCGGCGCGAGCACCGTCGATCGTCCGGAGAACACTTTCTTTGAAGGGTGTAGTACCTCACGACGGCCAGCCGAGCCTTTTCTGAAAGGCCGGGGGTGCTCGTGTCTGCCAGAGGAGTGTATTCCCGTCGCCCCGCGATGCTGTTGCCTTCCGGAGTTGTCTTTCCAACACGATCGATGATGCTCTGACCCACCGGAGCAGTCTTTCCTACGGGATCGGTGGTGCTCTCGCCCACTGGAATAGTCTTTCCTACGCGATCGATGGTGCTCCGACCCACCGGAATAGTCTTTCCTGCGTGATCGATGGTGCTCCGACCCACGAAAATAGTCTCTTCAGCGCGATCGACGATGCTCTTGCCGTCCAAAATAGTGTCTCCAGCCCGATCGATGATGCTCCGGCGCTCTGGAAAAGTGTCTCTTGGCAATCCGTTGACGCCTGGGGCCTTTGGGATGACCTTGTCAGCGGTTTTGTAGTTGCGCGTGGCCATATGTCGGGGTCTTTTTTCGTCGTCGGCAGGGCGGATTCCGCCCGACGCGCCTCGCGCGCAACTCACGCCGGCCCTCTCCGGCGCCGACAGGGCGAACGGAGGATTTTCGATCGCATATAAAGGAACGCGCGCTCCTCTCTGAAAAACGTCCGTTGCTGTTCGTGTGCGGCCGCCGCTGACTGCCGAAAACTGATGGCTGACGGCTGACGTGTTGGCGTCCCAACCGAACCCGGCACCTTGCGACGGTCTGGGATTCGTCGGGTTCGCCATCCTCTTGTTCATCCTGCGCGGGGATTTGCACGCGGCGCTCGGCGTGCGGCCGGCGGTGATCCTTATGATCGTGTCGGCGAGCGTGGCGGCAGGGACGGCGATGGTCTTAATGAGGTATCTCGGCAACGGAAACGGTCATCCGGCATTTCTTGCCACAGAGACCACAGAGAACACAGAGGGGTCCGTCGCACACGGACAAACAAAGTTTGTCCGTGGCACCCCGTCGCTCGAACAAAGTTCTCTCTCTGC
>JACRCP010000366.1 GCA_016218965.1 Deltaproteobacteria bacterium | reverse complement strand
GTGTGCTCGAAACACGGTGAAAGCCGTCGATCTGCTCCAACTGCGGGCTTCATGTGGTGAGAAGACGCTCTATCAGAGAATCCCGGCCTGCCCCAACCCCTGTCCGCCTCGAAAAAAACGCTACAGCGCGAATAGCTCAAAACGAATGCGGTTTTACAAGCCGGGCGGTTTCGTGTATAGTGCACCGGCTTTTTGAAGAAAACCGGAGGGAGGGTGTTTCTATGTCAGTGAGAAAGAACATCAAGAAGACCACGCTCAACCAGTACACCAAGGACTACGTCTTTGACGAGAAGAGCCACATCCGCAAGACGGCCGACGGGCGGATGTACCTGCCGGCGGTGTACTGCCACAACGGGCACAAACTCATGACAGACGACGCGCGCTTCGACGGACTCCGGGGCGTCAAGCTTCTCGTAAAGGCCGACAAGTCGCGCGAGATCATCGTGGTGTCGCCGTTTCTGGATGACCAGCGCAAGGAGGGGGCCAACTTCCCCGAGGGCACGCACCTCCAGATTTGCTGCCCGACCTGCCAGGAGGAGCTTGAGAAGCTCATTCCCTGCACGTGCGGATACGGCGCGTACCGGCGGGCGCTCTACCTCACGCCCAACCCCAAGGACATGGGCGCCATAGGCGTGTGCGACACGTACGGCTGCCCGCAGTCGTTCATCAACGAGGACGGCGAGCTCCTGTTCATGGTCGAGACCGAGGAATAATCGTCCGCCTAAGAATCGAAAAGATCGTCTACGGCGGGGCGGGCCTTGCCCGGTTCGAGGGCAAGGTCTGGCTGGTGCCGCTCACCGCGCCCGGCGAGGTGGTCGAGGCCGAGCCTGTGGCCGACCGGAAGAACCGGATCGAGGCGAGGCTCGTCTCGGTCATCGAACCATCGCCTGACCGGCGTGACGCGCCCTGTCCGCACTACGCCGAATGCGGGGGCTGCCAGCTCCAGCACATCGGCTACGCCGCCCAGGCGAAGGTGCGCAGGGGGTTCGTTATCGAGGCGATCGAGAGGGAGCGGCTCCCGTTCGGCGGCGAACTCGAGTTCGTCCCGTCGCCGTTCGAGCTGGGCTACCGGAACCGGGCGCAACCCGCCGTGGCGGGCGGGAAGTTGGGTTGTCTGAAAAGGCGTTCGCACGAGATCATCGAGATCGAGGACTGTCCGCTGTGCCTGCCCGACGTTCTGACCGCCATCGCCTCCCTCAAGGAGTACCTGCGCACGACAGGGGATCTCGCGGCGCCGCAGGGCCGGGTCTTTGTCATGTGCGGCGAAAACGGCAAGGTCGCCGCCGAGCCGTCGCCCGATCACAACTGGCCCGAGGAAGTTCGTTGGACGCTCTCGGGCGTGACCTTCTGGTGCCGCCCGGACGTGTTTTTTCAGGCCAACGCCCACCTGTTGGACGCCTTGCAGGGGATCGTGTGCGACGGCCAGTCCGGCGGTGCGGCGTTGGACCTTTTCGGCGGGGTGGGGTTTTTCTCGATCCCGCTTGCGCGGTCGTTTAGGTCCGTCACGGTCATCGAAGAGGACCGGGCCGCGGTGGCTTTGGGAAAACGAAACGCCAGGGACGCGCGGGCCGACAACGTGCGGTTCATCCCTTCCCGCGTGGAGGACCTCGATCCCGAGGCCATCGAGTCGCAACCGGACCTGATCATCGTGGACCCTCCGCGGGCCGGGCTCAGCAACAAGGCGTTCGATCTGTTTGCCGCGCTTTCACCCGAACGCGCCGTGTACGTCTCGTGCGACCCGTCGTCCATGGCGCGCGATCTCAAAAAGATGGCTCGCGCCGGCTGGACGCTTCGCCGTCTCGTGGTCCTCGACATGTTTCCGCAGACGTTCCACGTTGAAACCGTCGCGTTTTTGTCCCGTTTTAAAATCCCTGTTTGACAACCACTCCGATCGGGGGCAACCTGTGTGCGGCCTGCGGCGTGGCATATTGCGCCGGGGCGCACATCCAACCGAGGACGGCACGCATGTCAGGTCACAACAGATGGTCCAAGATCAAGGGAAAGAAACTCGCCGGCGACAGGAAGAGATCGGTCGGGTGGGGAAAGTTCCTGCGCGAGATAACGCTCACCGCCCGCATCGGCGGCGGAGACCCCGCCAACAACACGGGACTGCGAGTGGCGATCGAGCGGGCCCGTGCCGATAACATGCCCAACGACACGATCCAACGGGCAATCAAAAAAGGGATCGGCGAGTTGGGCGATCTGCATGTCGAGGAGCTCCTGTACGAGGCGTACGGTCCGGGCGGCTCGGCGATGGTGATCGAGATCCTGACCGACAACCGCAACCGCACCGCGCAGGAGGTGCGCTCGCTGCTCGACCGGTACAACGCCAGGATCGGCGCCTCGGGATCGGTGCTCTATCTCTTCAAGAGACGCGGCTCGATGGCGTTTGAGGCGGGTGCGGTCGACGAGGAGAAGCTCCTTGAGGCTGCGCTCGATCTCGGCGCCGACGACGTCCAGTCCGGCGACGGCGTCCTGACGGTGCTCACCGACCCCGCCGCGTACTTTGCGGTGAAGGAGGGTCTCGAGCAGAAGGGCCTCAAGCCGGTCGAGAGCGGGCTCGGTTTCCTCCCCGACACCACCGTCCGCCTGGACGGCAAGGTGGCCGAGGCGATGGCCAGGCTGCTTGCCGCCCTCGAAGAGCACGACGACGTCAAGAACGTCTATGCCAACGCCGAAATCGACGACGAAATCTTCGACCGCGTCGCCGGCGGCTGACGAAGGAGCACCGCTGGTCCCGCGTTGGCGGCAGGCGGGCGTTTGACGCCGGTGCAGCGGTCGGTTATACTTCGGTCGTACCGGGTTACTACCCGACGGAGGTGACGAGTGCGTGCAAAGGCGGTGAAGGTGGCTGTAAGTCTGGCGGCCGACGAGTACAGGCTGGTCGAAAGTGAGAGAAGAGCGCGGCATGTGACTCGCAGCGCGGTGGTGGCCGAGGCCTTGCGCCATTGGTTCGAATACGGGCGAAAACAGGACCAGATTCGCGCGTACGTGGAAGGTTATCGCAAACTGCCCGAATCGGCGGGGGAAACGACGTTGTTTGAAAACATTGCCGCGGAAACGTTGGCCGGGGAGGAGTGGGAAGAGTGAAGCGGGGAGAGATCTGGTGGGCGGTGCTTCCAAAACCGGCCGGCCGCCGTCCCGTCGTTCTTTTGAGCCGGGACGAGGCCTATCAGGTCCGCAACCTTGTGACCGTCGCTCCGGTCACGACAACGATTCGTGACATCCCGGTCGAAGTCCGGCTCGGACGGGAGGACGGTCTCCCGCGCGACTGCGCTGTGAACCTCGACACGGTCACGACCATTCCGAAATCGTCGCTTCAGCAGATGGTCTCGTTTCTCGGAGCGGAGAAACTTCACGCCGTCAACCAGGCCCTCAAGTTCGCCCTCGACCTCGATTGAGCTGCACGTCCGCCCGGGGGCGGGCGGCATGTGCGAGCGAGGTGGGTGCGGCCAAGCATACCCTTGCCCGGCCAGGACCTTCGCGGCGGCAGATCCAAAATTGGGAGGCCGACAAGATGTGTCGGCTGACACTGGTTGACACCCACCGCCAACTGGCGCACTATCAGTGCCATGGGGGAATAACCCACAAGGTTCTGTACGCGTCTGACGGGAGGTGAACCGTGGGCTCGCAACGACAGAGGGGGGTGTCTATCGTTTTCGTGTGGAGTGCCTGCCTGCTCGCCGTTTTCGCCGTGACGCACGCCCGGGACCAAGGGCCGATCCCCGACGCACGCGCCCAGGAGCGGGCCCGCCTCACCGGGTTCTTCGATCGGGGGAACTTCGCGACGATGACAGTGTCCGGTCCGGACGGCCAGGTCGTTGCGTTGTCGATATCCAGCCTCGATGTGAAAGTGGAGGTCATCGGGCGGTTCTGCCGCACCGAGGTTACGTAGGTTTTCCACAACCACCTTCACCGGCAGGCCGAAGGCACATACGAGTTCCTGCTCCCCGACGGCGCTGCGATCTCCCGATTGGCGATGGACGTGGACGGGAAGCTCATGGAAGGCGAGCTCGTGGAGCGGGCACGCGCGAGGCAGATCTACGAGGAAATCGTAAGGCGTCAGAAAGACCCCGCGCTCCTTGAATGGCAGGGCGGAAACCGTTTCAAGACGCAGATCTTTCCGATTCCGGCAAACGGCGACAAGCAGGTGATCCTCGCATACGAGCAAATCCTGCCGAGGCGGGGAGGCGATACCGTGTATCAATATCGGCTCCCGAAGATCACCAGCGCCGGGAAGAACCCGTTCATAGGACGGTTCGACTTTTCGCTTGCCGGGAAAGACGTAGCCGTCACCGAGGTGTCGGGGCACAAGGCCAGAAGCACCGGTTCATCCGTCGAGATCCACAGCCGCGACTTCGACCCTCCGGGTCCAATCGATGTGCACCTGTCGCTAAAGGGTTCGAAGGAAGCGTCGGTTCACTACGCCCAGTGGAAATACGAAAAATTCTTCATTCTCGATTTCTCCCCGGAACTCCCCGACCGCGCAACCACGGGGGTTCGGAATCTCGTTCTTGCCATCGACTCTTCTGCGGGGATCGGGCAACGCGTACTCGACCAGGTCAAGGAGACCGCGGCCGGGCTGGTCAAGGGTCTGGGTCCCGACGGCGCCTTCAACATCGTGCACGGCGACTACTCGGTCAAGGCGTGTTTCGACAAACCCCAGTCTTCCGGCGCGGCCGATCGCATCAGGGAGTGCCTCGACCCGCTCGACGCGGGCGGAGCGACCAATATCGAGGCGTTGTTTAAGGCCTCCGTCGAGGCCGCCAGGCAGTTCAAGGCGCCGGTCATGGTCGTGGCGTTCACGGACGGAATGCCGTCGCTCGGGGAGATGGACGCCGACCTCTTGAAGGCCGGGCTGTCGAAGGCGTTGGGCGGCAGTTCCGTTTTCGCAAGCACCGTCGCCGTGGGCCACCAGCCCGACCAGGAATTTCTGGACGGTGTCGCCCGGGCAGGCAAGGGTCACTCGCTTCGACTGACCCCGGCGGATGCCCCGGAAGCCTCGGCGGTGCGGATCGCCGGGCGCATCGCGGATCCCGTTCTCATGGACGTGACGGTGAGCGCGCTGTCGGGAACGATTGAAGGGCTGGTCCCCCACAAGTCAGTGAACATTGGATACGGCGAGGCGATCGCCGTCATGGGCCGCCTCGAAGAAGGGAAGGCACGGATCGGGGTTCGTGGGAAATACCTTGTGAAGTCGGGTGACGGGCTTTCAGAGAAAGAGTTCAACCGGACGTACGACATGGCGGCGCCGGCGGCGCCGGGAAAGCGGACCCTCGTGGACTTCTGGGCGAGGGGGGTCATTGAGGAGATGCAGGCCAAGGGGGTCCCGGCAAAGAAGGTCGTCGAGACATCGCTTCGGTACGGCGTCATGAGCAGGTACACGTCGTTTTTGGTGCTCGAAAGCGAGCAACAATACCGCCAGTATTGCGTGGGGCGCCTGCGGGAGGCCGAACGTCTTGAGCGCGAGGCCGAAGGCGACCGGGGCACGGTGATGCAGAAGAGCGGCGAGAGACTGCAGGACGTTGTCGAGCAACAGAGAGGCGACAAAGCCGACATCAAACGAAAAACCATGATCGATTTCCAGGATGACACTATCCAGGGAGATATCACTCGGCCCGACGGCGAGTTCATTCAATCCCGGGCGGCACCCGCGCGCCAGAGTCTCGCAGCGGGGGCGATTCCAAAGAAGTTCGATAGACGGCCGGAGCCCCCGGCCTCTTCTGCGCCGGAACCCCAAGACAAGTTCCGGGCGGAGACGAGCAGAGCCGGCCGGAGTTTGTACGCCAAACAGCAGATCGATCCGTCGATAGCAATCGTCGAGAAACCCTCGTCGGGGTTCTTCGACTGGCTGTTTGGGAGCAGGAGCGAGCCGGTGGACCATCGCGAACAGCAGATCGAAGACATGGAGGACGACCTTGACGAACTCTCGACAGACGAAAAGGTCCGCCTCATCATCCTCTACCTCGCCAAAGACAGGGAGTACAAGGCAAGGAAGGTCGCGAAATCGATCAGATCGGCGTTCTCCGGCCTCGAACCTGCCAACGCATCCCATCACCTCAATGCACTGACCAGGCTGAATGGCCTCGCGATCGCGCGGAACTTGTTCGAGGGTTGGACCTCCGGCAATCAGTCGCCGGAGAGGATCTACCAGGTACTCACAATCCAACCGAATCTCCGGGCCCATTTTGCCCAGGAGTTGTACGAGGTGACCGCGAAGTTGATCGACGCCGGAAAAGTCCCGCCGGATGTGGTGAACAATCACCTTCTTGCCGGCAACCAGTTGGGAAAGACGACCGAGATGGCGCCAAGGATTCTCGCGCTCTGCAAGGAGAACGCCGACGACGAGCAGGCGTTCGCCTGGCTCTCACAGGTCTCCGCCGACAAGACAGTGCAGGAGCGCATGAAGGCCATTTATGGCGGGCGAATCGCGGCACTGAAGGCCGCCCGCCGGGAGGACATGGGCAATCTTGAGCACATCCACAGGCTCGCGGAGATGCTCCAGGCGACCGGCGACGAGCGCGGGGCGTTCAGGATCTTGAGCGAGGTTGTGGAGTTCGATCCGCGCGGACACGCCACGAGGAAGCGCTACGCCAGCATGCTCGAAACGAGGAAACGGGTAGAGGAAGCGTGCGGCCAGTATGCGACCGCGGCCCAACTCGACCCGGCGGACAGGGACGTCTTCAAGACGATCACGGGGATGCGCCGGGTATCGCCGGAGAAGGCGCCGGCGATGCGGTCATGCCTCGTGGACGGCGTTTCGAAGCTCCCGGTCCGTAGGGCGCTCTCTCTCGTTCTCACGTGGGAAGACCCGCACGCCGACGTCGATCTGCACGTGATGGAGCCGAACTCCGAGCACGTCTACTACCAACATCAGCAGTCCGCGAACGGCGGGTTTTTGTACTACGACATCACCAACGGATTCGGACCCGAGATATACACGCTTGGGACTGGGCCGTCAGGGAAATATCTTGTCAACGTGGTGTACTATGCCGGTCGTGCAACCGACGTCAAAGGGACTCTCACGATCCTGCGGGACGCCGGCTCGCCCAACGAGACGCGCGAGGACCGTTCATTCACACTGACCGCGCCGGACAGCAACGCACCGCTCAGGCTGGGCGAAATCGAGCTATGAAGCTCCTCGTTGTCATACTAATGTTCTTGTTTTCCTGCGCCGGGCCGGGGGCCGAGGAGGGGACGGGGCTGGACGGGGGGACGGGGTCCGATGCGGAGGCGTTTCCCGAAAAGAAGGACGGGGGAGGGCGGGACGGGGGACCCAAGGACCAGGGGTCCGACTCCGCCGAGGGCGCGGCGGACGCGGGCGCCGTTCCCGATTCATCTGATATCCCTGACGCGGCAGGCGGATCGGATGCCTCGTTTGTGGACGCCGGCGACGCCGGTGCGGATGACGCCGGCACGAACGAGAGGTTCGGGACGATTTCGATCTCGTACACCGAGGGGCCCAACTACAAACAGGCGTACGCCACGGGCGCATTCTACGACTACTACCGTGCGGGCGTGGGTCCCGGCGGGGGCTGGTCGTCCCCCGACCTCGACGCCTGCGTCTTTGTCGAACCCACGACGCCGTGCGAGCCGCCCGAATGCACACCGGCCGAGTATGGTCTCACACAGGTCGGCGCCGTCGAGGTCGCGGGTTTTGCCTCGGGGAAGGTGACGCTGCTCCCCGACCCGGCCACGCTCTTCTACTACCCCGGGGGCGACCCGGCAAAAGGGACCCTGCCCGCCGCCGAGTTCGTCTTCGCGGGGGAGTACAGGCTCGACGCGAAGGGCGAAAACGGCTTTGGGCCGTTTCAGGCGGCTCTCGTCTCGCCGCCGCACCTTTCGCTCGTTTCCCCTTCGTCTTGCGGCGCCAAGTTCATACCGCAGGACTCGGAACTTGACGTCGTGTGGTCCGGCACGGGTGGAGGTCCGGCGTGGCTCACGTTCATGAGCGTAGACGCGGGGTACCGCGCATGGTCGATTTTCTGTCAGGTTTCAAACGATGGGCAGTTTGTCGTCCCTTCGGCGTTGATGGAGATGCTGCCAAAGGACGTCGCCAACCAGAACCTCACTCTCTCGAAGTCCGCGAACACCGCGTTTGGCATACCCGGTATGGACAAGGGGTTCTTCACCATC
>JACRCP010000373.1 GCA_016218965.1 Deltaproteobacteria bacterium | reverse complement strand
GTACTAACGGTTATCTGCGTGCAATCAACGCAGACGGCACGCTCAAATGGCTGTATGTTGTCCACATTCGCATGCCCTTGGGGGTGGTCATATTTGCCCCGTCAATCGGCTACTGCAACAGAATGTACTTCGTCGCGAACGACACCTCGGTTGGGGCCGGAAATGTCTTGTACGCCCTCGGCGAGGACCTGGACGGCGGCGTAGAAGATTGCTCGTACCCCGAAGTGGGCTACGACGACGCAGGCTATGGGGATACCGCGGGGTCCGACGAAGGCGTGGCCGATGGAGGTCTGGACGCGGGCAGAGACTCAGGGTCGGGTGCCGACGCCGAGGTCGAGGTCACCCGCGCCCCCGGCTGCGGGTGCGCGCAGGTGGGGATGTGAGCCAGCGATCTGCCATCGGCTACGGCCTTCGCCCCAAATCGCGGGGTCAGCCTTCAGCCGGCAACAAAACGCGCAATGCATCGGGGGTGTGAGCCATCAATCCGACGGGCAATTCGGTGATGCGACGGGTGAGTCCCGCGAGGCGGCAAACAAGAAGAACTCGCAACACCCCGCTCCACATCGCGCGGGAAATCGGATACACTCGGTTTGATGAAACCGGACGGCCGCAGTCCCGCGCCCCCTTCGACGGTCCACTTTTCGCTCACGGACCTTTGCAACCTTCAGTGCGCGCACTGCGACATCTGGAAGAAGCCGCGGCGGCGGGAGTTCGAGCTTGACGAGTGGAAGCGCGTCGTCGACGCCTTTGCGGCGTGGCTGGGGCGGCACACGCTCAAGATCGCGGGGGGCGAGCCGCTGATGAAGCCGTGGCTTTTGGACCTCGTGCGCCACGCGAAGGGCGCCGGGCTGACCGTGGGCATCTCGACAAACGGGACGCTCCTCCCCGAGGAGATGGTCAAGGCGCTCTGCGATCTGGGCCTCGACGAGGTCAACATCTCGGTCGACTCGCTTTCGGACGCCGTCCACGACGAGATGCGGCGCCGGCCGGGGACGCTCAAGAAGGCGATTGAAACGGTCGAGCTTTTCCGCCGGCACTCGCGCCGGACCGACATCAACGTCGCGACCGTGCTCAACCGGAACAATCAGGCGGAGGTGATCCGCATGGCCGGGTGGGCCCGCGACCACGGTGTCCGGACGCTGACGCTCCAGCCGCTCATGCAGAACTTCTCGGCCCCGTACGATCCGCTCTGGCACAGGTCGAGCCCGTACTGGCCTGCCGATACGGCCGAAATGGCGAAGGTTCTGGAGCAGTGCAAGGCGTTCCGCCTGCGCTTCTGGACCATCGGGAACCCGCTGGGCCAGATCGAGGCGATGAAACGGTATTTCCGGGAACCCGAAAACACCGAAATCCTCGGGTGCACCGCCGGACAGACCGACGTGGGCGTGGACCCGCAGGGGAACTTTTTGCTCTGCTTCAATCTGGCGCCGGTGGGAAATGTGCTCGAGAGACCGCCCGCGGACCTTTTCCATTCGGAAGAGGCCCGGCAGCGTCGGACGCAGATCGAAAAATGTCCGCGCCGGTGCAATCTTTTGAACTGCGTGTATCCGCAGGAAGACCAAGACCAGTAATCAGTGGCCAGTGGCCAGTGAGGAGCGAACCGCGATCGAGTCGCAAAAGGGCACTTTTTCACGCAAAGACGCCAAGACGCAAAGTCAACACCGCGAAAACGGAGTCGTTCTTTGCGGGCTTTGCGCCTTTGCGTGAACCAATCCGGGTTTGTGCCGGAGAGTCAAACCTACGCGCACACGACGCGGTTGCCGGTTTTCAGGGCGTCGCCCAGTGCAGCCGTCGCGCGGCGCGCGATGTCGTGGAACGAAACGTTTTCGTTCCCGTCTATCGCCGCCAGGCCGATTGAGCCGGTGAGCCTGATGACGCCGCTGTCGTCCCTGATGCGGAGGCCGGCTATCTTGGCCCGCAGGCGCTCGGCCACGACGGTGGCCCCCGAAAGCGGCGTGTGCGGCATGACGACCATGATGTGTCCGTCGCTGTACTGGACGGGCAGGTCGAGCTCGCGAATGGCCTGACGGACGGTGAGCGATGCCTGGAGCATGATGGCGTTGAGGTTCTCCGCCTTGTGCCGGGTCTTCATCTCGTCGAACTTGTCGAACGCCATCAGGATTACCGACAGCGGGTAGTGGTAGCGCTGGGCGCGCTTGAGCTCCATGGCGAGGATCTTCTTGAAGAACTCGAAGTTGTAGAACTTCGTGATCGGGTCCATGCCGCCGGCCTCGGAGATCGATCGCAGGTGCCGCTGGACCTCGTCGCGCAGGTTCCCGATCTTCTCCTCGAGGTCCTTGATCTTGAGCATCGTGCGGACCGAGTTCACGAGCACCGACCGCTTGACCGGCTGGAGGAGGAAGCAGTCGGCGTTGTGCTCGAACGACGTCTTCTCGGCGTGCTCCTCGGTCCCTGCAAACGTGAGTATGCACGGGACGAACGGCCCCGCCCCGTTCTTGAGCTCGCTGCACATCTGGCAGCCGTTGAAGCCAGGCGCATCGCCGCTCAACACGACCAGGTCGGGCGCGCCGTGGCGGACCTCTTCCCATGCGGCCGGCTCGTCCCCCGCCTTTAGCACCTCGTAGCCGGCCGCATCCAGGAAATGGCCCATCTTCCCCAGGCTGATCTTGTCGGGGTCGGCGACCAACACCTTGTGTTTTCTCATGCCCTTGATCTCTCCTTTCCGGTTCGCCCGCGACCGGTCCCCCCTGCCGTATCTACACGTGGATCTCGTGCGGGAGCAGCAGCCGCGGCGACAGGAAGTAGTACAGCGGGGAATACGCGGCGAAGTTCGACACGCGCGACGTGTACAGGCAGGCGTAGTCCTCGACCTGCGTCCCGAACTTGGTGGTCTCGTTCTTCTCCCGGAAGAGCGACCCCCAGTGTTCGCTGTACCCGCATTCGATGGTGGTTTCGAGGGTCCTGGCCTGCTCGGTCACCTCCTTGTGTTCCTTCTTGAGGTTTTCCAGCGCGTGGCGGAGCTTGTGGTGCCGCTCGCGAAGCTCGGGCGCCTCGCCTTCGTCGGCGTGTTTGAGCGCCCCGTCGAGCGCCCCGAGCGCGATCTTGATCTGGTTGAACCTGACCTCGAGGTCGTTCCGCCGCGACTCGGCCACGTTGAGGGTTCCGAGCTCGGTCGCGAGGCGGCCGGTGCACGCGATCTCGGCCTCGAGCTCGGGGATGATCATGGCCGTCCGCCACAACGACGATTTCTTCGACCGCAGGATGTCGCCGTATATGTGGTCGCCGATGTACAGCACCCGGTCGCCGCCGCACGAGGCCAAGCGCTCAAAATCGACGAGGTTCCCGCCGTGGTACACGCGGCCCCTCACGAATCCGGCGCCCTGCGGAGACAGGGGTTTCAGCTCGCCCGCGCGCGGCCCGTCGGGTTCCACCTCATAGAACGGCTGGGCCCCGGTGAAGAAGCCCGGCTTGGACGCCCCGACCGCGACGATGTCGAAGTACTGCATCCACGATGGGTATTCGGCCATCGCGTCGTTCAGGAGATAGCCCATCACGGCATTCGTGTAGTCCCACAGCGAGTTGGTCAGGATGAAGAGCTTCTTGCCGCCCGAGCGGAAGCGGTGGAGCGTGTGCGCGAGGGCGGGGTCCTTGACGATATGCCGCCCGGGGTCGGCCTTGACGACGGCCTTGATCGAGTCGTCACGGTGGGCCTCGTCGATGCACTCGCGTACGTCTTCGAAGATGCGCTGGTACTGCCGGCCGAGCCGGAGGGCGCCCGTTTTCTGCGCCTCGACGAGGTCGGTGAAAAAAGACACCTCGGGCAGCGAAAACAGCGTGTCGAGCCAGGCGAACTGACGGCCGTAGAAGTTGATCACCCTGCTGCGGTACAGCTCGACGATCCGTTCGTGGGGGACCGGCTCGCGGCCGTGGAACGCGCGCCACACGTGGTTGTACCGGTCCATCTTGAGGATGTTGCCGTTGAGCCTGTCCACGGCGAGGCCGCGCTGGACGATCGAGGGGTCGAAACGGATCTGTCCGATCCTGGGGGTGTACGCCTTCTTCGTGATCAGCTTGTCAATGGTCTTGTCGAGGCAGAGCTGTTCGAACTCCGGGGACCTGTAGGCGGCGAGCGTGTAGTCCATGTCGAAGCCGATCATCTCGATGGCCGACATGCGCAGGTTGCGGTTGACGAAGATCCTCCGCTCGGGCGGGATCGGGGGAAGCTCGCCGCGGAGGATGTCTTCGACCGGACTTGGTGATGTCTGGGCGCCGCCTTGCTCTTCCGACATCGGGTAACCTTGTGGTGGGCCGCCAACCGCGCACCTTATAGCACCTTTTCCGCGGTTGAAAAGGTGGTTTTTGCAATGTCGCGCCGTTCTGCTAGGATCGCATCCATGGAAACCTGGAAGGGAGGATGGCAGTCATGAAGAAGATCCTGTTGGTGTCCCTTGTCGCCCTTGTCGTTGTTGCTCTGGCGGTGGCCGCTTCGGCGCAGGAAAAGAAGAAGGGGCCGCCCAAGGGGCGCACGCAGATCACTTTCGAGGTGACGCCGTCCAGCACGGTCGTGTACGTCGACGGCAAAAAGCACGGCGAGGCCGGCAAGCTCACGACGGTGGGCGTCGCCGTCTCGGCGGGGACCCATGCCGTCCGGCTCGTCCACGGCGGCGATGAGATGGAGGCGGACGTCAACGTCAAGGCAGGCCAGTCGCTGAACTTCCGCTACGTCTTCGAGGACTCGGGCGGAGGCGGAGCGGCCAAGGCCAATCAGGCGAAAGACCACAAGGACGCCAAGGACAACCAGGACAAGGCCAAAAAGGACGAGGGGAAGGGCGCGGCCAAGGAACCCAAGAAGAAGGAAGACCTGATAGACCTTCCACCGGACGGCTCGCCCAAGACGGACGAGCCCGGGAAGAAGGACGAACCCGCGAAACCCTGGAAAAAGGAAGCCGGCGAGGAGGAGCAGGAGTGATTCGAGGCCGGACCCAGAACCTCCTGGAAAACTCATTTAACCGCAGAGACCGCAGAAACCGCTGAGAACCAGGTCAATGTTGTTCAACATCTCTGCGTTCTCTGCGTCCTCTGCGGTTTCTGTGTCTTGGTTGCGGCCTCGCCGGCCTTGGTTCCCTGTGGTTGAGTTCCGCAGGCTGAGTCATGCCGCACCGGAGTCGAACGGCCGGAGGCGTCCGAGCAGGCGCTCGCCGGTCAGAACCGGGCCGTGGCCGGGGAAGACGGCGCGGACCGGGAGCGGCAGGAGCCTAAAGATTGTGTCACGGTACATCGCATGGTCTGTGATGATTGGGTTCCACTCGCCTCCCTGGTAGTTGCGCACCGTGTCTCCGGCGACGAGGAACCCCGAGCGCGGGTGATAGATGCAGATGGATTCGTCGGTGTGGCCGGGCGTGTGAAGCGTCACCCACCCCTCGAGCATCGGCACGGGCTTTCCGGTCTGCAGCAGAGGGCCCCGCATCGTGAAAGGGTTCCTGCTCCAGGGGAACCCGAAAGCCAAGCCGCCCGGGATGTCCTCCCGCGAAAAAAGCGGCAGCCCCTGCCAGAACCATGGGACAAAGAAGTGTTTGAGGGTCTTGAAGATCGGGGGCCGCGGCTTCCTTTCTTCGTCGACCAGCGTGTTGGCCAGTTCTCCCAGGGCGACCGCCGCGCCGAAACGCCGTGCCGCCTCGTCGACGCCCATGATGTGGTCAAAGTGCAGGTGCGTGGGCACGACGAGCCCGACCGGTTTCCCGACCCACTCGGCTGCACGTTCGACAAGCGGGATGTCGGAGACCGAACCGACGTCCGCGAGCACCAGCGCACGAGGACCTTCGACGATCTGCGTGACCGAATAGCGGCCCGGGATCGAGATCACCCGCGCCCCGCGGGACTCCGTCACGCACGGTGTTGCCGGGCCGGCCGGTGAAAAAACGCGCGTCAGGAAAGGCGCGTCGGGGAACGGGATCGGGAGTCCGGAACGCCGAATCTTGTCCGTCGTCTTCATGCCTGCTGGTTAGCACCTCGCGCAAAAAAGGGCAAGAGTTCGGAATTGTTCACGAATCGCAAACCGGATCCGGCGTTTCAACTACTTGATATCACTAGTTAAACACACGAGTTCCTCTCTGATGCATTTTTCTGTTGCAATGCAAGTTGATGTTTATATAATGCAACGTATCGTAAGTTTCCATTCACAAACCCGCAACGAAGGAGGGACCGAGATGGCAAGGAAACCGAACGCCGCTTTCATGAAGAAGATGAAGCCCGATGATGTCCTCTCGAAGGTCGTCGGCACGAACGCGATGCCGCGCACGGAGGTCGTCAAGAAGCTCTGGGCGTACATCAAGAAGAACCACCTTCAGGACAAGGTCAACAGGCGCAACATCAACGCCGATGACAACCTGAAGGCCGTGTTCGGCGGCAAGAAGACCGTCAACATGTTCGAGATGACGAAACTCGTGAACAAGCACCTGCACGACACGTAGTCCCGACTGACCCGGTCTTTTGGGCCCCGCTCCCTCGCCGGAGCGGGGCTTTTCATTCCGAAAAAAATGAGATAGGTTCATGCCGTGAAGTCGTCACGTGTCCACGCCGCCGCGGCGGCGCTCACCTTCTTTGCCGCGGCCGGCTGCGAGCCCGCGCCGAAGAGACTCCCCGGGTCCGAAGGGCCGGTCCGCGAGTGGATGAGCCTCGATGGCGCCGGCCTTCGGCAGTATTCCCGTCAAGGCCTCGAGTGGGTCCTGCTCGCCGACGCGGTGGAGTACGAGCGGAACACGGGCGAGGCGATAATGAAACAGATCGACCTCAGGCACACCTGGCGCCGCCCCGACGGCAGGGGCGTGGACATCGTGATGCGGGCGCCCGACGGCCGGGCGCGCGTCGACGAGGGAGCGGTCCGCCTTTCCGGCGGCGTGAAGTTTCAAGACAGCGACGAAAACAACGTGTCGGCCGCCGAGATCGACTATGATCGGTCGAGGAAGACGCTCCGGAGCCCGGGGCAGGTGGTATTCGACGGGCGCGGGGTGCGATTTGAGGCCCCGGTCTTCCATGCGGACCTCGACGCATCGGTGTTCACATTCACGGGCGGCGTTCGCGGGCGGTTCGACCCGGCTCTGATGTCGAAGAACCCGGCGCTGCCCGGGGTTGGGAAGAGATGAAACCTCTGGTTCTCCCGGCGGTGGTGGTCTTTTTCCTTGCCGGAACGGCGGCGGCCCAGGGCAGGCCGCCGGCCTCCTCCATCCAAAAGACGGGCGGGTCCGCGGATCGCCCCGACGCGGGCGCCGACTCGCTCAAGGGGAAGATCTTCGGCGAAACCAAGCCAATCGACATCAAATCGGATTCACTCAAGGTCTTTCACAAGGAGCACTATGGGATGTTCACGGGGAACGTCGTGGCCGACCGCGGCGACGTGAGGCTCCACTGCGTCGAACTCCGTGCGGAGTACGATGGGAAGGGCCAGGTCGAGCGCCTGACCTGCAGCGGCAACGTGCGCGTCCTCATGGGCCGGAAGGAGGCCACGGGGGCCCAGGCCGTGTTCGAGAACACGAAGGACGTCATCACGATTTCTGGAGAGCCGGCGCTTCGGGACGGCGAGGACTTCATGCGCGGCAAGCTCGTGATCTTCAACCTTGTGGAGGACACGGTTCAGGTGGACGAACCGCGCGGGAAGGTCACGGCAAAGCCCAGGGACGAAAAACCCGGCGTCCCTGCCCCGTTGCTCAAGAAGGAAAAGAAGTGAGGAATCCGTCGCATTCAACCGCAGAGAGCGCAGAGGGCGCGGAGACAGGCGTGTGTGTGGAGGCGTTTTTCCGGCGCGCTGAAGGCGCAGCAGCCCTTGAGCCCGGGGCAGCGCCCCGGGGTTCGTGCGGTGATGGGTTTTCGAGCCCTGAAAGGGCGGAACTCCGGGCATGAGTCTTCTCGTCGGCGAAAACCTATCCAAGTCGTTCGGCGGCCGCGCGGTCCTGTCGGGCGTGGATGTCACGGTCAAGTCCGGCGAGGTCGTGGGGCTCCTGGGGCCCAACGGTGCGGGAAAAACGACGTGTTTCCGGATCATCGCCGGCCTGCTGACGCCCGACGGCGGCGCGGTGTCCCTGGACGGGAGGGACCTGACAGGACTCCCCCTTTACCGGCGCGCGCGGCTGGGGATCGCGTACCTGCCGCAGGAACCTTCGATTTTCCGCGGGATGACCGTGGAGCAGAATCTCAGGGCCATCCTCGAGGCGCAGCCCGGCCCCCGCCGCGAGAAGGCCGAGCGGCTCGAGGCACTGCTTTCGGAGTTCGGCATCGGGAAACTCCGTTCGAGCAGGGCGCATATCCTGTCCGGCGGCGAGAAAAGGAGGGTGGAGGTCGCGCGAGCGTTGATCCCGCGCCCCTCGTTCCTCATGCTCGACGAGCCGTTCTCGGGGATCGATCCGATCGCGGTGGAGGACCTGATGAACGTGGTCCGGGACGTCCGCACCCGGCAGATTGGCGTCCTGATCACCGACCACAGCGCCCGCGAGGTGATGAAGATCTGTGACCGGATCTACGTCATCTGCGACGGAAAGATCGTGGAGGAGGGCGCGCCGGAGGCGATTGCCGCGTCGGGCAAGGCGCGTGAGGTCTACCTCGGCGAGGGTTTCAAATTGCTGTGATTCATATTATAATCCGAATGGGACGAGCGATCGATGCCTCTTGACCTAAAACAAACGCAGACACAGCGGCTGCTTCCGGAGCTCAGGATAACCCTTCAGCTCCAGCAGGCCATCAAACTGCTTCAGCTCTCGCGATACGAACTGGCCCAGGAGATCCTCGAGCAGCTCGAGGAGAACCCCATTCTCGAGGAGCGGCTCCAGGGGATCGAGAAGAAGACGAAGCCCGGGGACCTCGAAACAGCCACGCCGGCCGAGGCGAAGGTCCCGGAGGGCGCCGGGACGCCCGCGGATGGCGACGGCGACGCGGGGCCCGGCCCCGAGAGCGGCGTGACCCCGACCGAAGAGGAGTTCGCCTGGGATCGCTATTTCGACTCGTACATAAACAGCCGGCAGGAGGGGGCGTTCGGCAGGGCAAGCCCGGAGGAGGTCCCCGTCCAGGACCGGCGCCTGCACACGAGGATCGATCTGCGGGAGCACCTCATGTGGCAGCTCCGCCTGTCGGACTTCGACGATGAGGAGCGTTCGGTCGGCGTGTTCGTCATCGGCAACCTCAACGAGGACGGCCTCCTCATGCGCGATGAGGGCGAGGACGTCGTCGGGTCAATCGCGGCGGCGTGCGAATCCGACTCTGCAACGGTCGAGCGGGTGATCAAGCGAATGCAGCAGTTCGACCCTGTCGGCGTCGTGTCCCGCGACGTGCGCGAGTGCCTCCTGGCGCAGGCGCGGCATTTCGCCCCCACCAACCGTCTGATCCACGAGATCCTCGAAAAGCACTATGACGATCTGCAAAAAATGAAATTCGCGTCGATCGCCCGCGCGCTGGGCACCGATGTCGAAACCGTAAAAGGGGCGATCAGGGTCATCTCCCGGTTCGACACCCGGCCGGGGCGGCTGTACTCGACGACCGACCCGCACTACATCACGCCCGACATCTACATCGAGAAGGTCGGCGGCGAGTGGAAGATTATCATCAACGAGGAGGGGGTTCCGCGCATCCGGATCAGTCCGTACTACCGGGCATACCTCCGCAAACGCACGCGCGACGCGACCTCGAGGTACATCCGCGAGAAGCTCAACGCGGCCAAGTGGTTCATGGACAGCATCGCCAAGCGGCGGCAGACGATGTTCAAGGTCATGGAGGCCATCCTCAAGCTGCAGCGCGACTTCTTCGACCACGGCGTCGAGCACCTAAAGCCGCTCTACCTCAAGGACGTGGCGCAGGAGATCGGGATGCACGAGGCCACTGTATGCCGGGTGACCACGAGCAAGTACGTCCACACGCCGCAGGGGCTGTTTGAGCTCAAGTATTTCTTTTCGAGCGGGCTTGGCACCGCCGACGGCGCGGACGTTTCCTCGAAGGCCGTCAAGAGCAAGATCACCAGGCTCCTGGCGCAGGAGGAGGGGGGCCGGACGCTCTCCGACCGCGAGATCGTGGCCATCCTTGCGCAGGAGGGCATCAGGATTGCCCGGCGGACCGTCGCGAAGTACCGCGGCCAGATGGGCATCATGTCGTCGGCGAAGCGCAAGAAGATGCAATAGCGGCGCGCAGGGTGCGCCCGCCCATTTCCAACCCGGAGGTACCGAATGCTGCAGGTCAACGTGACGTTCCGGCACATGGAGACGAGCGATGCCCTCAGGGACTACGTCAGGGACAAGATCACGAAGGTCGAACGCTACCTTCATCCCCCCATCGGCGCGCACGTCGTCCTCTCGGTGGAAAAGTTCGTCCACCACGCCGAGATCACCGTCACCGCGGGGGGCGCCCAGCTCCGGGGCACCGAGAAGTCGGAAGACATGTACAGCTCGATAGACCTTGCCATGGACAAGATCGAACGCCAGGCCAAGAGGCACAAGGAGAGGACCGGGCAGGCGTGAGTCATGCGTCGTCGGCGGCAAGGCACATGAGGCTTAGGAACCAACTCGGCGGCAGGATGGTGTTCGTGGACCTTCGGTCCGCGGATCCCGACGGGGCGTTCCGCGAGATCGCGGACTCGCTTGCGCCGGTCTGCCGCGAACGGACGTGCGGGGATCTGTACGGACAGCTCAAAGGATGGCTCGATGCCGGGCGGCCGGGGATCGCGCGCGGGGTGGCCCTGCCGCACGCGCGCTGCGCCGGGATCTCCGGGAACGCGCTCTGCCTGGCGCGCAGCGCCGCCGGAATAGACTTCGGCGGCGCAAACGAGGGGCCGGTGACCATCATCGCAGCGGTGCTCACGCCGGCGGGCGAGCATGCGAGGCACCTGACGGTGTTGGCGCGGCTGGCCCGTCTGCTCCGCGAATCGTCCCTGCGGGCAAGGATCCTCAACTCGCCCGGTCCCGAGGAAAGGGCGCGGGCGCTTGAAGACGCCGACGAGGCGGCGGTCCTCAATGAAGCCCCGTAGCGGCGCAGGTTCGGGGTCGGCCGGCCCCGCGGGGGCACCGGCCAGGCGCGGCCGCGGGCGCGGCGGCTGGACGAACGTGCACGGAGTGTTTCTCGACGTGTCGAGCGTTGGAATCCTGATCACGGGCAAGAGCGGCATCGGAAAAAGCGAATGCGCGCTCGATCTTGTGTGCCGGGGCCACAAGCTGGTTGCCGACGACGCGGTCAAGGTGCGGCGGACGGGCCGGAAAGCGATCGAGGGCGAGGGGTCCGGCCTCGTCCGGCACCACATGGAGATTCAGGGGCTCGGAATAGTTGATATCCGCGAGCTCTTCGGCGTTGCCGCCGTCCGGGACCGCAAACGGATCGATCTCCTGATCGAACTCGTGGAATGGGCTGCGGGCGCCGAGTACGACCGGCTGGGCATTGACGAGAAGACCCGCACCCTGCTGGGGGTGGAGGTCCCCGCGCTCACGCTCCCCGTCCGGCCCGGACGCAGCATCGCGACCATCGTCGAAGTCGCGGCACGGAACCAGCTCCTCAAGGCGCACGGCGTCTTCACGGCACGGGAGTTCCAGCAGCGCCTGGCCGGCGAGATAGCCCGCGGGACCAGCCCGCGTGTGGGGCGGCGGGCGGGAGCCGATCCCGCAGGGCCGGAGAGGAACCCGGGATGAATCCTCTGAGAATCGTCGTAGTGACCGGAATGTCGGGTTCGGGCAAGACCACGGCCGCGCACGCACTCGAGGATGCGGGGTTCTTCTGCATCGACAACCTGCCGCCGGCGCTGATCGGCAGGCTGACGGATTTGCTGGTCCAGTCCGGCGGCGAGGTCGCGCGCGTGGCGCTGGTGGTCGACGTCCGCGAGGGGATCTATCTCAAGGACCTCCCGGCGACCATCGACGGCCTTCGCACCGAAGGCTGCAGGGTCGAAGTCGTGTTCCTGGACAGCGGCGACGATACCCTGGCGCGGCGGTTCAAGGAGACCCGCCGGCGCCACCCGTTGTCGACGAAGGGGACAGTCGAGGACGGCATCAGCGAGGAGAGGACGCTTCTCAAGCCGCTCCGCGGGATGTCCGACCGCGTCATCGATACGAGCGGGATGACGGTGCACGATCTCCGCAAGGTCGTCGAGGAGTTCGTCGGCGACCCTGCGGGCACGGGCGCCATGAGCGTCGCGGTGATCTCGTTCGGATTCAGGTACGGCCTGCCTCTCCAGTCCGATCTGGTGTTTGACGCGAGGTTCCTTCCCAACCCGTTCTACGTTCCGAAGTTCAAGGGGATGAAGGGGAACGAGCCCGCCGTCGCCGAGTTCGTGCTCTCGAACGCCGACGGCCGGGAGTTCGTGGCCCGCGTGATGGATCTGCTGGGTTTTCTCATCCCCCGCTTCAGGGCGGAGGGGAAGGTGTATCTCAACGTGGGGATAGGGTGCACCGGCGGTCTCCATCGCTCGGTCGCGATCGCGGAGGAACTCGCGCGGAGGCTCGCGGCGTCGGGCGTGGCCGCGGTGTGCAGGCACAGGGACGTCGACCGAAGTTAGGAGGCGGACATGATTGGCATCGTGATAGTCAGTCACGGGCGCCTGGGGCTCGAGCTGATCCACACGGTCGAGATGATCATGGGAAAGCTCGAACGGGTGGAGGCCGTGGGCATCGAGGCCGCCGACAAGGTGGAGTTCATGAAGGAGAAGATCCGGCAGGCCGTCGAAGAGGCCGACTCCGGGGAAGGAGTGCTGGTCCTCACGGACATGTTCGGCGGCACACCCGCCAACCTGAGCCTGGCGTTCATGGACGAGGGAAAGGTCGAGGTCCTCACGGGGTTCAACCTGCCGATGCTCATCAAGCTCGCGTCGTGCCGTACCGAAGGCCGGACCCTTGGCGAGACGGCGTCATTCATATGCGCCTACGGCCAGCGCAACATCACGGTTGCGAGCGAGCTTCTCAAGAACAAAAAAGGGGAGGGGAAGGCCTGACATGGACGGCGACGACGCACCCGCGCCCGCAGGGCGCGCGAAGGGGGCATTCACCGTGACCAACCAGCTCGGGCTGCACGCGCGCGCGGCGGCGCAGTTCGTCAACATCGCCAACCGGTTCGAATCCGAGATCATGGTCCGGAAGGGGCGCGAGGCCGCCAACGGAAAGAGCATCATGGGCGTGCTGATGCTGGCGGCGGCGGCCGGTTCCGTGATAGAGATCGAGGCCGAGGGGCGGGACGCCGGCGAGGCCGTGCGGCGGATCGGCGCGCTCATCGACGGCAGGTTCGGCGAAGGGCAATGACATCCAGACTCAAACCGCGCGGGGAGCGCATACGGGGGATCGGGGTGGGAGGGGGGATTGCCGCCGGGACCGCGTACGTGCTGAACCGCAGGCTCAACACGATACCCCGCCGGCGGCTCCGGGCGGACGATGCGGCCGCCGAAAAGTCCCGCCTGCTCTGGGCGGTCGAGGCCTCGGTCCGGCAGTTCGACGAGGCGCGGGCGCGCCTGCCGGTCAAGGACCCGGGCATGCTCTCGGACATTGTCGAGGCCTACCGCATGATGATCGCCGACCCGACGCTGGTAAACCGCGCGGCCGCGGTTGTCGAGCGCGACCTCATCAATGCCGAATGGGCGATCGAGAGGGAGGTCGAGCGCCTCAAGGAGGCGTTCGAGCACGCCGAGGACGTCTATCTTGTCGAACGCCGGACCGATCTCGACCACATCGCCGGACGGGTGCTGCGCAACCTCATGGGGGTCGCCGAACCGCCGCCTTTCGACCCGCAGAAACCCGGCATCGTGGTTGCGCACAACCTGTCGCCGGCCGATATCGTCGGGTTCGTGAAGCACAAGGTGATAGCGTTTGCGACCGACGTCGGCGGACCGGCGTCGCATTCGGCGATTCTCGCGCGGTCGCTCGGGATCCCGGCGGTCATCGGCACGGGCTCCGTGAGCGAGAAGACGGCGCAGGGCGAGGAGATCGTCATCGACGGGACCCACGGCGACGTATGGCTGCACCCCGACGCCGCCGCCCGCGAGAAACTGCTGGCGCGCGGCGAACGGTACCGTACGCTGATGGAGTCGCTCTCGGGCGAGGCGGCGCTTCCGATGAAGACCGCCGACCACAAGGAGCTCACGGTCATGGCCAACGTCGAGTTCACCGAGGAGGTCGACTCGGCCAAGCGCCACGGGGCGCGCGGCGTGGGGCTCCTGCGGACCGAGTACCTGTTCGTAAACAGGCGCAGGGCCCCCGCCGAAGAGGAGCACTTCAGGGCCTACCAGCAGGTCGCGGCGAAGATGGCACCCTACCCCGTCACCATCCGCACCCTCGACGTGGGCGGCGACAAGATCGGAGGGCCTTTCAGGACGTGGCGCGAGCCCAACCCGGCCCTGGGGATGCGGGCCATCCGGTTCTGTCTCAAGGAAAAGCACGTGTTCATCCCGCAGATCCGCGGGATACTGCGGGCGAGCTCGCACGGCAGGGTGCGCCTGCTCGTCCCGATGATCAGCAGCGTCGAGGAGGCGGTGGAGACCAAGCGGCTCGTCTCGGACGTGATGGAACAGTTCGAGCGCGACGGGATTCCGTACGACCGCGACATCGAGATTGGCTGCATGATCGAGGTCCCCGCGGCGGCCATCACGGCCGATCTTCTCGCGAAGGAGTTCGACTTTTTCAGCATCGGGACGAACGACCTCATTCAGTACACCCTCGCGGTGGACCGCGGAAACGACCGCGTGGCGCACCTCTTCCAGCCTTTCCACCCGGCGGTTCTCCGGCTCATCAAGAACACGGTGGACGTGGCGAGGCACTTCGGGATAGGCGTGGCGGTCTGCGGAGAGATGGCCTCGGCCCCGATTCCGTTCCTGCTCCTCCTCGGCGCGGGGATTCGCGAGTTTTCGATGTACCCGCAGGCGATACCGTTCATCCGGCACACCGCCCGGTGCACGACCGTTGCGTCGGCGCGGCAGCTTTTCGAGGCGGTGATGGAGGCCCGGAACCCCGCCGAGGCATCGCATATCGCCGAGGAGTTCCTGGGACAGCACTTCCCCGAGGTGTGCCAGCTCTAGGTTTTGGAGTGCGGCGGCTTGACGCCGCGCACCGCGCCCGGAGGGGGCGCGGCATAGACGGGTGGACACTGATGAAACGCGTTGCAACCATGGCGGCCGCAGTCTGCGCCACCGCTGCAGCTTCGGCGGCGGCGTTTGCGTACGTGCCGCCGGGCGGTTTTTTGCTCGGGAAGGTCGCCGAACAGCGAAACACGGGCGGGCTCTCGGAGTTCACCGTCGAGGGGGTCGCGAACCTGGCGGGCCCTTCGGGCGAGATCTCGGGCGAGGCGCAGGTCCACGTGAATACCTCGTGCTGTATCGAGATCTCAGTGCTGGCCGGGAAGAAGGAAATCGCGCTCAAGATCGGGGACGGGAAGAAGGCGCACGCGTCGCCCGAGTTGAAAGGCCTTGCGGATGCGCTTGCCGGGTTCGAACGCGGGCTGCTCCTGATGTTCCCGGGGCGCGGGGCCGCGGGGGACCTCGTCTCCGCCGTCCGTTCGTTGGGGGTCGAGACCGAGACCACCAGCCTGGCCCGCTTTTTCGGCCGCATCGCCATTGTCATCGGCGCGCCGGCCAGGGACCGGACATCGCCCCAGATCTGGATTGACAAGGACTCCTATCAGGCCCTCAGGCTGATGCTCCCGCGGAAGGGGGCAGGGAAAAGCGAGATGCTCGACATCCGTCTCACCGACTACCAGCATTCGCCGATGCCGACCAAGCTCCCACGGGTCGTCGAAATCGCGCTGGGTCAGACAATTCTGTTCAAACTGGAGGCCGACAAGGTGTACGCCGGGGCGCCGGCGGCGGAGTAGGAGGGGAGTTCAAGAGTTCGGGAGTTCGGGAGTTCGGGAGTTCAGGGGTTCGGGGTTTGGGAGTTTGGGGGAGGTGGCCTCGTGAAGATCGCAGCAACCATCCTGCTCGTTTCCTTTGCCGGGGCCTCCCCGTCGTTCGCCGCGGGGAGGACGTTGGACCACGCCGCGCTCGTCGACAGGATCAGCGGCGGCTGGGTCGGCCAGATGGCCGGGGTCGCGTGGGGCGCCTCCACGGAATTCGACTACCTCGGACGGTATATTCCGGACGACGAGGTCCCAGCGTTGGAAGCGGGGATGATCCAAAACGGTTTCCTTCAGGACGACATTTACGTCGAGATACCGTTCATTGCCGCGATGAGGGAGCACGGCGTCGCCTGTGCCCCGTCCGCGTTCGGCGATCATTTCATGGAGAGCGAGTTTCCGCTCTGGCACGCGAACCTCGCGGGGCGCGATAACCTGCTTCAGGGCGTACCCGCCCCCGAGTCGGGCCACTACTCGCGGAACCCCCACTGCGACGACATCGACTGGCAGATCGAGGCCGACTTCGCGGGGATCGTGTCACCCGGCCTCCCGATGGCTGCCGCCGACATCGCGTGGCGGGGCGGGCACGTGATGAACTTCGGCGACGGCGTGTACGGCGGCGTCGCGGTCGCGGTCATGCACGCAGTTGCCTATTTCGCGGGCTCTGTCGGCGAGATCGCGGCGGCCGGGCGCGACGCCGTCCCGCAGGGCACGAAATACCGGGCAGTGATCGACGACGTCTTCGCGGGCCGTCAGGCGAACCCAAGTGACTGGACCAGAACGTGGCAGGCGATAGAGGACAAGTGGGGCGGCACCGACCGCTGTCCCGACGGAAAAGACGCGCCGTACAACATAGATGCCGCCGTGAACGGCGCGTACGTGTTCATGGGGCTCTTGTACGGCGGGGGGGATTTCGAGAAGTCAATGCGCATCGCTATGCAGGGCGGGCAGGACAGCGACTGCAATCCCTCGACCGTCGGCGGCATTCTCGGGTCGTTCATCGGATACTCGGGCATCCCCGACAAGTTCAAGTCGGACCTTGATTTCGGCGGAGTGTTCTTTGCGACCGACTGCACGCTCGACACCCTCGTGTCGCTGTCGGAGCGGCTCGCCCGGGAGGTAATTGGGATGTCGGGTGGAACCGTCAGCGGCGCGGGGAAACAGAAGGTCTACGCGATCCCTGAACAGGGCGTGGCACCGCCGATCTTCGAGCAGTGGCCGTTGGTCGACAATCCGGCGCCTGTCCTCGACGCGTCCGTATCGGGCGTGGACGGCCTGACCGTGGCCTTTGCGGCCTCCGCGGACGATGACGACGGGATTGCGGCGCACCAGTGGTTTTTCGGCGACCTCTCTTTCGCGGACGGCGCGGCGGTCAGCCACACGTATCTGCGCGAGGGGAGTTACGAAGTCACCGCCTACGTCGCCGACACCACGGGCAACACGTCGTGGAAGACGCTCACCGTGGCGGTGAGCGCCCCGGACGGCGGAACGCCTGACGCCGGCGGTCCCACCGACGCATCCGTTGCGACGCCGGACGGCGCCGATGGCGGCGCGGCGGCCGGTTCGGATTCGCCGGCCGGCTGCGGCTGCGAAACCGTCGTGTTGTGAAACCGCCGGGCGCGGCGCGGAGGAGTTGAGGGGTTTGGGAGTTGCCGGTCTTGCGCATGATCGGGTTTCAAACCACCGCCTACTGTCCCTTGGCCTCGGGCTGCTCGGTCTTGGGTTCCTCTCCCGGCAGGTACTTGATGTCCCAGACGCCGGTTTCGAGGTAGTGGTTGATTGAGCGCGCGGCCTTGCGGCCGTGGCCCATGGCGAGGATGACAGTCGCCGCCCCGATGGCTATGTCGCCGCCGGCGAAAACGCCCTTCTTGGATGTGCGCATGGTGTTGAGGTCCGTCATGACGGTCCCCTTCTTGGGGTCCACGTCGAGCCCGCGCGTGGTCCGGGGCACCAGGGGGTTGGGGCCGTTCCCGATCGCCACGACGACCGTGTCAACGTCGATGAGGAACTCGGACCCCTTGACGACGATCGGCCGTCTTCGGCCCGAGGCGTCGGGCTCCCCGAGCTCCATGCGGACGCACTCGACCTGTTTGACCCTGCCCTTGTCGTCGCCGATGTAACGGACCGGGTTGTGCAGGATCTTGAAGATGATACCCTCTTCCTTGGCGTGGTGGATCTCCTCGATGCGCGCGGGCATTTCGGTTTCGGATCGGCGGTACACGAGATAGACCTCTTCGGCGCCGAGGCGCACGGCCGTGCGCGCGGAGTCCATCGCGACGTTCCCGCCTCCGACTACAGCCACGCGCTTGCTCCGCGCAATGGGCGTGTCGCAGTTCGGGAAGTCGTACGCCCGCATGAGGTTCGAGCGCGTGAGGTACTCGTTGGCCGAGTAGACGCCGCAGAGGTTTTCACCCGGGATTCCCATGAACCACGGGAGGCCCGCGCCGGTGCCGAGGAAGATGGCGTCGTGCTTCTTGAGCAGGTCGTCGACCGTTTCGAGCTTCCCGACGACATAGTCGTACCTGATCTCGACGCCCATGCGGCTGACGACGTCGACTTCGGCCGCGACGATCTTCTTGGGGAGCCTGAACTCGGGGATGCCGTACATGAGCACGCCGCCCGGGGCGTGAAGGGCCTCGTAAATCGTGACGGCATGCCCCGCACGGCGCAGGTCGATGGCGACCGTCAGCCCGGCCGGGCCGCAACCCACCACGCCTACGCTCTTGCCGGACGGTTTGCCCACGAGAGGCGTCTCCATTTTTCCCTGCTCGCGCTCCCAGTCGGCGACAAACCGCTCGAGGCGGCCGATGGCCACGGGCTTCCCCTTTTTGCCCGTGACGCAGACCTTCTCGCACTGCTCCTCCTGCGGGCAGACGCGGCCGCATATGGCGGGGAGCATGTTGGTCTCCTTCATCTTGCGAATGCCGCCCAAAAAGTCGCCCGCCGCGACAAGACCGACGAACCCCGGGATGTCGATCCCGACGGGGCAGCCCTGCACGCAACCGGGCTTCTTGCACCTGATGCACCGGTTTGCCTCGAGCACCGCGGTCATGGGAGGAAGGCCGTGCGGCACCTCGCGGAAGTTCTTCCGCCGTTCGTGCGGGTCCTGCTCGGGCATCGTCTGCCGCGGGATCTGGTAGCGGTCCTTGTTTGAGAGGCCCTTGAGCCTTTCGATCTCGTTCTGGTCCAACTTGTCGCTCATCTTGCGATCTCCGTGTTGTCGTATCGGTGGGCGTTCACACACGAAGGCCGATTTGGCACTCGTGCTCGAACCGCTCCATCGCCTCGCGCTCCTGCTCGCGGTAGAACGCCTGGCGCTTCATGAGTTCTTCGAAGTCCACCTTGAGGCCGTCGAACTCCGGGCCTTCGACGCAGGCGAACTTGGTCTCGCCGCCCACCGAGACGCGGCACCCGCCGCACATCCCCGTCCCGTCGACCATGATGGGATTGAGACTCACCAAGGTCGGAATCTGCTGTTCCTTCGTGAGTTTTACGACGAACTTCATCATAATGACGGGGCCTATAGCAAAGACCAGGTCCGGTTTGCCCTGCGCCGCGATCAGCTCCTTGAGCACGTCCGTCACGAGGCCGTGTTTGCCGTACGACCCGTCGTCGGTGCAGACGACGACCTCGTCCGAGACCCTGCGCATATCTTCTTCCATGATGAGGAGGCTTTTGGTCCTGGCCCCGAGGATTGAAATCACCTTGTTGCCCGCGGCGCGGAGGGCCTGCGCAATCGGGTGGGCCGGGGCGATCCCGATGCCGCCGCCTATCACGACTACCGTGCCGAACCTGTCGATGTGCGTGGGCGACCCGAGCGGCCCTACGACGTCCAGGAGCCGTTCTCCAGGTTTGAGCCTGGTCATCCTTGCCGTGGACTTCCCGACCGACTGGACGACCAGCGTGAGCACGCCGGTCTTGGCGTCGCCGTCCGCAATGGTGAGGGGGATGCGCTCGCCGTTCTCGTCCATCCGGATGATCACGAACTGCCCCGCCTTGCGGTGCGAGGCGATCTCGGGGGCGAAGATGCGATACCGGTTGACCTTTTCGGCCAGGACCGTGTTTTCGAGGACTTCGTTTTGCTGGGGCATGGCGGGGACCTCCTGAAGGGCCGAACGGCGGGGAATACCACCCCGCCGCGGTTGGAATCCTAGTACATGATCCCGTGGTGTCAATTGAAAAAGCGGTGACGAGCGGGTGTCTTTTTCGAAATATTAAAAACTTTTCAGGGAGCGCCGGCGCTCAGCGCGGGAAGTTGTGGAGTGCGCGACGGGTCTTCTCGGGCCGGGTGCCACGGACAACCCCAGGTTGTCCGTGCGCCGTCGTCCGTCTTGGAGTGCGGCGGCTCGACGCCGCCTTGGTTTCCGGGGCGGCTTGAGGTCCCGGCCGCAAACGAGCCTAGAGTCTGTCGATGGACTTGAGGATCTCCGGGTCGAAGTTCGATCTAAGTTCGATCAACTTCGGGAATTTCGGCGTCGGCCGGGCCACGATGATCGTCCCGGTCGGCCCCTTGACGACCCCGTCGATGGTGACCTCGTCAAAGGTCACATGCGTCTGGCGCTGAGTTATCTCCCGTTTTTCCGGCTGCGCGACGGCGACCGCCGCGACGAGCAGAAGAGACAGGGCCACTGCGAGCCACACCACGGACTTCATGGCGCACCTCCTTTACAGGGCGTTGACCGAGCCGAGGATCTTTTCGCTGAAGTTGTCGCGGTACTTGATCAGGTTCGGAAACTTCTGTCTGGGCCGGGCCTCGATCTTCTCGATGTCGGGAGCGGGCCGCGTTGCGTCGATGACGTCGACCTCGTCGAAGTTGACGCGGTGCCGGATGCCCGAGGCCGGCTGAGTCTGCGGCCCGCCGAAATCCCCCGGACCCATCTGTTCGCCCGCGAACATGAACAGAAGCGCGGCCGCCAGAATCAACCCGCCGAAAGCCTTCATGCATGCCTCCTCTCTTCGGTTCCTGACTGCATTGTACCACATTTGGAGTGCGCAAGGTTGCTTGCGCTTTGCCCCCCCGCGAGCTTGCTCGCCGGAAGGCCACGACCGGCGGCGGCGAGCGGCAGTCCTTGCGGCAGCAAGTCCTGACCCGCCATAGCCCCCGGCGGCGTCGGGCTGCCGCCAACCGCAAAGCGGTAGCAAGTCACTGACGCGCCATAGCCGCTTCGGCGACGGCGCGCTACCGCAGTCCAAATCATCGCCCCGCCTCCTGATCCTCCAGCAACGACAGCAACGGGTACACCGCGTTGTAGTGCTTCTGGATGAACATGGGGGCGCGTTTCTTGTAGAGGCGCTCGCCGAGGCGGTCGACTATCGGAATCAGCATCCTCTCGGTTTCGCACAGAAGCGGCGAGACCTCGTTGATGACGCCCGTCGTCTGCCAGTTGAGGCACGAGCAGTCGTTGTTGCAGCGGGTCGCAAGCGCGCACGACTCGCACTCGGGCGTGCGCCTCTGCGAAAGCTCGTACATCCGGTCGCGCCCGGACTCGTCCATCCCCGAAAAAACGTCGCCGATCGAAAAGCCGCGGTTGTTCTCTCCGTCCTTGACGAACTGGACGCAGGGGTAGATCGCGCCGTCGGGCGCCACCGACACCTGCCGCATACCGAGGGCGCACCGGTGGCACTTGTGGTCCTCGCCCCTGACGTGCGACGCGAGTTTCACCTCGAAGGGGCTCAAGTAGAACTTGCGCTCGGCAAGCGTCAGGCGCTCGTAGAACTGCGCGATTTTCACGTACTGTTTCTTGAGGGTTTTGAGATGTGCGTCGGTCCACGCGCCCGCGTAGTTGAGCGAGACAATGAGGTAACGCACGCCGCGCCCGAGCAGGAACTCGACCGACTCGGCGTAGCGGCCGACGGTTTCGGAGCTCACGGTCATGAAGACGCTTGCGTAAGGTTGGTGCTTGAGGAGCAGGTCGAGCTTCGGAAGGAGGGCGTCATAGGTCCCCGAGCCGTCGGCGCGTTTCCGGTGCGCGTCGTGGGCGGCGGCGACGCCGTCGAAACTCATGGCAACGGTGAGATTCGCCTCACCGGCGTACTCGAGGAACGCCTTGTCCATGAGCATTCCGTTGGTGGTGACCTTGTGGTGAAAGTGTGCGTTTTTCGCCTTCTCGACCTCGCCGCAGTACGCGATCGTTTCCTTGATGAGATCCAGCCGCAAAAGCGGCTCGCCGCCAAAGAAGATGATCCCCGCGTTGACAGGATAAAGCTCCGCCGCATAATCCACCGCCCGCCGCGCCGTCGCGATCTCCATGTCCCGCCGGGCCAGAGGCGGCGAGTAACAATAGTCGCACCGCATGGTGCAGCCGGTCGTTATGTGGAGGGTCATGTGCATGGCGTCGCCCTTGCCGGTCGCCTTTGGAGTGCGCAAGCATGCTTGCGCTTTTGCCCCCCGGCGAGCTCGCTCGCCGGAAGGTCACGACCGGCGGCGGCGAGCGGCGGTCCTTGCGGCAGCAAGTCCTGACCCGCCATAGCCCCCGGCGGCGTCGGGCTGCCGCCAACCGCAAAGCGGTAGCAAGTCACCGACGCGCCATAGCCGCTTCGGCGACGGCGCGCTACCGCAGTCCAAATCACTTCAGCACCCCCTCCCGCTTCGCCCACGCGATGAAGTCGCGGACCTGGGCGGTGAGGTCGGTGGCAGAATCAAGTCTCGCCTCCTTCTCTGCAGCCGGATAGTTGCGCTCTTTCCTCCCACGGCCCATGTCGACGTTGGTCATCGGGTCGTAAAAGATGGCGACGTTCACCTTGAAATGATCCCCCAGAACGCTTCGCGCATTTTCCGCGCACGTTTTCAGATCGTAGCGCTGAACGGTGGACCGCGAGTGAACGCCCCCGAATCTGGCGAAGTCTTCCATGGAAACGAACTCGAAGCCCAGCCTCAGTTTCGTAGAGTACCCGTCAAGCAAAAAATCTTTGAGCGGGCCTTCGGCCGAATCTGACATCTTTTCGTCGACCGCGTCGACGTCGGTGCGGTCAAAATCGATGCCCGCGGCCTTCATCTCTCCAATGACGATGTCGCGCGCTGCGTCCTCGGACATGAACACGGGGGGCGCTATGGCCACGCAGCCCGTCGACCCCGCGCCCTTGCCGTGGATGAAAAGAGGCGCGATCTTCACGGCCGTTTTTTTACGCACCCCCGTTTTCGCTGGTTTGAACTCGACCGTGCCTCCGAATGTTTCGATTCGCCGCTCGGGAGTCCACGCTTCACCACACGATCCGCCGGCGCCCGCGTCGGGCTTTTGCTGGCCGGCCGTCGCGGGTGGGATGGCCTCGACGGTGACGTTGGATCTACAGCCGCCTAGCGTGAACGCCGCCAGAGCGCCGACGACGATTTCGTTTCGCAGCCAAGCGGCTGGGACGTGGCGACTCAGAACGTCGGGGTTGTCCGCGACGAGCCGATACGCTGGATACGCCGGATTCGGGTACTTCCTGGCGGGTCGGATTCTCATGTTACCTCCCCTCTTTTGGCGCTGTTTCCCTGTCCAGAATCGCGCGCAAAACCTTTTGTGCTTCATCGTCAAACTCGATGCCCGTTCGCACGTATGCCGCGGCGACGGAGGCAAGTCCGCCCGAACGATCGGGTTGGAAGCGATCGTCCAAATCCGCGAGCGCTTTCAGAGCCTCCAGCAAGAGCTTCGACGCTTTTTTGGACTCACCGGTTTCGGCATATGCACCAGCGATTATCGCCAGCGACTGCGCCTTCTCCGAGGTGCGGTTTTCGCCGCCGGCCGCCGATTCGCGCGCGCGAACGAGTATCCTAGCCGCCTCTTCTTTTCTGCCTGCTTTGTGGTATTTGACGGCTATCCGGGCGAGAAGTGGCGCGTTGAATACGTATGCGAATGGGCCGGAATCGCGTCTGGCGTTTTCGAGGGCCGCATCATAGTAACCCGACGCTTTTTCCGTCTGGCCAAGTACCTCCCACGCTTCTGCCAATGCAAAGATCCTCCTCGCCTTGATATTTCACCCTCCCTGTTCATGCCCTTCTGTTTCCGACGCTTTCCGCGATGCTTCGGCGAGAATTTTTTGGGCCTTGGCCGTGTCCCCGACCAAAGAGTAGCCGACCGCGACGTCGTTGCACGGGTCATCGCCCAGCAACCGCTCCGGTCTGACGGAACGGCACATTTTTTCGGCGGCCGACAGCAACTCGAGCGCGTCGGCCAGTCGCCCGGCCTTTGCGTACTCCGAAGCGATGCCCGCCTGTGCGCCTGCGAAATCCGCCCGGAGTTGGTGGGCGTTTGCCTCTTCGATTTCCTGTCGAGGGCTGGCCGTTTTTGCCCCCGTCTTGGTCGCACCGTTTTCGATCACTGTCAGCAAGTCTTTTCCAGCTTCCTGTTTGGCCAGGTTCAGCGAATCAGCCGCCTTTCCAAGATCCCCCGCTTTGGCGTACCGGAGTCCGAGGTCAAGCTGGCAGTACACGTTGCGGTTCCGCGATGTGGAGGCGGACGGGGGGCGATGGGGCGACGGCCCGCCGTCTTCGCGAGGGGCGGAATCGAGAACTTCCAGCGCCTTCTTCCTTTCACCCGAACGAAGATAACCGTCCGCGATCATGGCGAAGTAGTATGCGCGGCCGTGGACGAGACTGGTGCGTTCGATCTTGCGCGCTTCATCCAACGCCCTTGAGAGCATTTTCATCGCAGCATCCTTTGCCCCTTTTCTTTCGTGAGCCTCGGCCATTTCGAGGAACAGAAAAGGGTGCAGGAATTCGCGACGGGGGTTTCTTTTGGCAAGGAAGATCGCCGCCTCGAACGGATCGGCCAGAACTTCGGAAGGGTAAGTTGGCGCCGCCGCCTCTTTCCCTTCGGTAGAATGTCCCCCCAGACCGGCATCGGTGGGTTGAGCTGGACGTGTCGCGGTCGCTTTCGAGGAACTTGGCGAGCATGCGGCCACCAAACACATGAACACGCCGACGAATGTTATCGCGCGGGCGTGCTCGTGCCGCGTCGAGCCGCGGCACGAAACGGCGGCGTCGAGCCGCCGCACTCCAAGCCGGCCATGAAGGCCGCGCGAAGTCACTTTATCATCCCCTCCCGCCTCGCCCACGCGATGAAGTCGCGGACCTGGGCGCGGAGGTCGGCGGCGGATTGGTTTCCGGCGGACCAGTCTTTTGGGCCTGGCTTGCGGGCGTCCCCGACCGGAGGAC
Organism: Deltaproteobacteria bacterium; assembly: GCA_016218965.1. Taxonomy (GTDB): domain Bacteria; phylum Myxococcota; class SpSt-1050; order SpSt-1050; family JACRCP01; genus JACRCP01. Next base: position 5,636 of record JACRCP010000373.1, on the reverse strand, counting down.
GCACTTTGGTCAAAGGATCGTAGAATACTCCAACGTTCAAACCGCATCCCGAACTGAGCACCTGGCTCACATGCTCGGCGAGATCTTTTGTGAAGTAGTTTTGCACAGAAGATTCCAAATAGTCCCAGATGCGCGAGTCAATCGCCGAAACGTACACGTATGCCACGCGGCGCTCGGGATCCACGGCATCGAGTTCAAGCGGGGCTTTGGGGCCAAGGCTGGCAAGTGTTGGACCGGGGTCGTTTTTTCGCCACATCGAGACATCGACCTTCTTGTCGAGGCAAACATCCTTCACTTTGACATGTCGGTCTCTGAGTACGACGCCTTCCTTCTGTAGCTCCGATTCGATGATGTCCGCGGCTTCGGACTCCGAAAGGAAATGTCGGCGGGTTGAGGACCACACATCCGGTGGCGCCTCTTCCTTCGCCGTGAATGAAGACCGGTGCCACGCGTGCCGCGAGATCCCGTGCGGAGATCGTTCGGGCACGAAGCCAATCGCGGACTTCGGCCATCTTTCTGTTCACCCTGCCGTCGTACTCTGAACAGTCGGTCTCTATGCAGCCTCCCAGCGTGAACGCCGCAAGCGCGCCCGCGACGATCTCGCTTCTCAGCCACGCGGCGGGGACGTGGCGGGAGAGGAGGGCGGGGTCGTGGTCGGTGCGGAGACGGTCCGGGTAGGCGGGCGGGGCGTACGAGCTGACGGCGCGGATCTTCATGGCGGCCCCCTTTGGCTGGCTCCATTCAACCACACTTCGGGGGCAAAACTCAATCGGTCGGTTGACGGGGGCGCGGCGGGGCGTCAAGCCGCCGCACTCGAAGACCCAGCATGCGACGGCGCGCTACCGCACTCCGAATCACTTCAGCACCCCCTCCCGCTTCGCCCACGCGATGAAGTCGCGGACCTGGAGGCGGAGGAGGAATCGGGGGTCTGTCGACCCTTTTGCCCACGCGGCCTGGAGTCCAGCTTGCAGTTTCGTGACGGTGTCTTTGTCGCGTGCGTCACCTTTTTGATTTTCCATCGACAGCGCTTCCGTCATTCTCTCCGCTTCCTTGCCATCGCTCAAAGGGTCGTAAAAAACGGCAGCGTTTATCGAGCCGTTCCGCACCAGCTTCTCCCGGATCTGTTCTGCTACTTTGAGAGTCTTGAAGTAGCGAACGGACGAGAGATAGTGCATTTGGACGGAAGAAGAGTAGTCCTCGCGCGACACATATTGGTACCCCAGTCTCGTTTCCTTATCCCAACCGTCCAGCACGAGCGGCTGTACATTGTGTTCCGTTTCTGACCTTTCGGCCGACTCCGCACCGGCGGAAGCAGCAAAGTGAAGGTGTGTTCGATCGAGGTACACGCCTTCCACTCGAACATCGCGCTCACCAATACCGATGCCGGCTTTTCCCAACTCCCCCTCGATGATTTCGCGCGCCTCGCTCTCCGATACAAAAACCGGTGGAGACATGACCACGCACCCAACGGCGCCCCATCCGGGTCCATGATTAAAAACCGGCGCCACTTTGGCGTCGGCCGGTCTTTCCACGCCGGATCTCGCACTGGTTTCGAACACACGTTGTTCCTGAAACCCCCTATTGACCGTTACCGCATCTCCTTTGGGTTCATTTTTCGAACACCCGCCCACGACCAGTGTAGCTAGCGCGCCCGCGACGATCTCGCTTCTCAGCCACGCGGCCGGGACGTGGCGGGAGAGGAGGGCGGGGTCGTGGTCGGTGCGGAGACGGTCCGGGTAGGCGGGCGGGGCGTACTTCGGGACGGGGCGGATTTTCATTTTGGCCCCCTTGGTTGACTCAATTAGACCACACTTCGGGGGCGAAACTCAATCGGTCAGTTGACGCATGTGGAGTGCGCAAGCCGATGTCCTTGCGCCCTTGAGCAAAGCGAAAGGGTTGATCCTTCCGTAAGAACCCCCTGTTCGCGGACATGCGCTTTTCTTCGGGCGAGCAAGCTCGCCCCGGCGCGCGGTAGCAAGCTCCCGCGGAAAACAAAGCGGTAGCAAGCTACCGCAGTCCAAAGCCGCCGCACTCGAAGACGGCGCTCTGGCGCAGTCCAACAAAAAAGCGGCCCCGTCTTGGGGCCGCCTGTCGTTCTGCTGGGAATTCGGCTCAGTACCTGCGGCCGCCGCCGCCCCCTCCGCCGCCGCCCTTGCCGAACCCGCCGCCGCGCCCGCCGCCGCGGCCCCCGCCGCGGTCCTCGCGCGGCCTGGCCTCGTTGACGTTGATGGTGCGCCCCTTGAGTTCCCGGCCGGTCAGACCCGAGATCGCGGCCTGCGCCTGTTCGCGCGACGGCATCTCGACGAAGCCGAAACCCTTGGACTGGCCCGTGTACTTGTCAGTGATCACGGAAGCCGAGGCCACGTCGCCGAACTCTGAAAACAGAGTCTTCAGTTCGTCGCTTGTGGTTTCGTAACTCAGGTTCCCCACGTAGATGTTCACCTAAAATCTCCTTTCCACGAGGGCGGAATTGCCCCCGGTCCTGCGCTGATGCCAGGACCGCCGCCGTATATCACGAGTCCGGCCGATGTTCAACGATTTCTGCGCCCGGCCCTGCATTCCGGGTATGCTTCCATGCGCCGCGCGAGTCGCCCGCCGGTCCGGAATTCGAATCTCAGCGCACGCCCCGGAACTCGTCCCAGACAAGGACGACGACCGAACAGGCGATCAGCGAGTACCCGGCAAACGCCGAGGGGCGGGCGGCCTCGCCCCACGCCCACCACGCGACCAGCCCGGCAAGGACCGGCTCCGAGAGCGTGGCCGCGGAGATCCGTGACGCGTCCATGTATCTTAGGGCGGCGTTGAGCGCCGTGTGCCCCACCGACGTCGGGATGATCGCAAGCAGGACGAAACACAGCCAGTTCCTTGCACTCTGTTCCAGAACGGGGAGTCCCAGCGCGGCCGCGGCGGCAAAACTGCAGAGCGCCGCCGAGCCGTACACCGCCGTCACGTACGCGCGGTTGTCGAGTTTCGCGCGCACTCTCTTCCCGAACATGAAGTAGGCCGTGAAGAAAAACGAACAGAGGAGCGAGAATGCGTCGCCCGACGCCGATTCGGCCGAAAGGTGGAAGTCGTCCAGCCCGATGACGGCCACTCCCGCGAGCCCGAGCACCACGGACGCAAAGAGTCGCAGGGTGATTCGCTCGCCGTATATGAGATGCGCCGCGATGGCCGTGATCACGGGGTTGGTCGAGAAGAAAATCGCCGCGTTGGCGACTGTTGTCCGTTGCACAGCCGCGATCCATGTCATGAGGTGGGCCGAAAGCGCCGCGCCGGCAAGGAACGCGAGCCATTTTTCAGTCCGCGAAAGCCCCGCCAGCTCCCGGAGTCTCGGTCCGGCAAGCGCGGCCATGATGAGGCTCGCGAGGAGCAGCCGCCACGCCGCCATGACAGCGGGGTGCGCGTCGCCCACACGCACGAGGTTCCCCGACTGGCTGGCGGCCACGAGGCCGATTGCGAGAAACGCGTAGACGTAGCGCGGGGGGCTGGCCATCAGGCGATGTTCTGAAGCCCATGGCGGAAGATGGTGACCTCGGGGCCGGCGTCGAGCGCAATCCCGACCTCCCAGCGGCTGTACCAGAGAATGCGGCCCGAGAATCTGTGGCCGCGCCGGGTGATGAAGACGGCCGTCTTGCCGGACTCCAGGCGACCCTGAAACTCGGCGTGCTTGAAGTTGATGCGCTTCTGCGGCGACAGCTCGGGTCCCAGGTCCAGTTTTCGGATTCCAGTGTCGATGCTTGCCGCTTCCCTCACCGCTTTGGCGTCGTTCGGCGCGAAAACGCAGTGCAGGTCGACCTTCCGCACGGTCCTCTCGTCCGCCTCGTCGGGAACGAGACGGAACTCGTAGGTGTCGACGCCGGTGATTCCTCCCGTCACAACCTCGTCCGGGTCGACAAGAAGTGCGGCGGGCGTTCCGGATTTGTGCAGTTCATCTATGACCGACCTTGACCAGTTCTCCGAAAGATACTGCCGCGCCCTCTGCTTGAGGAGCAGTCGATCGAGGTCCGCCTTTCCGTCCACAACGACCTGGGCGATGTTCTTCGGCACGCCCCGCGCATCCATCAGCTTCTGGACCTTCGAGTCCCTGAGCATCCGGTTGAGCACGTTCGAAAGCGTGTCTTTGCCGCGCGCGACGTTGACGGCAAGCGCGAACGGGATCCCGTTCTGCTCGTTGAGCCGCCGGGCCTTCTCTGCGATCTCCGGCGGGAGCTTCTTTTTGGGTCGTTTCTTCAGGACTTCCGGCACGACCGACCTCCGTTTGACCTGCCGAATGCGGCGCAACCCGAATACACCGGCCCGGGATCAAGAGTCAAGCGGGGAAACAGGGGCCAGTGCTTTGCGTGGGACAAGCCGGTTTCTATTGCGACGCGGTCATCCGTCGCCCCTATCGGGGCTCGAATCAACCTAGTCCGCCGATCCGAATCGGCCTAAAGGGCGTTTGTCACCTGCACGGTGAAGGTCGAACAATTGAGCGCCCCTGTGCGCCGCGTGACCTTGATGTAGAACGTTGAAGTGTGGTCCAGGCACTGGTACTCGCCGGGCCAGAGCACGCCGGTCCAGTAGCACGGGTTTTCGGCCGGGTTGAATTCCCACATGTCTGTCGGCCGCGTCTGCTCGATCGTCTTGTCGGCCTCGGGGCACGACGCGTACGTGCCCGAGCAGTTTGAGAAAACCTCGAGCTGGAACTCGTTGCTTGGATTGGTGCTGAATCCGATCTTGGGTCTGTACGGGTTGGCGCCGCCCCATTGCTGCCAGTTCGGGTTGGACGCGGTGACGGCGTACCAGACGGCATCGCCGCTTTTCGGGATGTTCCCCGTCGCGGTGAGGGTCTGGCCGGTGTCGTTGACCGTGCCCATGTTGACCGCACTGGTGCAGACTTTGTTCCCGACGTCGAGGTCGCCGCACTCGCACCCGTTGGGGTTTGTGACCGCATCGAAGTTGTAGTAGTTCGCGTTGCACGTGGCCACTGCGCAGACGCTCGAGTTGCACGTGTACGTGGCCGTGTCCGGATAGATGTACCCCGGCGTGGTGCCGCAGATTCTCCCGCAGGCGCCGCAGTTGCTTGGGTCGTTTGTGAGGTTCTTCTCGCAGCCGTTGGTCTGTTTGTTGGCGTCGCAGTCGGTCCAGTTGGACTCGCATGTTCCGTTGCAGACGGACGCGCCGCAGGTGGGCGTCGGGACGTGGTTGCCCGAACAGATTGTGCCACATGCCCCGCAGTTGGCCGGGTCGGTCGCCAGATCGCGGCAGATTCCCGCAGGGGCGCCGCAGCACTTGTTGTGGAAGCACTCGCCGTCCGCAGTGCACGCCTGCCCGTCGATCTTCTTGCATACTGTGCCCGCGCAGTCATATCCGGTCTGGCAGTCGGCGGTGACGCTGCAAGAGGTCTTGCACGCTCCCGTCGCCCCGTTGCACTTGTACGGCAGGCAGTTGCTGGTGCCGTTGTCGATGCACGTCCCGCTCCCGTTGCACGTGTCGGCGAGGTTGATGCTGTTCAGGTCCGCGGTGCACGACTGCGCCACGCACGTACCGCTCGTCGCCTTCTGGCACGCGCCGCGCGACCCCGAGCAGAACCCGGTGTCGCAGTTCGCCTGGCTGTACGCGCACTCGGGCTCCGGGTCGGTCCCCGCGGCGACCGC
>JACRCP010000372.1 GCA_016218965.1 Deltaproteobacteria bacterium | reverse complement strand
TGCGTAAGCTCCAGGAGGTCGCGTAGAATGCCTTCAAGCATGGCTACCACCTTTGGGCAAAAGGGTTGGCGTCTCAAAGACGCCGGGTAGCCGTGTTTGTCAACTTTTCAGCACTGAAATGGCGAAACTAGAGTCTGAGAGTCCTGGACATTCGCAAACGCGTCTTCGGGTGTTTCCGCTTCGGTGATCAACTCGGGTAGAAGAGGTCTCGTTTCGGTGTACCCCCCCGCCGGCTGAGGGGTCAGCAACAGCGGTATCTTGTACATCCTTGACATTCGATCACCTCCCGTAGACGTTCAGGTTTGAGGGTTGAGCGACCGGCATCGGAGGTCGACCGCCAGGCATTTGTCACTTATCCCCCGGGGCGTCGGAAACAAGCGACTCCACCACTTGAAGGATGTGTGTCGCGAATCCGATGGCCTGGATCGCATCCCCCTCGAAATAGCTCTGACCCGGCGTCAGGTCGGGGAGCCCGTTCGGATACCGGGTTGGAATGTAGTAATTGTTGGGCAAGGAAACAGGCGTGCGAGTATTTGCCTGCGTCCGACATGATCCGCGCTGCCGCAAGGTCCTCGCGAGCCGTCAGAAGCCACCTCATCGCCTCGTCACGCTGCTTGTCTGCGCTCATAAATGACTTTCCCCTCCCGAAGTGCCCTGGTCAGGAACGGCCTTTCGGCCATCGCTTCAATCTCACCCGACGTGTAGATGAGGACCTCGACGTCGAGCCGCTCAATGACCGCCCTCGCGCGTTCGACTATCTCGGATGTGTCAGGAACTGCCGGCATGATTCAGCGGACTTGAGTTCATCAACTGCCCTGGGTCGGAGGTCATTCGCATGCGGCGGCGACGCCGGGGAAGTGCTCTGAAACGTACTTTCGGACTGATTCATACAGCGTGTTCAGACGTTTCGCGTCGGCGAGGAAACGATTGAGCGCGCCGGCCCGAAGATCGGGTTCGTCCGGGTATTCGTGCGCGATCGCGTTTCTCGCCACGCGCAACTCTTTCCATTCTTCCGCCGACCGCAGCGCCCCCATTTTTTCGAGCCAGTTCAGTTTTTCGGCGAACGTCGCCTCGGGCGGAATCGGCTCCTGCGCGAGATCGAGTATCTGCGGCAGAACCTGACGGCCCATCGTGTCCTGCAGTTTCGTGAAGCGATACGCCACCTGATCGAGCACCCGGAGCTGCCCGGTTGTCACGCTCTCCACTGATTCGGCTGTGAACGGGAGCCAGGATGCGGCCTCGACCAGCGCCTGCTCAAGCACTCTTGAGTGCAAGTCGCATTCGTCAAGATGAATCTGCAGCAACTCTCCGGCCTTCATAGCCTCACCCCCTCCGTCCGGGCAACGCTGTAAATCGGCAGTTCAAATCGGGAAGCCCGACGTTTCACGACAACGTCGATCTTCTCATCTTCGAAAAACGCGGTCGACTGAAGCCCGGCGATGAAGGCGATCTTGAGTGCAATGATGACGTCGGGTTGAACAAGCGACGTCTCGACAAGCAGGTCGTAGTCGCCTCCCTTTTTGGCATCATCGGCGCGGGAGCCGAAAAGCCAGACCTCCGCATCATCGCCGAAGTGGCGTTTCACGAGCGTTCTCACCGCGGCGATCTGTTCACGGGTCATGCGCATGGCGAAGAGTCACAACGGTTGAGGGTTGAGGGTCTTGCGCGAGTTTTGCATCCGACAGTATCAAGCATTTCTGTCGGTGCGGTCCGATTTGACCGTGTTTTGTTCCCCTTTGGGGGACGGCGGCCGAGTTTTGAGTTGTGAGTTCATATGCAACCAGAGGTCAGAGGTCGGAGGTCCGGCGGGTGAGCCAGGCGCGGACGTGCTCCGAAAAACGGTCGAGTGTCTTGAGCGCCTGAAAGCTCTCGTAGACCCTGCCCCAGTCTATGCCCGTGTACTCGTGAACAAGGACGTTTCGAAACCCGGCGATTGATGATTCGATTGCATATGTCTATGACACACTGCGCGGCGACTTCCAGGTTCCGCTCGACGATGTCCCTGAGGTACGGGTCCTCATCGAACTCCCGCCGGGGCTTTCCCGAGAGCGGCTCCAATCTCGCGCAGCGTTCGCTCAGTTCGTCCAAACGCCTCTCGATACCGCCGAATTCTGGGCTCATCTGAACCTCCCCGTATTATTTCGCGGCGTTGCGCCCTCAAGATGGGAAGCATGTCGCCGTACCGGCCCAAGATGTAGGCCTCGTATTCGACGCGCGTCGCGACGTCCCGCTCGAAGACAATCCTCCCCTGCACGATGACCGAATAGGCAAGCTCTACCGGCACAGCGTTGAGCACGACGATGTCCACCCGTGCCCCGCCCAACGCCCCCGTCAATTCGGCGTGAAGCTCCGCGCCAAGCCGGCCGCCGTCAACACCATTGTCGTGAAACACGGCAAAGTCAAAATCGCTCATCGGCCCCACAGGCCCGGTCACGCGCGATCCAAAAAGGTACGCGAGCGAAACCTCGGAATGCGCTGAAAACAGAGGCGTCAAGTCGAGTGTCAGGGGTTGAGGGACTTGCGGAAGTTTTGAGTTTTGCCCCCCGTTGGGGGACGGCGGCCGGGTTTTGAGTTTTGAATTCAACTCAAACAAACTACAGTTGGGAGTTGAGGGTTTCGGGTCACGGCGTCGCAGAATTCAGAAGTCAGGAGTCAGAGGTCGGAGGTACGCTCTTGTCTTCGGACAAGGCGACAACGTCCCATTCGGGTGCGCCGGGTTGCCAGAAACTTCCCGCCGGCCCGAACGAGCCGTCTCGTGCGCCGGCGCCAAGAACGTCGCCCAGCCGTGGGACGGCCGCCCGGCAAAGGTCTTCGAACGCCTCGGCGCAAAGCCGCGGAGTCGCGTCGGTCCATCTGCCGCGCCTTGCCTTGGCCCCCGCCGAGGCCAAAAAGGCCCGGTTTGGCGCCACCACTCGAAACCATGCCCGCGTAAACGGGTCGTCGATGACGTACAGCGCGCGCTTCGATTCGCGCTCGGGGACACCGAACGGCTGTTGCCGGCCCGGTACTCGACCTCGCCAAAGCCCGGAAACGCGGCACCGAACGCCATCGCGAGATACCGCCTCTGGACCGCGGCCGCGGACTGGTCGGCGACCGAGTAGACCCCGCGGCGCGAGCGGCACCACTCGAGCAACAGGCGTGTCTTGCCGATCCGGCGCCGGCCCCAGAGGATCCCCAGCCCGCCCCCGGGTTCGTCCGCCAGCCTGTTGAGCCGCCCAAGCTCGTCTTTGCGGTCGAGGAACTTCATTTCGGGATTATGCCGTCAGGCATTATGCAGCGGAGCATAATACGTCGGTCAAGCGACGAGGGCCCGGCGAGAGTTCTGAGTCTTGAGTTTTGGGTTCGTGTCAAGAAATCAGAAATCGCGATGACCGCCGAATCCCCGGCGTATTCGACGTGGAAATGCGGCGGCTGGTGGTCATCCCAAAACATCTTGACGACTATCCCGTAGAATCGACAGATCTCAGGCATGTTCGTGCTCTTGATGCGCCAGGCATCCGCCGCTGTTTTTCGTTTCCGAGTCTGGTCCGCAGACTTCGGACAACCGCTTCCCGGTGGCCTTGAGATAGAGTGCGTCTGCGCACAAGTCGACACCACATCGCCACATCAGCTCGCCCCCGGAACCCACGGTACAGTCCTCGAACGCGCCTGGCGCGGCCCAGACCGCAAAAACCCCTTTGCCCGCCAGGTTGGACAAGTCCACGGTTGCGATGAGACCGTCATCAAACTCGATCTCAACGGTGAACCTCTTCAGCGCCTGTGCTCTATTGATCTTCATCGGAAATCCCCCTTGCGAGAGTTTTGAGTTTTTGGTCATCGCAACACTTCGAGGACCGCGGCGGCTTCGATTTCGCGAACCCGGTGTTTTTGAGCGCGGGCGCAGAGCTTCACTTGGGGATTATGCCGTCAGGCATTATGCAGCGGAGCATAATACGCAGAAATCAGAGGTCAGAGCTTGAGAGGCAACGACACTGTCTGTCTGTCCCGCGCGGACTTGTAGATGGCCAGGATCAGCTCAAGGCTCTTGCGGCCGTGGCGGCCGTCGGTTAAGGCGTCGTCTTTTTTTTCGAGGGTGTCGAGGACGTTTCTGAGGTAGCCCGTGTGGCCAAAGCCGTAGACTGCGGCGGGTCCCGGCGGGAGGCTGTAGTCGGCTTGCTCGACCTCCTTGTCGTCGTCGTCGTATTCGGCAAACTCCCACGCCTCAATCTTGTTGACTGCCGGGCCGCCGAGCTTCACGGTGCCCTTCTCGCCGAGGATTGTGATTGAGCCCTCGATGTTCTTGGGGAAGGTGAGCATCGTGACGTTGATGGTACCGACCGCGCCGTTGCGGAACCGCAGGACCGCCGAGCCGGTGTCCTCGGTCTCTATGCGACGGGCGAGGGTGGCGGTGACGGCCGAGACGCTGTCGACCTCGCCCACGAGCCAGTGCAGAAGATCGATGTAGTGCGACGCCTGGTTCATGAACGCCCCGCCGTCGAGCTCCCACGTCCCGCGCCATTTGGCCTGGTCGTAGTAACTCTGGGGCCGCGACCAGAAGACGTTGACCCCGGCAAAGAAAATCCGCCCGAACCGCCCTTTGTCCACCGCCCTTCGGAGGAGTTTCACGGTCTGGTTGAGGCGGTTCTGCTTGATGACGAAGAGCTTGACCCCGGCATCGTCGCACGCCTTGATCATCGCGTCGGCGCCGTCGAGCGTGATGGACATTGGCTTTTCGCACACGACGTGCAGGCCCGCCTTTGCACACTGGATTGCGTGCGCGGGGTGCATCCCCGATGGCGTCCCGATCAACGCCACATCCGCCTTGACGTCGGCGAGCATTTTGCCGATCTCTGCAAACCACGGCAGCCCGCCGGCGGCCTCCGATGCATCCCGCGCCCGCTCCTCGACCACGTCGCACACGGCGGCGAGCTCGACCCGGTCGGCGTTGTCGGCCATCGCCTTGAGGTGGCTCCTCGAGATGCGGCCACACCCGACCATCAGGAAACGTTGCTTCTTAATCACCGGTCATCCTTTGAACTCGTCGTACGTTTTCGTCCCGCGCAAGAGCGTCGCCGGAAGAGGCGACTCCTCGTCGAGATCAACGCAACGAACCACGCAAGGGCCAGAACCTCCGACCTCTGACCTCCGGCCTCTAACGTCTGAGGTCAGGTGGTAGCGAAAGCCGGACTCCGGGCAGACGGCCATCCCGTCGTCGCCGAAATCAAGCCGGTGCCCGTGGCGGCTCACGAAGCCTTCCTGTCTGGCCGGGACGCCTACCATCATCGCGTAGTCCGGGGCGTCTTTGGCCACCACGGCGCCCGCAGCGACAAAGGCGTATCGACCGATGGTGATCCCGCAGACGACCGTCGCGTTGGCGCCTATGGTGCACCCCCGCCTGAGCAGCGTCTTCTCGTAGATGTCATGCCGCACGACCTGCGAGCGGGGGTTCGTGACGTTGGTGAGCACGCACGAGGGACCCAGGAACACGTCGTCTTCCATCGTCACGCCCGGGTACACCGAGACGTTGTTCTGGATCTTGACGTTGCTCCCGATGACAACCCCCGGCCCCACGAAAACGTTCTGCCCCAAATTGCACCGCGCACCGATCCTCGCGCCCGCCGACACGTGGCAGAAATGCCAGACTCTGGTCCCCGCGCCGATCACCGCCCCGTCATCGATCACCGCGGTCGGGTGGACGAAGAAGTCAGCCAGCTCCATCACGACTGTCTTTCAAAGTACGCCTTGAGGTCGTCGATCGGCGGTTTTTTGATCCAGTACGAGTCCGCCTTTCCCTTTTTGAACCGCAGACCCAGCGGCTCGCGGCCCAGGAGGCGCCGGCCGAGCGCAACGGGCGTGAAGGCGAAGTAGAACATCAGGGCGAGCAGGATGCGGGTATTGACGAAGCCCAAGACCGCCGCGAACTTCATCCAGTACTTGTGCACGGGCGCCAGGATCGAAGGGTACGCCGCCCCGGCCCCGATGAACGCAATGGCCAGCGCCCAAAGCGCTTTTGTCGCCAAATACGCCTCTTTGTAGAAGCAAATCGCCCCCGCCGCCAGGAGGGCGGCGCCCATCATGAACCCGAACCACCGAAGCTCCCGGTCAGTCAAGCTCAAACTTCTTTTTCCAGTCCTCGTCCCCCTCGAGAGGCTTCATGTTCTTTTTGTCGAGGATGAAGCTCCCGAGCACAAGGTGGTCCATCTCTGTCCGCATGAAGCACAGGTACGCGTCCTCGGGCGTGCAGACTATGGGTTCGCCTCGGACGTTGAAACTCGTGTTCACTATCACCGGGCAGCCCGTTTTTTCGGCGAACCGCTTGATCAGGTCGTGGTAGAGCGGGTTCGTTTCGGGGTGGACGGTCTGAACCCGGGCCGAGTAGTCCAGGTGCGTGACGGCGGGGATCTCGCTTCTGGCGCAGTTCAGAAGCTCAATGCCCTTGAGTTTCTTCTGCTCGTCGTTCACCGCGACGCGGCGCCCTTCCTTCACGCCGGCGACCAGGAGCATGTAAGGGCTCTCGCAATCCAGATCGAACCACTCGGGGCACTTCTCGGCGAGCACCGACGGCGCAAACGGCCGAAACGACTCGCGGAACTTGATTTTCAAGTTCATCCTCGACTGCATCCGGGGCGAGCGGGCGTCGCCTATGATGCTCCGGTTCCCGAGCGCGCGCGGGCCGAACTCCATCCGCCCTTGGAACCACCCGACCACCTTCTCCTGCGCAATCAAATCGGTCACAAGGTCGAGGAGCTCCGCACGACCCGTCTTCCGCGCGGAAACGCCCCTTCGTTTGAGGAACGTCTGGATCTCGGCGTCCGAAAACGCCGGCCCAAGGTACGCCCCGCCCATCCGGTCGCCTTCGCAACTCGCGCGAGGCCGGTCGAGGTAAATGTGCCATCCCGCCAGCGCCGCGCCCACGGACCCGCCTGCATCGCCCGCCGCCGGCTGGATCCAGATCCGTCCAAACGGCCCTTCCCGCAGCACCCGCCCGTTCCCGACGCAATTGAGCGCCACGCCCCCGGCGAGGCAGAGGTCCGGAAGGCCCGTGAGCTTGTGCACGTGTGACGCCTGCTTGAGCATCACCTCTTCGGTGATTTCCTGGACCGATCGGGCAAGGTCCATCTCGCGCCGGGTAAGCGGCGATTCGGATTTGCGCGGCGGCCCGCCAAAGGCGCGGTCGAAGCCGTTTCCCGTCATCTTCAGCCCCGACAGGTAGTCGAAAAACTCCATGTTCATGCGGTACGAGCCGTCGTCGCGGATGTCGATCAGGTTGGACTTGATCGCGTCCACGTACCTCGGCTCGCCGTAAGGCGCAAGCCCCATCACCTTGTATTCGCCGCTGTTAACCTTGAAACCGGTGAAGTACGTGAACGCCGAGTACATGAGGCCCAGCGAGTGAGGAAAAGCGACCTCCTCGAAAAGCTCGACACGGTTCCCGCGGCCAATCCCCGTCGTGTTGGTGGCCCATTCGCCCACCCCGTCGATGGTGAGTATCGCCGCTTCCGAAAACGGCGAGGGGAAGAACGCACTTGCGGCGTGGCTCAGATGGTGCTCGGGGAAGACAATCGCTCCGTCGTACCCGGTTTCCTTTCGGATTGTCACGGGGAGCCACAGCTTCTGTTTGAGCCAGACCGGCATGGCCTGCCAGAACGACATGATCCCGCGCGGCGCGGTGGTCAGGTACGTTTCGAGGAGCCGGTCGAACTTGAGAAAAGGTTTGTCATAGAACGCGACGAGCGCCAGGTCGGAGGCGCGCACGCCGGCCTCGCGAAGCACGTAGTCGACGGCGTTCTTGGGGAACCCGGCGTCGTGCTTGACGCGGGTGAACCGTTCTTCCTGGGCCGCGGCGACGATCTCCCCATCGCGCACGAGACAAGCCGCGGAATCGTGATAGAAAGCCGATATCCCGAGGATGTGGACCGTCCCGGACGTCATCCGACTTCCGACCTCCGACTTCCGACCTCTGTTGCGCGAATGTCGTCTGCGGTGACGTCGAACCAGTCGTCAAAGTGGTCCTTGCAGATGTGCACCGCGCGAAGCACCCTGACGGGGTCGCCCCCGGACATCTCTATGACGTAGCGCGCGCCTTTTCTGATGATCGAGATATGGAACACTCGTTTGGCGCCGTGCCGGAACCAGAGCGTGAGCTTCTTGCCGGCGGGAAGCGTCTTGAGCGACGTGCGGTCGAACGGGAACTCGCCCTCGAGCCGCATGAGCAGCGTCGTGAATACACCGTCGAGCCTCTGCCCATTTGCCGGATAGTCAACCTTCACCGCTCAACCTCTCTCGCCTCACACCACCCGCCTCCTGCCTTTTACGCCCTCTCAACGTAGGCCTCGTCTATTTCCATCTCGACCGCGCGGCACAAAAGCGTCACCTTGATGACCAGCGTCGTCCTGTTCCTTCGCTTGACGAGCACGCCGTAGAGGTCCTTGAACGGGCCTTTGAACACGCGCACGGGCGTTCCCTCGATATCGAACGGAACGTTGTGGAAAAGGGGCTGGCGCGCGACGGCGCGCGACAGGTTCAAGACTTCGCTTTTGAGCCCCGCCGGGTCGTCCGTGTAGAGCACCTTCGCGACCTTCTTGGACTCGATGACCTGCCGGCGTCCGATCGCGTCCCGGTCGAAAAAAACGTACCCCGGGAACAGCGGAAGCTCGGACTCGCGGATGTGCCTCCCGTACGCCCGCCGCTTGCGCACGAGCGGCAGGTAGGACCTTACCCGAAACCCGTCGAGGTAATCCACAAGCGCCTTTTCGGCGCGGGCCTTGGTCCATGCCACGGCCCATTCGTCGACCGAGGGAAGGGAATCAGTTGGGAGTTGAGGGTTGAGGGATGAGGGATCGGGCATGAGAGCGGAGGTCAGAGGTCAGAGGTCGCAAACTGAAAACTCAAAACCACTCACAGGGACACTCCGTCCCCGTCAAGTTCCGCGAACTATCCGAAATTGTCCAACAACCGCGGGCCGTTACGTCCAAAACCGGGACAAGTATATTACAGAACCAACGCGATCGCAAATCTCAGTCACGCGCCACGTCGTCCGCCCACACCTTGATCTCGGCCGCCACGTATTCGATCTCTTCTGTCGTCAACTCGGGGTAGATCGGCAGGGCCAGGACCTCGCGGGCGGCCTTCTCGGCCTCGGGCATCGAGCCGGGCGCATATCCGAGATACGCGAAGCACTCCTGCATGTGGAGCGGGAGCGGGTAGTAGACCTCGGTGCCGACACCGGCGTCTTTGAGGTGCTTCATCAGCTCGTCGCGGCGCGCCGACCGGATGACGAACTGGTTGTAGATGTGCCGAAAACCCGGTTTCTCCTTCGGAAGGACAACCCCGCGGACGCCCGCGAGGAGGCGCCGGTAGGCCTGGGCGTTGCGCCGCCGCGCGTCTGTCCACGCTTCGAGGCGCCCAAGCTTGACCGAGAGCACGGCAGCCTGGATCGCGTCGAGCCTGAAGTTGCCGCCGATCACCCCGTGGAAGTACTTCGGCTCGGCCCCGTGCGTCCTGAGGATCTTGAGCTTCCGGAAGAACCCGTCGTCGTTTGTGAGGACCGCGCCCGCGTCACCGAATGCCCCGAGGTTTTTGGAGGGGAAAAATGAAAGGCAGCCCGCAACGCCGGATGTTCCCGCCCTCCGCGCTCCGCCCGAAGCTCCAATCGCCTGTGCGGCGTCCTCAATCACCGGGATCCCGCGCTTCGCCGTCAGTTCAACGATCGGTTCGATGTCGCAAAGCTGGCCGAACAGGTGGACCGGAATGATGGCCTTGGTGCGCGGCGTGATCGCCCGATCTATGAAAGACGCGTCGATGTTGAAGTCCGCCGGGTCGATGTCGACGAACACAGGTTTCGCCCCCAGCCTGGCAATGGCGCCCGCCGTCGCAAAGAACGTGAAAGGCGTCGTGATGACCTCGTCACCGGGCCCTATGCCGACCGCCATCAGCGACGCGATCAGGGCATCCGTCCCGCTCGAAACCCCCACCGCAAACCCGACGCCGCAATACGCGGCAAGTTCCTCCTCAAACCGCGCGACGGCGGGACCGAGGACGAAGTGCTGTGATTCGACAACGCGGGTGACCGCGGCATCGATCTCCGGCTTGATGCCCGCGTACTGGCGCCCGAGGTCTAGCAGCGGGACGCGCATGCTTCCCCTCTTTCAACTTTCATCTTTTGGCTTTCAACTTCACCCAGTATTTCCCCATGACGTACAGCGCCCGCAGCGCGTCCCGGCCACCGATCTTCTTCCCCTCGGCATAGCTCCTGGCGCGGTATCCAATCGGGACCTCCGCCACGCGGACGCCCATTGACGCCACCTTGGCCGTGATCTCCGGTTCGATTCCGAACCGTTTTTCCTCGATGTCCAGACGCCGCGCCACTTCGGACCCGAACATCTTGTAACACGTTTCCATGTCGGTCAGGCGGAGGCCGGTCAGGACATTTGAGATGCCGGTAAGGATGCGGTTGCCCGCGTAGTGGACCAGCGTCTCGCCGTCCGACCGCCCCCGAGAGAACCTCGATCCGTACACCACGTCGGCCCGCCCCTCGACAAGGGGCCGCAGGACCTCCTTAAGATCGGCGGGGTCGTACTCGACATCCGCGTCCTGAACAACCACCGCATCGCCCGTGAAGTGCTTGAGGGCCTCGGCGACTGCCGCGCCCTTCCCCATGTTGCGGGGCTGCCGAATCACCCTGACGCGCGGGTCGCCAAGCAGATCCAGTTCGCCGCACGTCCCGTCGGAGCTGCCGTCGTCGACGACAATCAGTTCTTTCTCGCCGCACCCGACATCCACATCAAGCACACGCCTGACGACGGCCCCAATCGTCGCGGCCTCGTTGTAGACGGGAATGATGATGGAGAGCTTCATCTCGATCAGTTGTGAGTTGACAGCGTACACACGAAAGGCGAACCGCAAGGCCGGCCCCGATGCCAGTTTTCAACTTTCGACTTTCAACTTTCAACCGCGGTCATGCGCTTTGCGCCTTTTCCTTCTCGCGCTCGCCGTAGTAGTACCCGTACCGGCGATAGTAGTAGTAGTAGTAATAGCTGTACTCGCGGTTCTCGATGTCAAGGTCGTTGAGGATCGCCCCGATGATGCGGGCGTTCACATCGACAAGGTGCTTCTTGGCCTGTTTCACCATGTCCTTGGTGCTCTTCGCGCTCTTGATTACAAGGATGACCCCATCAACGAACTTGGAGTGAATCACGGCGTCGGTCACGGCGATCACGGGCGGCGAGTCGTAGATGACCTTGTCATAGCGTCGCGACAACTCCAGCGTCATGTCCCTGAACTTCTCGGTGTGGATCAGTTCCGCGGGGTTGGGCGGCAGCGGCCCGCACGCCAGGATGTCGAGGTTGGGGAGGCCGCTGGGCTGTATGGCGTCGTCGAGCGAGACCTCGCCGACCACGCACGACGAGATGCCGCGGTCGTTCTCGACGCCAAAAGCCCTGTGTATGCGCGGCCGGCGCATGTCGGTGTCCACCAGGACCGTGCGGCTGCCCGAGAGCGCCATCGAGATCGCCACGCTGATGGCCGTGATGCTCTTGCCCTCCTGCGGCCCGGCGCTCGTGATGAGCAGGTTCTTGACCGGCTTGTCGGGGGTCACGAACATGATGTTCGTCCGTATCGACCGGCAAGACTCGGCCACGTTGGACTTCGGATGGTTGTAGACGTAGAGGTCCTTCGACAGCCGCTTCCCCTCCGGAACGGCGGAATCGTCGAATCGTATGGACGGGATGAAGCCCAGGAATGCAAGCCCCAGCGTCCGCTCTATGTCCTCCTGCGTCCTGATGGTGTTGTCGAGGTGCTCGAAAAAGAAGGCCAGGCCTATGCCGCCCATGAGGCCGATGATTGCGGCGAGCAGCATGTTGAACTTGACCTTGGGCTTGACCGGCGCTTTGGGGACCAGCGCTGCGTCGAGCCTGCGCACGTTGTTGCTCTTGAGCAACCCCGTCAGGTCGGTTTCCTTGAGCCTTTTTAGGACCATCCCGTACAGGCTCGAGTTGTTGTCGGCCTCGCGTTTGAGCTTGTTGTAGTCGATCTCCTTCTTGTTGATCCCCAGGGCCACCCCCTTCGTCTCTTCGAGCGCGCGCTTGAGGCTCCGCTCGGTCTCGACCACCATCGCATACTGCGAATCGAGGCCCGAAAGGATCTTTTCGACTTCGCGGTCGATGTTTGCCTTGACCATGTCGAGCTGTGATTTGGTGACGTGGAACTTCGGATGCTTCTCGCCATACTTCTCCTGCACCTCCAGGAATGCGGAGCGCGCCTTGAAATACTCGGTCTTGAGGCCCTGGATGAGCGGGCTCGAAAGGATCTGCTCAATCGAGTCGAGGTTCTGCTTTCCTTCGCGAAGCTCGTAGATATAGCGGCGTTTGGCCTCCAGTTCTATCCGCTGGGCCTCGATCTTGGAGAGCGTTTCGTTCAGCGCCCTGAGCCTCTGCCCGGTCATGTTCTGGTGGTCCTCGAGCGATACCGAGAGGATGTCGTTGTCCTTCTTGAAATCGTAGAGCGACATCTCGGTCTTTTCCATCTTTTCCTTGAGGTCCCGGAGCTGTTCGGCCAGCCAGTTGGCCGCCGTGCGCGTGGCCTCGAGCTTGTGTTCGAGGTTGAGCTCTATGTAGGCGTCGGCCACGGCGTTGGCGAGCAAGGCGGCAAACTGGGGGTTCGTGTCCTCGATGTTGATGAGCACCACGCGCGAGTCCTTGACCGGCTGGACCGTCATCTTGCCGACAAGCCGGCCCTCGGGGTCGGCCCGCGAGACGGCCTTCTCCCTTTCGGCCGGGTCGTCGATCTTGTCGAGACCCAGGAACTTCAGGTCCGCCGCAAGACCCAGCGTGTTGACGACCTTCTTGGCAAGGGCCCTGCTCTGCAGTATCTTGTACTGCGTCTCGTAGAACTCCTTGTTTGTCCAGTAGCCCCCCGTCCCCATGTCGACGACCTCGCGGACGCCCGAAAGCACCTCGGGGGCGACCGTGTCGATGATGATCGAAGACGTCGCCTGATAGATCTTGGGCTGTCGGAGCGTCCCTATCGCGACGCTGGTAACCAGGATGACGAAGAACGTCATTATGGTCCACTTGCGCTTGAGTACTACGATCCAGTACTCGCGCAGGTCTATCTGAGGTTCCTGAGCCTGGCTTTCGAATACGCCTTGGTTTTCTTCCATCTTGTCTTCTGCCCCAGATTGCAGTGCCGTATTATACACGCGGCCACGCCAAAAGCGAGAAGTTCACCGCAAATACTCAATCTCCTTGGCCTTTTCGACCTCGCGTCTTCGCGCCTCCTCGAGCGCCGCCATCCTCGCCGCGGCCCCCTTGTCGCCCGGGGCAAGCCGCAGGATGTCGCGGTATGCCTCGATGGCCTTCGCGGTTTCGGACAGGGCCTCGTGCATGCGTGCAATCCCCCAAATCGGCCCGGAGGCCCCGGGCATCAGGTCCCGGGCGCGTCTGTACTCGGCGAGCGCCTCGACGCGTCTCCCCTCGGCCTCGGCCACCGACGCGAGTAGCATGTGGGCCTGGGCCCTTGCCCCCCCGCCGGCGTCCGGCGCCAGAAAAATCGTTCGCACGGTGCGTCTGGCCTCGGCGAAGTTCCGCTCGGACGAATAGATGTGCGACAGGCGAACCAACGATTCGACGTCGAACCTGTCGAGCGTGAGCGCCTTGCGGTAGAGTTCGCGCGCCCTTTCGGAACGGCCCGCGGCACTCTCGACAGCGGCCAAAAGCCTGTATCCGTCGGCCTTGGATGGGTTTCGGTCGACGACGGTCTGCGCGAGCTCCGCGGCCTCGCCGACCGCGCCGGTCCTCGCAAGCGTCCTCGCGAGCGCCGCCGTCCCACCCTCGTGTCCGGGATGGAGCGTCAAGAGGTCGCGCAGTACGGAGATGGCGTCGCGATTCCGGTCACGCGACACGAGGAACTCGGCAAGGCCCAGCATCGGGTCCGGCTCCTCGGGGACGGCGCGCGACATGAAATCGAGGCTCGAATCGGTCCCGTGAAGGTCGTGCAGGACGCTTTCGAGGACCGGCCGGTGCAGACGCACGGCCTGCCTGTACTCGGCCCTCGCCTGGCCGACGTTCCCGGCGCGTTCGAAGAGCCTGGCGGCCAAGAGGTGCGGCTCGTGGGCCACCGGATTGAGAAACATCGCGTGCCTGAGCATTCCGTGGGCAAGCCGCGGGTCCGAGCCCTTCTCGCGCATCAGCGCGGCGCCCGAGAGCAGGGGCAAAAAGTAGTCCGCCCTGTGCCTGGCCAGAATTTCACGTATCTCGCGCGCGTTTTTGGAATAACCGCCTGCCGCGAGCAGGCCCCTTAGGCGCTCGGTATCGCTTTTTAGGCTCTTGCCCCCCGACAACGCGGCGACCGGGAGCGCCGCCACTCCCAGACACAGAAGCAGAAACGCCGCCGCTGACGGCCGCGCCTTCGCCGCCGGGACAACCGGAGGCCCGCCCCCGGCCGCGGCAGCGCCCAGGACGGCAAAGAACGCGATCTCGACCGACAGGATCTCGAGGTTGAAGTCCACAAAGTTGTGGAGCGCCAGCATGTAGACGCCCGAAAGAACCCCGGCGTCCGCCGGTCCCCGGCGCGCCGCAAAGACCGCGGCAAACAGCAGGACAAGGGCCGCGAAAAACACCGCTGCGAAAGGGATCCCCATGTCGGCCGCGGCCTGGATGTACTCGTTCTCGGCGTACGTCCACGACACGTGGCCGGGTTTCCTGAACATGTTGATGGCGCCCTCGTACGCCCCGCGCCCCGCTCCCAGGGGCCAGAACGCCGCCGCCATCCGCGCCGCGCCCGCAAACGATTGCAGCTTCTTGTCCGATTCGATTTTCTCGACCGTCGAGATGGTCGAGAGTTCGCGTGAAATCTCCGCGTATGCCAGCCACGAGGCGACCGCCAGCGCAACGACCAGCCCCGCGTGCCACCACGTGGCACGCCCGAGCCGCTCGACGCGCCGCCGGACAAGAAGAAACAGCAAAAAAAGTTGGGCGGCGGCAAATGCCACGATGCCGCCGCGGGAAAGCGACAGGAACACGCCGGCCCCGGTCACGGCCGCAACGAAGACGAACAGGACACGCCGCGGCCGGTCGGCAGCCTCCACGCCCAGCCCCAGCGACACGCAGGCGGCCAGGCCGAGGTATCCGGCGAGGTGGTTCGGGTTTACGAACGTCGAGACAAAGAAGGTCGAGTCGAACGCCGCGGTCCGATAGAACCCCAGGATGTCCTTCACGCCGGCAAGCTTCTGGAAAACGCCGATCAGAATGACCGCGAAACCCGCGAGCGCCACGGTGGCCAAAAGCCTGAACTTCAGCTTTTCGCCGGACGCGGCCGCCATGATGAAGACCATGGCGCACGCGCACGCCTTCAGGAGCTCGATTCCCGTGCCGGCCCGGTCCAGGCTTGGCGTCGCCGGTGCGACGATGCCGACGTTCGCGCGGAGCTGGTCGCCGATCTCGACCGCGCGGGGGGACAGGATGCCGATGACCGGTTGGGGGAGCGGCAGCAGCTGGACAAGCGTGACCGCGCAGCCAAGGAACAGAACCGCGGCGAGCGCGCGCGCGGGCTTCCAGGACGGGACGGCGCCTCCCGTCGCCAGGAACACGCCGAACGCCGCAACGACGGAGGCGGCAAACCCGATCACCACCGGCGGGTGGACCGCGGCGACCGCGAGCGGCGACAGAAATACCGCCGGCAGGAGTAGGAACTCGTGGAGATGGAGTTCGGAAGTGGGCGCCGCCGGGCGCACGTCAGAAGAGGCTCTCCGGGACGAAGACTATGTCCCCGGGCTTCATGAAAAAGTTCTTCTCCTTGCCGCGGCCAATGTCCTCGACCGAGAGGAACACGCGCTTCTCGACGCCGTCCTCGATCCGCGTTACCGACACCTTGTTCTTGGCGGCGGTCTTCAGGAACCCCCCGGCGATGGTTATGGCCTGGATTATCGTCATGTCGTCGTCGTACGCAAAGGTGCCCGGTTTGTTGACCTCCCCGAACACGAACACCTTCTTGCTGTTGTAGTCCTTGACGAAGATCGAGACCTGCGGGTTCTTGAGGAAACCGTCTTTTAGCTTTGCGGTGAGATCGTCGGAGAGCTCGGTGGGCGACCGCCCTTCGGCCTTCACCTTGCCCACGAGCGGAAAGTTGATGACGCCGTCGGACGACACGCGGTACACCCCCGAGAGCTCCGTTTCTCCGAAGACCTTGACCTCGAAGACGTCGCCGACCCCAAGAGTCGTGCCGACGCCCTTGTTGGCGGGGTCCGGCGTGAAGTGCGGCGGCTCGGCGCCCGAACGGTCGCGCCCAAAAAGGAAGCACGCCGGAACGACGACGATGACCGCCGCCGCGGCCGCCGCCCGCAAAGTCTTTCGGAACCCTTTCATGTCATTTCATCCGCCCCCGCCCCGCAGCAGGAAGCGACCCGCTCAGTCAACAGTCTGGGCGCGCCGTTCTCATGTTATTCTTCCGGGAGAAAAGGTCAAGAGACAGGCGCTCAGTACATCACCTTCACGTACCCGCCGATGACGTTCTTGTCGTACTTGGCGGCCACGCCGGCGCCGGTGAACGACGTGCTGAGCTTCTGGTAGTTGTCGGCCACGCCCACCGAGAGCCACGAGAGGATCTCGTAGTCGGCGCCGGCGCCGACGGTGATAACAACGTCGTTGCGATTGCCGGCCGGGAGGTTTTGACCGACAGCGGGCGTCCCGTAGGCCTGAAGCGCAACGGCGCCGTTTAACTGGAGCGAAAGCCTCCCGAAGAGCCCCTGCCGCGCGCTGGCGTAGAACTTGTCGACGCCGACGTAGCCGAACAGCAGGGCGGGCTGGAAGTCGCGCGAGTAGCCCAGCGAGAACCTGGTCTGGAGCGTCATGTCGTAGCCCAGTTCGGCCATCCCGATGGCGCTGGCGAAATCCCCGGAGGCGGATTCGACGGCCATGGTGTTTCCGTAGCCGGCGCGCAGCGTCACCGACAATTTGGGCGTCACCAGACCGACCAAACCCACGGTTGCGCGGATCGCGTTCATGTCGGTGTTTTGGTACGTCACCCCCAGCGTCTCCTGCGTGTTGGGATAGCGCTTGAGGTCCCCGCTGGCGCTCAAGACGAACGACGTTTTGGGGAAGAACTTCCAGCGGACGTCGAACGACGGCTGATGGCTGTACGAGTCGCCGCCGCTCAGCCCGGTGCCCTCGTCGAAGAAGTCGAAGACGAACGAGTACCCTAGGCCCACCGAGAGCGCACCGCCGCCCGGTCTGAAGTCAAACGCGGCGCCCGCCGAGTTGTGGGTGCGGGCAAAAGTCCCCGCAATGTCATAGCGCGGTTCGGATGACCGCGTGAAATCGTCGCGGAGCGAAAAATTGAACCTGCCCTTGGGATTGAAGACGGCGGACGTCGAGGCCGTACCCTGCACCGTCGAGTAGCTCGAGGTGTCCTCGCTGACGCTGAGGTACCGCGTCACGTCGCCGGTGAGCGCGAGGTTGAATGCGACCTTCTCGGACGGCACATCCATCTTGAGCATGGGCTTGATGTGCAGCACGGCGTCGGCAACGGCGGGGCTGCTGAACGTCACGTTGTTGTCGTACCCGCCCTCGACGGCCAGGCCCAGGTGAAGGCGGCTCTCGCCGACAAGGAGTCCCGGACCTTCTGCGGCGGCCTGGAGCGGAAATGCCGCCACAACGGCGGCGACAACCACCGGCGCTATCGACTTGGTAGGCACTCTCATACGGGTACGGTCTGCTACCTGCTCCTTCGCGCGTTTTCTCGTGGTACAGCCGCTACTATATAGACTCTCGAAAACCGGAATACAAGAAAAAAGTTAGGCGCATGGTTGCCGCCGTCGGCCGTTTCCCCGCCGCCCGAAACCGGTCACCCCGGCGGTTTCCCGCCGGTCCGATCGGTCGCGCGCGGCGTGCAGGGGATCACATGTACGGGCTGGCGGACGGCGGCCGGTCGAGCCCGGTAGTTTCCCAGAGTTTGTCCCACCACGCCTGCGTGGTCTTGGGCTGCGGCGGCGCCTTCTCGTCCTTTGGCTCCTCGATGTCGACCTTGGTTTCGCCGGTGTACGTAAGCTGGCCCGTGCACGCCTGGGCCTCGGACCTGAGCATCTTGAGCTTTTCCTTTGCGATGTTGATCTTCTCGTATTCATGCCGCGCCGACGCGATCTCTTTCTTGACGATGTGCTCCTGAAGGGCGATGTCGGCGCGCTCGGTGATCAGAAGGAGTGCCTTGGCGGCCGTCAGCTTTTCATTGACGCAATTGACCTTCTGGATGTCCTTTTCCTGGCGCGCGACGTTCAAGAGTTCTAGTACGAACTTGACCACCTCGAGGCCCTGCTTCTTGAGCTCGGTGGATTTCTTGAGCATCTCGCCCTCGGAAACCTCCTCGGGGGCGGACGTTTTCTTGCCTTCGTCGGCCGCCCAGGCAATCGAACACGCGAGCAGGACTGCCGCAACGACGACTGTTCCCCGGAAAAGCATGGCTTCCTCCGTTCGCTTCGATTTCTTTCCGGCCCCGCACCCTTCCGCAGGGCCGAGCGCCACACTCAACAAGGTAAACCACACACTGCCCACGGTCAACTTGTTTCTGCAAGTCGCGTGATCACCGTCACTTTTTGGCCCCGACCAGCACGTGAATGGAGTCGGCCTTTTCGCCGTCCTCCTTTCCGTCGTTGGGCACGATCTCGCACGCCCACATGTCGCCTTCCTTGACCTGCCGCCCGGGGATCTCGACGGTCGTCGTGGCGAACTTCTGCTGGATGCCGTCCTTGTACCAGAAGAACTTGTAGCTCACCTTGTCGCCGTCGGGGTCCGCCGCCGCCGCCGTGATCTCGCACTTGAGCGCCTGCCCGGCCGCAGGATTGGCGGGGCTGACGCTCACCTTGGGCGCCGCGGGCGGGCTGTTCCCGATCTTCGCCTGCGCAGACCCGGCCTTGCCCTGGGCCTTCCCGTCGCTCGGCGTCACAACGCACCTCCAGGCGTCGCCGCGCATGACCCTGGCGCCTTCAACCTCGGAGGCCGTGACCCCGGCGGAGGCGCCGTTTTTCTCCCAGGCGTACGAGTAGGTGACCTCGTCGCCGTCGACATCCCTTGCGGTCTTGGAGATCACGCACGCCATGGGCTTCCCGGTCCTGGGCTTCTCCGGGTCAATCGTGACCGTTGGTGCGTCCGGCGCCGAGTTAACAACAGTGACCTCGGCGCTCCTTGCCACGGATTCGGAATCGCCGTCGCTTGCCGCAAGCTCGCACCCAAGCTTGTCACCTGCCGCAAACGACCCCGGGGGGAGGACGTCGTTTTCGGCCCCCGAAGGAACGGGCTTGCCGTTCCGGCGCCACACAAGCCGGGTCCTGAGCGCGTCGCCGTCGGCGTCCGACGCCTTGCGGACCACTTTGCACTGGGGGCGGTCGAGCCTGCCCGGAGACTTGGGCAAGATCTCGACCTCGCCCGCGTCCGGCTTCGTGTTCACCACCGCAGCCGTTTCCGACGCCCTCTCGCCCTCGGCCTCGCCGTCCCACGGCGTCACTGCAACCGTCCAGACCTCGCCTTTCTTGAGATCCGCCGGTTTGAGCCCGGTTCGTTCCCTGAACGCCTCCATCTCCTGGCCGAAGCGGTGCCACCTGTACCGGTACGACACCTTGTCCCCGTCCGGATCGGTCGCGGGCTTTTCGACGCTCACCGTCAACCCGTCGGCGGCGCGAGGGGTCCGCGTGTTAAGCGCGATCTGGGGCTTTGCGGGCGGGGTGTTCTTCGAGTAGAAATACCGGACGTTTCCCGGACCGCTCAGCTCGCCGTCGTCGGCCCACATCTCGACCTTCCAGGTCTGGTTCTTGCGAATCTCGGACGCCGGGACAACCTGCTGGTCGTTTAAAGCCGCGACGGGTTTCCCGTCCCGGTGCCACCGGAAACGAAGGTTGGGTTTGTCGCCGTCGGGGTCGGCGGGTTGTCCGGCAATCTTGAGCTCGACCTTTTCCCCGGCCTTCGCCTCGGAAACGCTCAGTTCGGCCTCGACCCCCGCCGGCGGCGCGTTGACCACCGTGGCCGACGCCTCGCCGGCAGGCCCGTCCTTCTCGCCGTCACTGGGAATGACCGAGACCTTCCACGTTTCGCCCTTCTTGAGGTCCTTGCCGGGCACGGACGGCGCCTTCTGCCCCGATACCATCTCGCCGTTCCGGTACCACGCGAAGGCGTACCCGATGGCATCACCGTCGACGTCGCCGGACTCCTTTTTCACGACCGCCGAAAACCCGTCGAGCACGGTCGGTTTCGCAGGCACGACGGCCACTTCGGGTTTTTCGGGGGGCGTGTTGAGCGTGCGTCCCTCGGCCTTTACGGGCGTCCCGTCGGCATCGCCGTCGTTCGGGGTCACCGTGACGCTGAATTTTTTGTTCTTCGCGATCATGCCGGGGGAGAGCACGTCGGCCTCGGCGCCGAAGTTGACCGGTTTCCCATCGACCGTCCAGGTGTAACGATAGGTCACCGCGTCGCCGTCAACGTCCGGCGCGGCCTTGGCGATCTTCACCACTACCTTCTCGGTGACCCGGGGGGCATCGGGCTCGACCTTCACTTCCGGGGCGCCGGGCGGCGTGTTGAGGACCTTCGCCTCCCCCTCCGCGGTCTTCCCGGTTTCCTCGCCGTCGAACGGCGTGACGACGACGCTCCACTTCTCGCCCTTGCGCACGTCTTTGCCCTCGACGTAGTCCTGCTCGGGGGGGTACTTCATCAGCGCGTGGTTCTTGAGCCAGAAGTATCGGTACGTGACCTTGTCGCCGTCCGCGTCGGTGGCATCCTGCAGGATCTTGACGCTCAGCCTGTCTCCGTTGCGCGGCGCCTCGGGGAGGAGCTTGACCTTGGGCGCGTCGGGCGGGATGTTTCTCACCTCGACCTCGGGCGACCGGTAGATGCGCGCGCCCTTCCCGTCCTTGTACTCCTCGAAGTTGCGCCCCTCCTGCACCATCACCTGCCACTTCTCGTGTTTCCTGGTGACCTTGGCCGGCACCGCCTTCTGGTTGTTGTGTTCGGGGATGAGCTTTTCGTTTCTGAACCACCGGACCTGCGTGTTGGTTTCGGCGTCGCCGTCGAGGTGGGCGTACTTGTAGCCAACCGAGATCGCATCTCCCGCCGGCGGTTTTTCGGGGTTGATTGCCACGTCGGAGAAGCGCGCCGGGTTGGGATAATAACGGCCCGTCCGCTGCGGATCGTGAGCGAGCCCCGGCCAGCTGATCTTCGGTTTCTTTTCGCACTTGCCGGTCATGCGAAACGCGTGCAGGTCGCCGCGAGGCGTCGCGACCACGACCTCGACCTTGCCGTCGCCGTTGATGTCACCGGCAAACGGCGTGCTCGAGATCTCGCCCCCGATGTTTTCGGGAAAACCCGAGAACGGCGTCCCGTCGCCCCGGATGACGTGGAGGTTCCCATCGGTCGAGGGGATTGCGATTTCGGCAAGCCCGTCGCAGTCGAAGTCGCCGACGGCCGCCGATGCGAACACGCGGTTGCCGGTCTTGAACGGAAAGCCCTTCAGAAGCTTCCCGCGGGCGTTCAGCGCATAGACGTTCCCGTCGGCCGAACCGATCACCACGTCGAGCCGCCCGTCGCCGTCGAGGTCGCCCAGCGCCGGCGAGGAATGGATGCGGTAGTCGGTGGCGAAGGGAAACCCCTCGATCGCCTTTCCGTCGCCGTCTACGACGTAGAGCTTGTAGTCCTGCGACGCAAAGATGATCTCGTTCCGCCCGTCATCGTTGATGTCGGCGAGCACCGGCGGCGCCGATATCCGGTAGTGCGTGGCCACGGGGAACCCGGAGATCTCCCGGCCCGTCCCCGCGTCCCACGCACGGAGCTTCCCGTCATCGGTCCCTGCGACAACCGACAGTTTCTGCTCGGGCCCGAAGTAACCGACCGCGGGGCTCGCGGAAACCTCGGTCCCGGTGTCGACCGGGAACCCGCGGCATTCCCCTCCGGACGCCTTGAGACAGTGCAGCTTCCCGTCGGCCGCGCCGACGAAGATCTCGAGCCGCCGGTCGCCGTCAATGTCGAAGAGCGCGGGCGAGCCGACCCTGCCCGTCCCGAACATCTTCGGAAAGCCGGCGATCGGCGTCCCCTTTGCGTCGAACGCAAAGAGCGCCCCGTGGGTCGAGCCGACCACGACCTCCATCTTCCCGTCGCCGTCGATGTCCCCGAGGGCCGGCGACGCGGTGATCTCGGCCTTCTCCCTGAGCACCACCGGAAACCCGGCCGCCATGGTGCCGTCGGACTTCCACACATCGAGGAGCCCGCCGGCAACGAAGGCGATCTCGATCTCGCCGTCACCGTCGATGTCGGCGGCGGCCGGGGACGAATACACGGCCGCCCCCGAAGTCTTGGCGGGGAAACCCTGCGCCTCGGAAGCGGCCATCGAGGTCATCGGAATCAGGAGTACAAGGACTACTGCGACCGGCAGCATGAAGTTGCGGCACATGATGCGGCTGTCCCTTTCATGTGATTGTGCAACGGGACCTGCGCCGGGCCCGGGCCCCGATCAGAGCTTGGACGCCAGTTTCGCGTTGGTGTCCCGGAGGCGGGCGCTCATCACACGGGCTATGTTGATCACCACCATAGTGAACCCGTTCTTGAACACCTTGGCAAACGAGTGAAGGTTCTCGTTCGTGAGCACCAGGAGTGTTGTTCCGGTCTTGGCCTGGACCGACGCCGAACGGAGTTCCTTGTCTATGAGGGACATCTCGCCGAAGAACTCGGGCTCCTTGAGCGCGGCTATCGGCTTGAGCCTCCCCTCGCCGTCCTTGCGAAGCACGTCGATCTCCCCGCTCACGATGACGAAGAGCGAGTTCCCCACGTCGCCCTCGTTGAAAACGAGGTCCCCCGCCTTGTATTCCTTCATCTGCGAAAGCTCGGAGAGCATCTCGAGCTCGTCGGGGAGCAGATTCTCAAAAAGCCTCGACTTCTGGAGCACCTCAATCTTTTCCATGCCGCCCTCCGGTTACATTCCCTTCCGGCCCACGGTGAAAAACTCGTTGATCCGCCGATCCTCGACCAGCACCTTCTGCTCGGGCACCGCGGGCTCGATGAACTTGACGCCCCGCTGGCGATCGGCATGGTAGACGCCGAGCGCCTTGATCTCGATGTTGTAGTTATCCATGTCGGTCACCAGCGGCACGCAGAACACCATGCGGTTGTTCTCGCGCTGCTGCCAGTAGAGGAAGTCCTCCTCGGCGATGCACTCGAAGCGGTCGCGCGCGAACGCGCGAAGATCGCCAAGCCCTTTTTCGAGGTCTCCCAGTTGTTTCCGGGTCCCGTCGACCTTCGCCTTGACCTCGAGGGAACGTTTCTTGCTCTCCTCGGACTCCGAGAAGAACCTCTGGGACTCGACCTTGACCTTTTTCGCCTTGATCTCGTTTTCGGCCACCTTGAGGTTGTACTCGAGCGACCGCATCCAGACGGTTTCGACCTCCTCCCAAAGCCGCGATTTCTTCTGCGCCTCCTTCTCGTACTCCTCCGAAAGCTTTCCGTACTCCTTCTCGAGTTTCTTGAGTTCGGCCTCGAGGGCCTTGACGTCGGACTTGATATTGAGGACGATGTTCCGATCCTTCGTCGTCGCCAGTTTCGCGGCGTGCTCCTCGAGCGAGGTCTTGATCTCCTCGATCCGGTGCTCGTGCGCCCCGACCTTGAACCACAGGTCCGAGACGTACACACGCTTTTCTTCGAAGTTGGCCACCGCCTCGTACGAGCGGTTCTCGAGTTCCGATGCCTCGGCGACCATCTTGGCCGCCTGGTCCTCGTAGCCGCTGCTCTGGTAGAGCGTGTCGATGCCCTTCTTTTGCGAGAGATCGGCGCGGAACTCCTGCAGGTTCTCCTGCGTGAGCAGCTCGTCGAGCCGCTCCTTGGCGCGGTCGATCTCGATCTGGGTCTTGGTGTAGTCCCGCCACCAGTCCTTGAAATCCTGGCTCGAAAGCAGACCCTTGATCTCTTTTAGCCACTTGGCTTTCATACGCGCAATACCGACACCTTGGCGCCCCTCCGCACGCGGCCGATGCTATCCGCCGGACGACGGCGCAAAAACGAACGGGTACGAAACCGTGACGTTGCCCCCTTCGGGCTTCGGGAACTTCCAGTGCCGCAGGCGCGCCAGGATGCAGTCGGCCACGGCCGAGTTCCCCATCGAGTCGTTCTCGATGCGGGCGTCGCTGACCCTGCCGTCCTCACCAATGGTGAACCTGATGGTGATCTTGCCGCCAAGCTTCGGGTTCTTTTTGAGTTCCTTCTCGTAGCAGTCCTGGACCGAGCGGATGCGCGACTTCACCACGCTCGCGATCTTGCCCGAGTCGAGCGACCCGTCGACCTCGGGGGCCATTGCCGAGATCGCCCCCGTGATCTTGGCCTCCTTTTTCGCCTCGCCGACGCCGCCGCCGCCGACCTTGCCGGCCGCAGCCGCCGTGCCGAGTTCGCCGATGGTGGCCGCGCCTTCGCCCGTCCCGCCCGCGCCGAGGCGCGTGGCCTGCCCCTCGCTGGTGGCATAGCCGATGGTCCCGATGCCCGAGAGCGCCCCTTCGAGGCTCGCACTCCCGCCGCCGCCCTTCAAGACGTCGGCAAGGGCGCCGCCGTCGGAGCCGGTGCCCAAAGACCCGATGACCTTCAGAATCCCGGTCCCCATGACCTTGTTCTTGACCTCGGCGGCGGTCGCCCGCCCCATGCCCTTGGCGGCCTCGCCGCCGCCCTTGGACTCCTTCTTGGTCTCCTTGACCTCCTTGACGTCCTCGATCTCCTCGTCGCCCCCGCCTTCGTCGGGCCTTTTCTCCTCGACGGTCTTTTCGGGGAGAATCATCTTGAGGATGCGGTTGGGGATCTCGTCGAATGTCGGTTCCTTGGGGAGCGGCGCGGCCTGGATGGCGAGAATGAAGCCAACGTGGACCGCGAATGTGGCGCCGAGTGTCACGGCGTATGGTTTGTCAATCTTCTTGAGCCAGTAGCCCCTGGCAAGCTCGGGGAGCTGGGGCTTGGGCGGCTCCGGCGGCGGGAGAACGAACTGGAAGAGGACGGTCACGTCGCCCAGGACCACCTTGCCTCGGGACTCCGTCGGCATCGGGTAGTGGTACGAATCACCGGTTTTCTTCGCGAGCTTCTGGGCCTTTATCGAGTTGAAATCGAAGTTGGAGTCCTTGATCGTCACCGACCCCGCCATGGCGTCGGTGAACGACAGGTGGTACTGCCCACCCTTGAAGACAAACAGGGGGTACTCCTTGGGGAGGTTCGTCATCGGGATGGAGAACGTGGCCCCCGCCCCCGCGCCGATGCTCACCGTGTCGCGCTTCCTGATGAGGCGCTCCTCGATGATGCGGCCGCCCTGGATGATCCCGATCCTCAGGATTCTGATGTCAACTTCTTTCGCCATGGGTACGTCTCCTCGGGATCCGCGGTCACTCGGCGATCGTGACTGCAAACTTGTACTGCCCGAACTCGGCCTGCCCGACGGTGTACAAGACCTCGGTCAACAGCCTGTACGGGACCATCCGATCGCCGATGACCATTACCAGCCCTTTGAAGTCCTTCGCCTTGTTCCATTTGGCAATCGTTTTCTGCTTTTCCGCCTCGGCCTTCATGACGGCAAGGAGCGGGGAGATGAGATACGACGTCTCCCTCCCGCCTTCTTTGTGCTGCGCCGGCACCTTCCCGTTCTGGATCGGGACGACGGTCTTGTCGTTGACCAGGATGCCTTTTTTGGTGATTGCCAGCGGCACGGCCTCTTCGGGTTTGATGCGCGTGGTCGACTGCGCGAGTTTCATGTCGTCGGACGGCTGGATGTTTTCCGGCGCCGACGCGTAGCTCTTGAGCAGGTAGACGAGGATGATGGTCATCATGTCCATCATCGCCGTGATGTTCAACGGATACTCGTGCTTCTCGAGCCGCGAGCCCTTCCTGGGTTTCCGTCCCTCCTCCTCGCCCCCTTTCTTGGGTTGGCCGGTGGTCGACGGAAGCATGTCGGACGACTGGTCCGCCGGGGGTGTGTTCTTCTGCGGGTCTGCCATGGTTCGGCCTCGTTGGTTGCGCGGGTCCCGTGTTCCTACAGACCTGCCGCCAGGATCACGTCATAGAAAAGCGGCTTGAACTTCCCCATGTCGTCGCGTTCGAATTCGTTTTCGCGCGTCGCGTCCATCGTATTGACGATGATGTAGTAAGGGATCTCCGAGTCGGCGGCGAGGTTGAGCCTGGTCTCGTCGGGGAACACCTTCTTGATCTCGGCCAACTTTTTGCTGAGCGCGTGGTAGTCGTAGCACGGGGCGTTCTCGTTGCGCTTCATCTCCTTGCACGCCGCCTCGCTCGGGTTTTTGGGAATCGTCGGGCCGCCCTTCTTGTCGGGCTCGGCGGCCGATGCGCCGGGGAGCACGCCGCCGGTCGCGGCGACGGTGAAGCCCTTGTCGGTGACGAAGACCGAGAGGTTGAGCGGAGGCTTCTCATCCTTCCCTGTCCCCCCGCCGCCCGGCGGCCCGCCAATCTTGGGCGAGGCGACGTTGATGACGCCGATGGCGCCCGCGGCGGTCGAGGTGAAGAGCATGAACATGATGATGTTGGTGACGATATCGAGGTAAGGAACCATGTTGAGTTCCTTGGGGTCGTTGTTCTCGATATTACTACGGTCTGACGGCTTGCGGCTCATCTGCGCAACCCTCGTTCTAGCGGGTGTGGACTGCCCTCGCCTACGACGCGGCGCCGGTCCTGTCGAGCGGGTTCACGTCGCCCTTGTTCCGCGCGGCCAGCATGTTCTCGAGCTTGACCGAGTACTGGTCGAGCTCGTCGATGATCTTGCGCGTCACATTCGAAAGGAACAGGTGCGCCAGAATGCAGCACACCGCGATCGAGAGGCCGAAGGCCGTGTTGTTCATGGCCTCGGCGATGCCGCGGGAGAGGATGACGGCCTTCTGGTCCGGGGCCGCGAGCGCGATGGCCGCGAACGCGCGAATCAGACCGGACACAGTGCCGAGCAGCCCGAGCATCGTCGCGATGTTGGCGATGTGCTGCAGGTTGTCGGTGCGCTTCTTGAGCGGCGGGAGGACGTCCAAGATCGCCTCTTCGACGGCGTTCTGGATCTCGATCTCGCTGCGGTTCGCGCGCGTGAGCCCCGCCTTGATGACCCTCGGGAGCGCGGCGGCCGGCGCGGCGTTGCAGAGCTTGATCGCCCGTTCGATGTTGTTGGACATCACGAGCTTCTGGATCTGCGTCATGAAGACTTCACCGTTGATGTTGTACTTGAAGTACAGGAAGATGACGCGCTCGATGACGAGGGCGATCGTCGCGATCGACGAGCAGATGTTCAGATACATGAAGAACCCGCCTTCGTCCAGGATCTGCTTGACGTGACCTAACATTGTGCCGTGCCTCCTTTTAAAGGATAGATTGCAGCCTTGTGTTCAGAACGGTTCCTCTTCGACTGACTTGACGATCTTCGGGACGAAGCTCTCGTTGAGCTCGAGCCCTTCGATGTTCAGGTTCGACCGCGGCAAAAAATAGTAGGCCTGCGGCTTCTGGATCTTGCCCTCGACCTTGATGGCCTCGAGTCGCAGGACCTTCTGGCCGCCGCCGGCCGGCTCCTTGGCCGCCTTGGCCGCCTTGGCGCCGCCCTTGGCGCCCTTGGCACCCGCGCCTTCCTTTTTTGGCGCGTCCTTGCCGGCCGCGGGCTTGTCCTGCGCGGAAGCGGGCAACGCAAGGGCCAGTGCCATCGCGATCGCCGCGATCATCGTGGTCAGCTCCCTCAACACCCTTTTTCTCCTCGGCTCACTTTCCCTCGTCGCCGTCCAGCTTCCCGCCGGGGTCCTTTGCGGGGGCGGCCGGCGCGGCGGCAGGCTGCGGCTGGGTTGGTTTTGCCTTTGTATCAGAGCCTTTGGGCGTTGGCAACACCTTTGGCTCATCGTCGTCGTCCGCCACCTTCCCCCCGGCCGCCGGGGGAGGGGCCTTGCGCGCGGCATCCTGCCTCGCCTTCTCCTCGGCGGCCCTGCGGGCCGCATCCTGCCGCTGTCTCTCGGCCGTCGCTTTCGCCGCGTCGTCCCTGGCCTTCTGGTCGGCGGCCGCCTTCGCGGCATCCTGTCTCTGTCTGTCGGCCGCCGCCTTCGCGGCGTCGTCGCGCGACTTCTGCTCGGCCGCCTGCCTCTGCCGGTCGGCCTCGGCCTTCTTGGCGGCCTCGTCTTTTGTCTTCAACTCGGCCGCGGCCTTGTCGTCGGCGGCCTTCTTTTCGGCCTCCTGCCTCTTCTTGAGGTCTTCTTCAAGGCGCTTCTTATCGAGCTCTGCCGCCTTCTTGGTGTCCTCTTCCTTCTTCTTGATCTCCTCGACCTCCTTCTTCTTCTTGTCCTCGGCTTCCTTGATCTTGCGCTTCTTTTCGCGCTCGACGTCGGTTTCTTTCTGCTTGATCTTTTTTTCGGCCTCTTTGATGTACTCGGCGACGCGCTTTTCGTCGTCTTCGCCGAGGCCGCCGGTCTTGACGTACTTTTCGAGGTAGTCCTTGGCGGTCTTGTACCGCGTGATGGGGTCCGCCCCCTGGAACTCGCGCTCCATGTCGAGGTACAGGATGCCGAGGTTGAAGATGACGTCGGCCCCGCCCTTTCCCGACGAGAGCACTTTCTTGTACTCCTCGAGGGCCTCCTCGTACTGCCGGCCCCCGCGAAGGGCGTTGGCGAGGTTGTGCCTGGCCTTGGTGAACTCGGGCCAGTACTGGAGGGCCTTCTTGAACTCGGCCGCCGCGGCCGGGAAATCGTGGGCCTCGTTGAAGAGGTACCCGAGGTTGTTGTGCACCTCGGGGAGGTCGTCGCGCAGCTCAAGCGCCTTCTTGAACATCTCGATGGCGCCGACCTTGTCCTTGAGCGCAAGCGCCATGTAGCCCTTGAGCACGTAGACCTTGGCGAGGGACGGGTCGATCTCCTTGGCGTTGTCAAGGACCATCTCGGCAAGCTCGAACTTCTTCTGCGCAAAATACGCCTGCCCGAGGTTGAGCATCGCGGCCGTGTTCTTCTCGTCGGATTTCAGGATCTCCATCGAGGCCTTCATGGCATCTTCGTTCTTTCCCATGGCGACGTGAATCGCGGCGAGTTTGTTCCGAAGGCCTATGGACTGCTTGAACTTTGCGAGGTTTTCCCGAAGGTACGCCTCTGCACCGGCGGCGTTGCCTTTTTTGACCATCAGGTTGGCGATGTTTCCCATGGCCGTGAAGTAGTCGGCCTTCTTGGCGACTGCCGCGCGGTACTCGGTCTCGGCCTCCTGGTACTTCCCCTGCCACTCGAGGATGAGGCCGATGTTGTTGTGGGCCTTCGGGAGGTTGGACTCCGCCGAAAGCGCCTGCCGGTACGCGCGGATGGCGCCGTCGGGGTCGGAGAAAGTGATCGACACCGCCGTGTTGAACGCCGCCTTCGCCGCGTCGGGCACGACGAACTTGTCTTCTTCGTCCACGAGCTTTTCGGGCGCGGCCTCGGCGGGTTTTTTCTCCTCGGCCTTTTCCTCGACCTTCTTTTCCTCGGCCTTCGGCGGCGGTTCCTCGACCTTCGCGGGCTTCACCTCTTCCTGGATCGGCTGAGGTGCGACCGTCGCCTTCGGCGCCGGACACCCGCACACGAGTATCGCGATCGCCAGCGAAGCGCCCAAAAACGCCGCGGTTCTCAATACCCGTCCCGTCATCCTCTGCCCGCGCTCTCCTGTCCCATTTGTCCGCTGCCCGAAATTCCCAAATCCCAAATTCTTGTTACTTTCCCTCGTCCTCGAGTTTTTCTGGTCCGCCCGGTTGCGCGGGGGCCGGAGGTTTTGCCGGTGTCGCGGCAGGCGCCGCCGCAGGTTGCGCCGCCGGCGCGGGCTGGCCCGGTTGGGCGGGCGGCTGGCCCGGTTGCGCACCCTTGGGCGGCTGTGCGCCAGGCTGGGGCGCCGCCGGGGGAGGCGGCGGGGGCGGCGGCTCCGGCGCCTTGGGCACGACCATCTTGACCTTGTCGATCATGTCTATCCCGCCCTCCAAAAACGGCTGATCCTGGAACGCGCCTTTGGCTTCTTTCTGGAGCGGGAACTGGCTCGGGCGGAGCTTCGCCAGCGCCTCGAGCGTCTTTCTGGTCCATTCGTTGACGACCTTGAGCTCGGTCGCGACCTTGGCGGCGTTCTTGTACAAATCGAGGGCCGCGTCCTCGATGGGGGCGGCGATCGTTGCGAGTTGGTCCTGGTACTCGGCGATCTCTTCGGGCGTCTTCAGTTCCTTGGGGACGGGCGCATCGAAAAGCGTCTCCGCAAAACGTTGCTTGGCATAGCCGATTCTGTAAAGCGACGCGAGCGTCCACTCTGCCTGTTTGTACGGAAGGACCGATTCGTAGACCTTCACGACCTCAATGTTCATCTTGGCTTTGGCCTCGAGCTCTTTTTTCAGGTTTTTCGGATTGCTCCCGAGCTTCAGCACGTCGTACTTGGCAAAGACCTGCTCGGCCGACAGATACTTGGCCTTGGCGGCGAAGTAGGCCGCCTTGGTCTTGACGCCGAGGTTCCGCTTGTGGAACTCCTTCAGGACCTCCTCGTAGGCCTTCTGCGCCGCCTTCTGGTTTTTCATCTCCGTGTACGCCTCGGCGACCTTCACCAGCGTCTCGACGGCACGCCCGGACTGCTTGGGGTCCTTGCCGAACTTCTTGTTGAACACGTCGCACGTCTTGATGACCGTGTTCCAGTCGTGCATCTTCTCGTAGACCGCGATCGCCTTCCAGACGGCGTCCGGGGCCTTTTCGTGCTCGGAGAAGAGCTGGGCGAAGCGCAGGTAGTTCTGCGACGCCTTGGGATAGTTCTGGATGTTCTCGAGCGCTATCGACGCATTCCAGAGCGCCGCCTGCCGGTGTTTCGACTCCGGGTATTTCTCGACAAGCAGGAGGTAATTGTCTATGGCGACGTCGAAGTTGAACCCCTGCTCGCGGTTGAACGCGACCTTGAAAAGCGCCGTGTCGGCGAAGTCGGACTTGGGATACTCCTTGTAGATGCGTTCGTAGAGGTTGGCCGACGACTCGAACTTGCGGACCATCTGGAACGCCAGGGCCGCGTTCTGGAGGGCCTTGTCGGCGTTCTCGTAGTCGGGTTTCTTGGCGACGAGCTCGAGGTATTTCTGTGCCGCTTCGTCATACTTCTTCGCCTCGAACAATTTGAGTGCGGAGTTGTACATCGAGCCGCCGTACAGCAGGTTGACTTCCACCTTCATCTTCTCGTCGCCAATTCCTCCTTTGAGGATCCGCTCGGACCATTCGGTGACCTTGTCCCAATCCTTGTACGCGAGGTAGGTCTCGATCATCAAGTTGGCCGAGTCTTTGGCAACCTCATTTTTGGGATACTTCTCGATGATGACGGAGAACCTCTTTCGTGCCTCGTCGAAATCGAAGTGTTGATAGTAGAGGAGCGCGAGCCAGAATTCGATTTTGGGTGCCTTCTCGTTGTCGGGCAGCCGTTTCAAGAAGATCTCCGCCGCCGCCATCAGCCGTTGACGGATTTCCGCAATCGGTTGCGGCGTGAGTTTCTGCCCTTCCTTGAGATCGATGTCTTTGGCGATGGGTGTCTTCACTTCCGCCAGTTTTTTCGCCTTCTCCTGCTCCTTTATCTCGGCCTCCCAAGCCTGCATGGCCGAAACGGTGGATTCCGAAAGGTACTTGTCGCCGGCGGTGCTGTCGCGGACCTTCTCGTACTGGACCGCCGCCGCCTGATACTGGAACGAGAAGAACAAACAGTCTGCGTAGTAGTACGAGAGCTCGTAGGCGTTCTTGCTGTGCGGGAACTTCTTGAGATAGTCGCCGTACGACAGGGCCGCCGCCTTGTAGTACTTGAGCGCCTCGTCGAGCTTGTTGTTCTGGCGCATCGTCGAGGCCTGCTGGTGGTTGAACAGCGCCGCCGTGTACAGGTTCCGCTCGATGAGCGCCTGCGCGTTCTGCTTGGCCTCGGGGTTGTTCTCGTTCTTCTTCCACCAGACCGAACCTTCGCCGTAGGTGTTGGCCAGCAGCGTCCGCTCGTCGGTCGCCGCCTCGGGGTTGCGCTCGCCGCGGGCGTAGGCGTCGACGATCTTGTCCTGAATGAGCGGCGCCTCGGGGTCGTACGGGTCGAGGGCAATCACGTGCTTGTAGGCCGCGATGGCGTTCAAGTAGTTGCTCTTGCCGTCTATGACCGAGCCGGCCGAATTGAACATCACCTCGCCGATCTCGCGGAAGACCTCCTTCTCGTACTTGGGCCGCCCCCGCGCAACGAAGTACGCCCTGGCCTTTTCGACGCCCGCGCCCTGCCAGTTCTCGTCGGCGAACGCGATGGCGATGTACTTGATGGCCTCGGGCCTCATCATGGACCCGGTCTTGTCTTCCTTTCCGCCCTTGCCCTTCTTTTCGTAGAAGTCGATGAGGTCCGTGAAGTACTTGACCGAGTTCGCGAGGTCGTCCTTCCGGTAGTATGCCCACGCGTACTTGTAGAGGGCCAGGTGGTACTGCGGGTGCGCGGGGTCGCCCATCGCCGCCCGGTACGCCTCGATGGCGCCGTCGAGGTCCGGCGGATCGGCCTGGTCGAAGTAGTACTCGCCTATCCTGAGCCACGACTCGACGACGAACTTGCTCTTTGGAAACCGCTGGATGAGGCGCGCATACGTTTCCTTGGCCTCCTTGTACTCGCCCTGCTCCTGGAGGGCGTAGCCAAGAAGGTAATAGACGGCGTCGATCATCTTGTAGTGCGGGAAGTCGTTGACGAGGCGCTGGTACAGCCCGACGACCTTCTCGAGCCTCTTGGTCGGCTCGGTCGGCTCGACCCTCACCTTGCCCTCCTCGTACTCGCGGAGCTGGCGGTCGAATTCCTCCTTGGCCTCGATGTACTCCTCGGACGAGCGTTCGAAGTAGAGCTCGCTTAGCCTGAATATGGCGTCGGGCGAGTACTTGGGATCGTTGGGGTACTTGCGAACGAACTCCTCGAAGCGCGCGATGGCGTCGTTGCGGCGTTTGCGCTGGTCGGCCTCGAGGTCCTTGATGGCCCGCTCGTACGACGCCTTGAGCGACGTGCGCCGCTCCTCGAACTTGCGCTCGATGAGCAACTGGATTTCCTTGCGGTACTCCTCGCTCCGGGCCTGGAACTCGCCTATCATCTTCCGGACCTCTTCGAGGTTCCGGTCGAGCTCCTCCTCTTCGGGAAACCTGTACTTTTTTGCCGGCGCCGGCGGGCGCTTTTCGGCGTCCTTGGCGGCGGCCGGCGGTTGCGCCGCCCCTGCCGGCTGCGCACCCTCGGCGGCCTTCTTCTTGGGGTCGTCCTGCGCGCCGGAAGGTGTGCCGGCCTTGGCGTCGGCGGCCGGGGCCCCGTCTTTGGGCACCGCGGCGGCCGGCTTGTCGACCGCCTTGCGGACCTCGGTCCCCTCGGTCTGCGCCGAAGCCGGTCCCGGCCCGACGAGCGCGAGCAGCGCCAATGCGGCCCCGATGGCCAATGTGCGCCCGACGTTCATCCTACTTCTCCGCCGCCTCCGAAAACTCGTCGACGACACCCTTCATCTCGCGATCCAGCTCGGACTGGATCTTGAGGATCTTCTTGGACTCCTCCTCCTTCTGCTTCCACACGACGTCGATGATCCCGACGTCGGCCTGGAGGACGAGGTCGTAGAACCGCCTGTGCGCCTGCCTGAACCCGTTGTAGGCGATGCGGCCGACGAGGTTCTCGGTGTCCTTGCGGACCATATCGGCCTGCGCGTTGTAGGATTCGAGCAGCTTTTTCTCGGCAAACACCTTCTCCTTGAGCTCGGCCGCCTTGGCCGTGAGTATCCGGTCGAGGTTCCCCTCGAACTTGCCTATGTCGTTGTAGAACTGGCTGAGCCTGGCGCGGATGGCGTCCACGCGCTCGCAGAGCTTGATTGCGTCTTCGGGGAGCTTCTTGCGGAGCCGGTCGAACATCTTGCGTTCGGTCTCCAGGGCGTCGCGGTACGCCTGCCTCACCTTCTCGTCGCGGCCCATGTCGGTGGCGATCCCCATGGCCGTCTTTTCCTTGTCGATTACGCCCAGGACCTCGCGCAGATCGCCCCCGAGTTCGGCGACGGCGTTCCACTCGATCTTGATCTTCTCGTGGAAGCGTTTCTCGTCGTCGGGGTCGTTGCTCCGTTTGTCCCTGGTCTCGTAGTACCACTTGTCGATGGCCGTGAGCTGGGCCTTGATCCCGTCGATGTCCACGCTCATCTTGAAGGCGACCTGCTCGAGGTCCTGGAGCTTGCGGGCGAACTGCGACGAGATCTGCTTGTAGCCGTCCTGGCTCTTGGGCATCTGTCCGACCTGCTTTTCGAGCCGCACGCGCTCGGCGCGCGCGGCCGAAAGCTCCTCGCGCTCGGCGGCCGAGACCTTGCTGGACACCACTGCGTCCTCTATCCGGTTGAGCATCCCCCGCACGCTGTCGAGCTCTAGCTTGAGCTCGATGCCCTTCACGCGCGCCTCCTTGAGGACCGGGAACATGTTGACCCTGTTCTCGGAATCGAGCGTCCCGGTGATCCTTTCGATCATCTTGAACGACTCGTCCAGCGACTTGCGGCTCCCCTCGAGGTCCTTGACCACGGTGATGGCCTTGCCGACCTGCTTGTCCATGGCGGCCCATTTCACCACAACCTCCGGGAGGGCCTTCTGCGCCTCGACCTGGCTCAACCCCTCGCCCAGAAGCTTCTCGAAATACCCGACCGGATCCTCGTGCTTGTCGATGAGCGCGGCAAGGTTGTCCTTGATGGGGCCGTAGCGGCTGACGACGTCCTGGAACGACTCGACCGCATCCTCGTGCTTGCCCATCTTGATGAGAAGGTTCCCCCGCAGGACCCTGGACTGGAGCAGGACCGGGACCTCGCGGGGGGCGAGGAGCATGATGTCGAGGGCCTGAAGCGCCTTTTCGAATTCGCCTTTCTTGATGTAGATCCACGCGACCTCGTAGACGGATTCCTCGAAGTACTCCGAGTCGCGGTCGATGGCCTGGTATGCGTCGGCGGCCTCCAGGTACTTCCCCTGCTCGTACAGGATGCGGCCGATGGCCATGTGGGCGAGGTCCGTGACGAGCCGCCCGGCCTTGCCTTCGGGCTTGCGGCGCGCGATGTCCTCGAAAATGGCCTGTGCGTCCGCAAACCGGCCCTTTTTGACGAGGATGGTGCCAATGAAATAGCGCGCCTGAAGGAAATGCGAGGTCCCGTCGGCGACCGTCTGGAATATCTCGAGCGCCCTGGTCACGTCTCCGCGAAGATACAGGCTCCTGCCCAAAACGTAAAAGATGTCGGACGACAGCGCGCCCGCGTCGAGCTGCCTGACCAACGAGAAATAGGTTTCGAGCCCGTCGTAGTTGCCGGTTTCCGAGGCGATTTCGATAAGACGCTTCAGCGAGCCCTGGAAGTACTTCCGGCCGCCCTTCTCGACGAGGCGCCGGTAGTATTCTCGGGCGCCAAAATAGTTCTTGTCGAGATACAAGGCGTTGGCGAGCGAACTCACGGCGTCGAAGTAGGCGGGGTGGGCCTTGTTGGCCGGGTCCTCGACGATTTCGTAGAGCAGGACCGACGCACTTGTGTAGTCCTTGAGCAGGACCTGGATCTCGGCGCGCGACATGCGGCGCTCGAAGCGCTCGGTGTCCCTGGTTTCCTGGGGGATGACGTATTCCTTGTAGATGAAGTCGAGCCTCTCGGCTAGGCCCCGAAGGCGCTGTTCGGCCTGCTCGATCTCCCGCGGGACATCCTCGATGGGCACGACCGGCGCCGCGGCCGGGGCGGCCGCCGGGGCCGGAGGCGCATCCTCCGCCCAGGCAAACGACGAAATGAGAAGGGACGCCGCAACGGCGAGCGCCGCGGCGAAGTCCCTATTTCTTCTCGACATCTTCAGTCGTTCCTGCCGGTTTGGCGGCCTGCCTGGTTTCCTCGACGTCGGGCTTGATCTCGACATCGAAACGGACCGACGGCCTGTCCTTAAGGTCCGTGGTGAAGCCGCCCTTTTCAAACGCCACGACCTTGACCCGGGTGACCTTTCCTTCCTCGATGTAGAACGTGTACGAGGAACGGATCTTGAACTTGTAGCCGTCGAGGTACGAGAAGAGCCCAAACCCGCTGCCCCGGTAGATCAGGTACACCGAGAGGCTGTGGTTCCCGGCCACCATGTTCGAGGTCGGCAGGATGTCGAACTCCTCCTGACCGTCGAGGTCGCCGCCCTGGTCGACCTTGCTGAACACCGGCGCGCCGTCAAGCGCGTAGGCGACCGACTCGAGCTTGTACGACCCGCCCATTTCGTTGCGGTGGACAAGGTGGATCTTGGCGCCCGAAATCTTGCCCGTGAGCACCGTTTCCTGGAGGAGCAGGAGCCTGGCCTTTGACCGGAAGACCCTTTCCTTGAGCTCATTGACCTTTTCCTCAAGGCCCTTGAGCTTCAGGCCGTAGGCCTCCTCGACCGATTTGAGTTCCTCGGCACCCACGGCGGCAGGCGCCGGCGCGGCCTCGGCGGGCTTGGGCCCCG
Organism: Deltaproteobacteria bacterium; assembly: GCA_016218965.1. GTDB lineage: Bacteria > Myxococcota > SpSt-1050 > SpSt-1050 > JACRCP01 > JACRCP01. The sequence continues at coordinate 9,782 of JACRCP010000372.1, read as the reverse complement.
GTTCGGCCGCCTTGATCCCCGGCTCGGCCGCCTTGGGGGGTTCCGCCACCGGTTGGGCTTGGGGGGCCGCGGCCGCGGGGGCGCTTTTCGGCTGTTCGGGGGCGGGCTTCGCCCCATCCTGGGCCACAACGCCCAACGACAGAAGACAAACCGAAACAATGATCGCCGAAACGGTTATCTTTTTGACCATGGAGTCAATCCCTCATCCGCCGTGTGAATTTGCCTCGTCCAATAAATACAGGTACCAAAAGCGCAGTGCGATGTCAATCAATACCTACGCCAATTTGGCACGTCGTTTGTATTTCTTTTTGGTCATGCGAGGTGGACGATGAAGCGCAAGCCGTTCTTTTTCATGCCTTTCGGACGATTCGACGCCGAGATGGTCCTTGTGACCTTTCTGGCGGCCGCAACCGCGATGATGGTGGTGCCCCTGCCTGCCGGGTTCCTCGACGCAGCGATCAGCGCAAACGTGTGCGTGAGCCTTCTGGTCCTCATTTCGTCCATGCGCGCGGCGGGGCCGGCCGGGTTCGGTTCGTTCCCGACCCTCCTCCTCCTGACGACATTGATGCGCCTTTCGCTCAACGTCTCGTCGACCCGCCTCATCCTGGCCGAAGGTGAAGGCGGCCGGGTTATCGAGGCTTTCGGCAGGTTCGCGGCGGGCGGCAACTACGTCGTAGGCGGGATCGTTTTCGTCGTGATCACGGTCATCCAGTTCATCGTGATCGCCAAGGGCGCCGAGCGCGTGGCAGAGGTCGCGGCGCGGTTCAATCTGGACGCCATGCCGGGCAAGCAGATGTCAATCGATGCCGAGCTCCGTGCGGGCGCCATAGACCAGGCCGAAGCCCAGCGGCGCCGCGCCGCGATCGAGTCCGAGTCACGGTTCTTCGGCGCCATGGACGGCGCCATGAAGTTCGTGAAAGGGGACGCGATAGCCGGAATCGTGATTGCGGCCGTGAACGTCGCCGGCGGCGTCGCAATGGGCGTCCTGTTCCGGGGGATGGCGGCGGACGAGGCGCTCGCGGCGTACGCCGTGCTGAGCATCGGCGACGGGCTGGTCTCGCAGATACCCTCGCTTCTAATATCGATCGCCGCCGGGATGCTGGTGACGCGCACCGACGCCGGGGCCGAAAACACCGGGATCGGCGCATCGCTTCAGAAGGCGCTGCTTTCGAACCCCGGAACGCTGTTTTCGGTGTCGGCCATCCTGGGCCTTTTGGCCGTCGCCCCCGGCCTTCCCGCGGCGCCGTTCGCTTTCCTGGCCGCAGCGACGTTTGCGGGCGGCCTGGCCGCCAGGCGGAAAAGGGACGCACGGAAGGAGACGAAGAGCAGCGGCGGGGACACGCGCCCCGAGCCTGCGGCCATTCGCATGCCCCATCCGCTGGTGCTCGAATCCGGTTTGGGGACCGGCGGCGGGCCAAACGAAGGGACACTGGCGCGCGCGCTTGACCTCGCACGTGAGCAAATCCGCGAGACCTACGGCCTGAAGGTGCCGGCTGGACGAGTGGTGGCCAAACCGACGGAGGACGGCAACCTCACGCTGCGCCTGCATGGCGCGCCGATCGCCTCGGCAGTGTTTGACGGACGGACCGACGCGGGGAAGTTTGCCTCGCAGTTCATAGAAGCCGCACTCACGTCACACCTTCCGGAGCTGATGGGGATCCAGGAGGCCCACGACATGGTCGAGGAGCTTCAGGTCTTCTATCCGGCGCTGGTCAAGGAGGCCGTCCCGCGCATCCTGCCGTACGCGCGCCTGGCCGAACTGCTGAAAAAACTCCTCGAAGAGCGCGTCCCGCTTTGCGACCTCAAGCCGATACTCGAGGCCGCCGCGGCGGTCGGCCCCGTCGAGAACACGGCGATTCTAGTCGAGGCCGCAAGGCAGGCGCTTAGGCGCCAGATCTGCGCCCGTATCCGAGGCGCGGGCGTCTCGCTCCCGGTGATGCTGGTGGACAGGTCGGTCGAGGGCGCCATCCTGGACTCGGTTGCCGAGGCGGGCGGGCGGCAGTGCCTGACGATTCACCCGAAGGATGCCCGGGCCATCATCGAAAAGATCAGGGACGAAGTGAAAAGCGCGGGCGCGCTGGGCGTGTTCCCCGCCCTCGTGACCGAGGCCGCCTGCCGGCCGTTTTTGCGGAAAATCATCGAATCCGAGATGCCCGATCTCCACGTCCTCGCGTACCACGAGCTCGCCCCGGAACTCAAAGTCGAAGCCGTTGGCAAAGTGGCGCTTGCGGCGTGAGCACGGATGACGAACGACTCGCGACTCACGACCAACGACTCACAACTGACGACACGGCGTCAGATCCCCGCGTCGCGGCCTTCCAGGGACGCATCGGCGCCGGCGTCGGCAGGGGCGCCACCAGTGACCCGGGCGTCAACCAAGCCCGGGCGTTGAAACCGAGAGAGTTGCGAACGAACGTATCGAGACTGCCACGGTCCCGGTGTCGTGCATCCGAAATCGCCGCGGCCGTCAAGGACCAAAGCCCGCAACATCGACAGGATATCCCGTCCACGCCGTCCCGTCGCCGAGCTCGCCGCGGTCGTTTTCCCCCCAGCACTTGACCCCGCCTCCTCTCGACACGGCGCATGTGTGACTCCCACCCGCCGTGGCCGCCATCACACCGCTAGTCAACCCAAAAACATTCACCGGGGTTGATTTGTTGTCATAGGTCCCGTCACCAAGCTGGCCGTTGTAATTACCCCCCCAGCACTTCACCCCGCCGCCGCTCGTCACGGCGCAGGTGTGACTCCCACCCGCCGTGACCGCCATTGCGCCGCTATCCAACGCAGAAACGTCCACTGGCGTGGATTTGTCCACCGATGTCCCGTTGCCAAGATGGCCGAAGTGGTTGTACCCCCAGCACTTCACCCCGCCCGCACTGGTCAACGCACAGGTGTGGTAGAAGCCTGCCGTGACCGCCTTCACACCACTCGTCAACCCCAAGACGTCCACAGGCGTGGATTTGTCCACCGACGTCCCGTCGCCGAGCTCGCCGCGGTCGTTTTCCCCCCAGCACTTCACCCCGCCAGCGCTCGTAACGGCTCATGTGTGACTCCCACCCGCCGTGACCGCCATCGCACCGCTAGTCAACCCCAAAACGTCAACCGGCGTGGATTCCTGATATGTAGCCGTCCCGATGCCAAGCTGGCCGGCGGAGTTTCCCCCCCAGCACTTCACCGCCCCGGCGCTGGTCAAGGCGCAAGTGTGACTGAAGCCCGCCGTGACCGCCTTCACACCACTCGACAACCCCAAGACGTCCACAGGCGTGAGTTTATCCACCGACGTCCCGTCACCTAACTGGCCATGTTCATTATTTCCCCAGCAATTGATCCCGCCGGACGTCGTCACGGCGCAGGTATAATCCCCACCCGCCGTGGCCGCCATCACACCGCTAGTCAACTGCAAAACATCCACAGGCGTGGATCTATCTCGCGTCGTCCCGTCTCCGAGCTGACCGTCTAGGTTTATCCCCCAACACTTCACCCCACCCTCGTTGGTCACGGCGCAGGTGTGACCCTCGCACGCCGTGACCGCCATCGCACCGCTAGTCAACCCCAAAACGTCTACCGGCGTGGATTCCTGATATGTAGCCGTCCCGATGCCAAGCTGGCCGGTGGTGTTTTCCCCCCAGCACTTAACCCCGCCGCCGTTCGTCACGGCGCAGGTGTGATTCCCACACGCCGTGGCCGCCATCACACCGCTAGTCAACCCCAAGACGTCCACCGGGGTTGATTTATCATCATAGGTCCCGTCTCCGAGTTGGCCGTAGTAATTGTACCCCCAGCACTTCACACCGCCGCCGTTCGTCACGGCGCAGGTGCAACCCCCACCCGCCGAGGCCGCCATCGCACCGCTCGTCAACCCCAAAACGTCTACTGGCGTGGATTTGTCAACTTGGGTCCCGTCGCCTAGTCCTCCGTATACATTCATCCCCCAGCACTTCACCCCGCCGGCGCTAGTCACGGCGCACGTGTGGCTAGATCCCGCCGTGACCGCCATCGCACCGCTAGTCAACCCAAAAACGTCTACCGGCGTGGATTCCCGGTATGTCGTCGTCCCGTTGCCAAGCTGGCCGCGGTCGTTTGCCCCCCAGCACTTCACACCGCCCTCGTCGGTCAAGGCGCAGGTGTGATCCCCGCCCGCCGTGACCGCCTTCACAACGCTCGTCAACCCCAAGACGTCCACAGGCGTGGATTTGCCTACCGACGTCCCGTCGCCAAGTTGGCCGTATTCATTTTCCCCCCAGCACTTCACCCCACCGGCGCTCGTCACGGCGCAAGTGTGTTTGTAACCCGCCGAAACCGCTTTCACACCACTCGTCAACCCCAAAACGTCCACCGGCGTGGATGTCGGATAATAGTATGTTGTCGTCCCGTTGCCTAGCTGACCGCGGTCGTTTTGCCCCCAGCACTTCACCCCGCCAGCGCTGGTCAAGGCGCACGTGTGGCTAGATCGCGCCGTAACCGCCTTCACACCACTCGTCAACCCCAAAACGTCTACCGGCGTGGATTCCTGATTTGTAGCCGCCCCGATGCCAAGCTGGCCCTTGTAGTTACTTCCCCAGCACTTCACACCGCCCTCGCTGGTCAAGGCGCAGGTGTGAGCCCCACCCACCGCAACGATAATGGCCTTATGCTGGGTGATTGCAGCATCGGTGCCGGCGTCGGTGTCCGACCCGTCAAACCCACCATCAAATGATCCGTCGTCAATGGATCCGCCTTCTGCTGCCATACCGTCACAGCAGCCGCTCCCTGCGTCGTGATGAGATGCGTCCTGGTCGGGTTCGGCCACCTGCGAGGTGCACGCCCAAGACACGACCACGCACGCGGTGGCGGCGCCGAGAAGCTCCAGCGATTGACCCCTGCCTTTCATGGCACCCCCGCTGTCACCACTTCCCGAACAGGAGCCTGATGTACTCGGACACCGGCAGATCGAAGATGTCCAAAGGCGCCGTCGTCTTGTCCTGATTGGGCTCCACCGGCAACGACTGGTTGTTGAACTTCAGACCGCCAAGACCCACGCTGCCGAGGCACTCTTCATACAGCGTGTCCCAGTCGGAGGGACAATCTCCGTACATGTCGCGGATCTTGGTTTTCATCTTCACGCTCTGCGGGAACAGGCCGCCGACAATCGCCTCGGCCACGTCCACCTGCTGCTGGTGGTCTTTCATCGGAGACGAAGGCTCTCCGTTCCCGGGCTGGTACGGGCTTAACGCGTACAGGTTGAGGTTGAACCCATGAACCGTCAATGGCTTGTTGGCTGGGGCGATGACGTTGGCGCACGCCTTGTGCGCCAACTGCTCGCTGAACATCATGTACATGTACTCTTCGCCGACGTCGTAGTACTCCTTTCTTGACATGTCGTACGCGTACGGCGGTTTCTGGTGTTGAGTGCAGATGCCAAGTTCGTTGCAGGATCGGCGTGCAAACCATCTGCTAAAGGGGTCGTCCACATCAAACTCGACAGTTTCCGTCGAGCTGTCCTTCTTCCACGGGAAACTGCACTCCCCCGTATGGTTGTCAAACCCGCCCATGTTGTACATGCAAACCCGCCTGCTTATCGAATTCACCCCGGCCTGATCGTTGTCCGCCGGGTCGACGCAGGCGACTTCGAAGCCGAGGTTGATGCCGACGTTCGGGACTTGTGAAGGCGAGGAAAGCAAGTAGAAGTCCCTGACCACCGGCTTGTCGAAACTGAGCGCGAACATGGCGCCTTCGAACTTGCAGTTCGGACAATGGGTTTTCATATCGGCAAGCGTATCGTTCATTTTCGACACTACCCTGGTGTAGTCGTTTGCCAAAACCATGTAGATTTCGTTGTCGTTCGAGAGGTCCTTCACCGACTCCAGCAGGCTCGTGATGAGGCACTTGTAGTTGTAGATGCCGAGTATCCTCTGACATCCGCAATCTGTGGCGTCACAGTGCAAACGACCGCCTTTGGGGGTTACCGTGTTGAGCCATTCTCCGTTTTCGAACTTGTACTTGACGTCGTAGTCTTCAACATCCACCGGACCGTCGAAAAACAGGTTGAATGTGGCAAGGTCGGTCCCTTGCTCGTCATCAATTATTCCCCCGCCCTGCGATTTAAACTGATACAAGTTACTTTCCATCTTGTAGGAGATCTTGGAGTAGTTTGCCAGTGAAACGGGATCGAGGGAACCCTCGGGAACTGATTTGTACAGGTCATTCCAGACAGGGAGCACAACGAATTTCTTTATCCCTTTGCGTGTACCGACGTTCTTTCCTGCCATCTGGATGACGTCTCTCATCCACTCAAAGGTCTGCGAATCGAAAGGCGCGTGGAAGAACCGATACTGCTCAAGACCGCCGGCCCCCTTCGTCTTCGCCTTCATGAATCCGATCCTGAGTTGGATGCCGATCGTATCGGCCCCAATCTCGTCCATCTTGTTTATGAACTCCCGGAACAAGGCGGTCCTCAAACCCTTCGTTTTGTCCACGCTGAACATCGCCGTATGCAGCGCCTCGGCATCGCTGATGGACGTTTTGGTACCGGGGTAGTAATTGCCCGTGCTCGTGTCTATCGGCCACCTCACTTGGCCGATGAGGTATTGCGAACAGATCGACTTGTCCCTCATCGAGCCGTCGGAAAGACAGGCCGTCTCGCAGTCGGCATCGCAGTTCGGCACCCGGTCGGGCACTTTTCGAAGGGCCGTGCTGTCCGCAAACTCGTTGAACACGCTGATGTCCACACCCCTGAACACCGGCAGAGCCTTGTCTCTGAGTCCCGCCCCGGTGTTCACATAGAGGTAGAGGTGTTTCTTGGCCCCGTCAGGTTTTTCGAAACGGAAGTCGAATCTCCACCGATCTTTTCCCGGAACAATCCGTCCATTGTAACCGTTTGTATCGGCATAATAGAACCTCTTGGTCTTCTTTGCATCATCGTACAACGGAATCCCCAGGTTGTAGTACGGGCTGGATGAGTAGTAGTCGTCCGCCCTCTGCCGGCAGGTCCTGTAGTCCCACTGAGCAATCTCAATCGAATCGTTGTCCAAAGACAACTTCCCCGGAGGCACCAAGTTGCTGCAGAAACCCGGTGCGAATTCCTTGAGGTAGAACCCCGGGGTCAGAATGCGGCTGCACGCCACCTTGAAACATTTGAATGACGCCGGGCCGGGTTGGAAGCTGTAGCCTTGCTTTGACATCGCCTCGTACGCCGAACTGAAATCGATGGTGAAAAAGATGTCCTCGTTCACGGCCTTGATGATTGGATCTTGAGGCGTGACGCTGAACGCCTCGGCGGTCCAGTTCAGGATCTTCCCGTCCGTGGCCACCAGGACCCTGCCGCTCAAGTCTTTTTCCAGCCCAAACCTGTTGTAGAAACTCAAGGCGGCGTGGCTCGGCTGCGGCAACTTCGTGTGCCTTGAGTACACCGATCCCGCAACAGGGGACCCGCCGGCGAGGGTCGAGATGTTGCCGCCTCTTGACACCACCCTCAACGCGTTGTTGCCCGTGTCCGCGAAAACCAGCGAACCCTCCACGTCGTTGTAGACGACCCCTTGCGGCCGCTTGAGCAAAGCCCCTTTTGCGGGGCCGCCGTCGCCAGAGTAGCCGCCGCAAAGCCATTGCAGCCAGCCCGGCAACTCGCATTTCTTCCCCGCCACCGTCATGATGTAGTCCGGCGGGAGGTCCGTGCCGAACAGGTTTGCCGCATACTGGCCGATGTTGACCGCCCGAATCCTGTTCCCGATCGTGTCCGCAAAGAAAAGCACCTTCGTCAGGTCCCGCCCCACCGCAGCCTTCCCGATGACCGCCACCTCCATTTCCGTCGGAAACGTGAGGTGTTCCTCGACTGCCGGGTGCGGCTCGTCCTCGTTTTTCCCTCCGACCCCGGCCCCGGCGATCGTGTGTACCATTCCCTCACGGTCCACCCGGTAGATCTGGCCTTTGATCGAATCGACGACCACAAGTTCGTCGTCTCCCAAAGCCAGTATCCCCATCGGAAGAAGGAACTTGATGTTCCTGATGTGCACACCGTCCTGCGGGAGCTGCGCCCCGGTCGTCCCGTTCACCTGGAAGCTCCCGGTCACCGCACCCGCCCCGTCGAGGTAGAACGACTCAATCAATCCGAAGGCATAGGCGACGTACACCACCGTCCCGTCCAGCGACAGGGACATCGAGGTCGCAATCCCGCCGGCCGGCCAATTGGCGCTGTGTTTGTCCAGGATGTTCTTTGCCACCTGGCTGGCCGAGTCAATCCTGTAGAGGGTATCCTCGGTCAAAACATACACGTTGCCGCTTTCATCGACCTGGAGACTGTTGATCGGTTTGTCAAAGCCCACATCAGCTACTGGCGTGCCGTCCTTGTTCGGCGTGGTATTCCCGCCGCCCGCATACTCCCACGTCACCGAGTTCAACTGCGACAACGCGACCGGGAGAAACACGCCGAACTCCGAAACGCTGCCATTCACGTGTGCTTTCCTCTGGGCCTGCAACGACTTCTCAACCTCAACAACACTATCCTCGCTTTCTTTCACGATCGCAAGCTCATCGGAGTAGCTCCCGACCAGCCTCAGCAGTTCCTTGTCGTACGGCAGGAATACGTCCGCGCTGATGTTCAAGGCGGTGTTCTCGGGGGAAATCCTCACCGGCGTTCCCACCGGGATATGAGGCGCCTTGCCCGACGCGGTGGAGCCAAACGCAGGCGCCAGCGAAACCGTTGTCGGCGCCGACAGCGCACCGACGTACAGGATGACCGTTGCCCCGCGAATGGGACTGGCCTTCTCGGCAACCTCAACAATGCCGCCTTCATCGGGGAGGACGAGACCGTCGGCGCTTCTCTGGATGCTCTCCAGGGAGAATTTGTAGTTCCAGGTTTGACCCGCCGCATCCGTGGCCTGGACTTGAAATGCGTTGACACCCTTTTTGAGCGCCACGTTCCTGAAGATGAAGCCATCCTGCCGTCTGCCGGAGTACGAGTCCCCATTCAGCTTCACATCCGCTCCGTTGGCATCGCTCACGGAGACTGTGATGTCCGTCCTCGCGACGTAGAGAAGCCTGCTGCCGTCGGCAGGCGAGACCGCGGTAATGAACGGCACGGACTTCACGACGGTGATCTTGGCTGTCTTCGCTTCAGCAGCGTCCAGCACTTTCGGTGTGCCGTTCTTGGTTCCGACAAGTTTGGCCGTGGCGGTGGCGTTGTACTCCCCGTCGGGGGCGTACGAGCCGTCTGGGAGCTTCCCGTTCCAAGAGTAGTCGACCTTGGGGGTCTTGAGGGCGTAGAGGCTGCCCTGCTTGAGCGCCCCGGCGCGGTCGAGGGGCTGGGTCTGGCTGGAGGTCGTGACGATGCCGCCCGCCGAATCCTTGACATCGATGTAGACGGACTCCGAAAACGTCATGGCGCTGTCCTTGAAGTGCGCCTCGGTTACAGACGCCTGGGCGTCGACGGTGAGCTTGGTGGTGTCGGCCACGCCGTCGCCGTCAGGGGAGAACTCGGGCGGGTCGACCGAAAAGGTTTTAAGTTCGATCTTGTCTTCACAGCCGAGGGAGAGGAGACCGAACACGAGAATCGCTACGAACGCTCCGCCCTGATGTCTCATGGTTTCCTCCGGGTTGTGAATCGGTCAAATGTCCGCCGCATTGTGCCGCCCCTCTGGGGCTTTTTTTCCTGTCCGCACCCGATCCACGGGTTTACACCCTGAACGTTATACACATCTACCCAACCGCAGCTGGCTGAAGATTTTTCTGGACACAGGGTCGTGACTGTGGCATACAGTCGTCCATGGACGACCGACTCGGGACCGTTCTCGACGTTCCCCGGACACTCC